>CASEHS010000028.1 GCA_949287815.1 uncultured Bacillota bacterium | reverse complement strand
AATTTAAATTCGGGTGAGTACTTTGTGTTAAATTTCTTTCTTCTTGCCATAAAAATATGCACCTCCAAAAGTGTCTAACTTTTGGGGTGCATATCAAAATTCGGTGACGGCTTTTTATAAAGTTAAAATATATTAAGTTTAAAAATGTAAAGGGGTAATTGTTTGATCAAAGAATGACTTCGTGTCCCGTGCGCGCGGATTCATAAATAGCGTCTAGGATCTTCATAAGTTCAATACCGTCGTCAGCGTCTGCAACGAGGGGAGTACCGGTTTTGATCGCAGAAATAAAGTTGTCTATTTCAAGTGCATATTCCGATCCGTCGAAAGCGGTTGCGCCGGGGAAAGAAATATCGGCAAGCCTTCCTTCGTATTCGGTATAGAAAGTCAGGGAAGGAGCGATTTTGATTCCGCCTTTTGTACCGAAAAGTTCAACTTTTCCTTCGTCTTGACCGACGTTGAGGCTGTAACTTGTTTCAACACTGAGAACAAAACCGTTGTCAAAGCGGATCATGGCTGTTGCGAGGTCTTCTACGTCGCAAATGTCATCTTTGCCGCGATAGTCAGCGGAAACATAAGCTTTTTTGTCTTTTAATTCTATTCTGTTATACAGCTTGGTAAATGTTGCGCCGAAAACAGAAACTGCTTTGGGGTTTCCTGCGATGTATTTTGCAAGATCGATTACGTGTACGCCGAGGTCGATGAGAGGCCCGCCGCCCGAAAGAGCTTTATTGCCGAACCAGCCGCCCGGATTTCCGTTTCTGCGTATGTACGTCGCCTTTCCGTAATAAATTTCTCCTGCCTTTCCGTTTTCAATTAGATCGCGGGCAAGAACGGCGTCTTTTCCGTGTCTTCTTACAAACCCGATACCCAAAACTTTTCCCGCTTTTTCAGCGGCTTTTTTCATTTCTAATGCCTGAGCTTCACTCATCGCCATAGGCTTTTCGCAAAATACGTGTTTTCCTGCGTTGAGTGCGTCGATCGAGCATTCGGCGTGGGCGTTGTTCCATGTGCAAACGCTCACCGCATCCAGTTCGGGAAGTTCTTCCAACATTTTTTTATGATCGGTATAGAGCCTTTTAACTCCGTATTTTTCTCCCTTGGCTTTGAGAGTTTTTTCGTTGATATCGCAAAAAGCGTACAATTCGCAATCGGAATTGTTCAGATATCCTTCAATATGCGTTGAAGAAATGTTTCCGACGCCGATAACGCCGATTTTCAGTTTTTTCATTGTTTTATTCTCCTATGTATTTTTTAAGAAAAGTAACGGCTGCCGCGATATCTTTGGAAGGTGTATCGCCGCATTCTCTCTCGATCGTGAGGAATCCTTCATAGCCTATATCGCGAAGCGCCTGAATGTATTCTTTCCAAGGTACATTGCCTTCGCCGAGCGGCATTTCTTTGATGTGCTCGCCCCAGTCAGCCTGTTCCAAACCAAAATAAGAGGGGGCATATAATGTGCGAGTATCTGTCTTTTTGAGCATGATCCCGTCTTTTGCGTGTGTATGTACGATGTAGTCTTTAAGGATATGAACGGCGGAAGGGGGATTGTCGCCCGCGCACATAACGAGGTTTGCAGGATCGAGGTTGACAGCAACGCCGCGGCTATTCAGGCCGTCAAGGAATTTTTTAAGAAGTTCTGCGCGTTCGGGACCCGTTTCTACGGCGAAATGTCCGTTCATGGAATCGGCAAAACCCGCAAGTTCGCGGCATACGTCATGCATACTTTCGTATTGCGGACAGTTTTCCGTTTCGGGGACGACGCCTATGTGTGTCGTTACGATATCCGTACCCAGTTCTTTGGCGATCTCCATAATTTTCTTTTCACGGTCGATAAGACTGCGGTTGCGTGTATAATACATTTCACAGCCGAAATCTCCGCAGAGAGCAGAAACGCACAGACCTTCGCCGTTCAAAACATTTTTGACTTCTTGGATCTGAGCTTTTGTCATATCCGCGTTTACCGTTTCGGTGCTTGCATACATCTGCAATCCGTCTATGCCGAGAGCCGCCGCTTCTTTTACCGCGGTTTTAAAATCCTTTCGGAAACTTTCCAATATTGCGCCGATTTTCAAAATAAAAACCTCCTGTTATCCGTTTTGATGAAACGAAATTTACAGTTGTTATTATAACGAAAAAAAAGACGGGAAGCAATCCCGCCTTGAAGTATGATATTGTCAAAACTTACGATTTTTTAAATAAAAGCAATAAAATGAATTTAAGGAAGCGAAAGGATAAATTATTTTTCAGGAGGATTGCTTTTTACTGCACGGTAATAAGTGTTCAGGCTTACGAAACCGCAAAGTCTTGCCGCTTTTGCAAGGGAAAGGTTTGGATCGGTTTTGAGCATTGCGGCGGTTTCACGGACTCGCACGCGGTTGAGGTATTCACGAAAACTCATATCGGTATAGCGGTTGAAGAGTGTAGAAAAATAATTGGGGCTGTAACCGAATTTATCGGAAACGGAAAGGAGGGAAAGCGGTTTATCGTAATTTGTATCTATGTATCTTAATACGTCTGCAATAAACAACCCTTCTTTATGAGCTTTTATCGATTCGGGTTCATAAATGCGTGCAATAAGCCCAAGGATCAGATCGGCAAACCCATGTTTCATAAGCGAGTTATAATTTTTCCATTCTTTGAAAGTTTGAGCAAGTGTTGAAAAAATGAGATCGGTTTCGTTTTTATGTTCTGTCATGAACATGGGGAAAATTTTATTGCCGTAAACGGAACGAAAGTTGTTCATATAAATATCAGACATTACGATTATGTAATATTCGGCATTTTCACCGCTGCGGTAAAGGTGCGTCACGAAGTTATCTGCAAAAAATATATCTCCCTTTACGAGCTTGCATTCTTCACCGTTTCCTCGTACGACAAATTCGCCGTTTGTAACAAACAGGATCTCGATACTGTTGTGAAAATGGGCGTGCGTAAAGTTTTCGTGTCCGTGCATTAAAGTGATATATGCAAAATTGTCTGCGTTCTGTTCGTAAAAACCCGATTTCATATTTTCCCTGACTGCTTTTAAAGGTTAAAATTATTATAAACCAAAAGGTGTTTAATGTCTATCTTTTTTTATAAATACAAAGAAAGAGAATAAAAGCTGTGCGGGCATTCGGGGCAGAAGGTTGACTTTTTTGTGCGTTTGGCGTATCATAAATGTAAACATATCAAAAGAGTTCAAAAGGATAAAGGGAATGAAAAAATCACTGCTCAAAAATTATGCAAAACTGATCGCCAGAATTGGCGGAAGTGTGGAAGAAGGCGGAGAAGTTTTTATTTTTGCGGAAACGGGTATTGCGGATTTTGTGGCACTATTGGCGGAAGAATGTTATGCGGCGGGAGCGTCAAATGTGTTTGTGGAATGGCGGAGCGGTGCAATGCGCAAGCTTGCCCGAAGATTTGAAACGGTTAAATCTTTAAGTTTCGTGCCTTCATGGGAAGAGAGCAGAATGTCGTACCGCTGCGAAAAATTGCCTGTATGTATCTCTTTGCTTTCGGAAGCGCCTGAGGAGATGAAAGATTCGGAGCGAGAGAAAGAGCGCATGGCGCAGCAGGCTCGTTCTGCAATACTCAAACCTTATCAGGATAAAATGACGAACAGATATCAATGGTGTGTGGCAGGCGTGCCTTCCGCGGAATGGGCAAAAAAGATTTTTCCGGAAGACAGAGCGGGCAGAGGCGTAGAAAAGCTCTGGGAGTTGATTTTGAAAGTCAGCAGGGCAGACGGAAAAGACCCTTTGACGGATTGGATGTGGCATAACCGTAATTTACGGGAAAAGTGCGATAAACTGAATGCGCTTGATCTTGCGTCTCTTGAATACAGAAGTTCAAACGGTACTGATTTTTGTGTCGGTCTGATCGGTGAAGCGCAGTTCATTTCGGGCAGAAAAAGTACAACAGACGGTAAGCATTTCAATCCGAATATACCGACCGAAGAGGTGTTTACAACTCCCGAGCGAGGCGTTGCGGAAGGTGTCGTGTACGCGTCAAAACCGCTCGTGTACGGCGGCGAGATCATAGAAGATTTTTATTTGCGGTTTGAGGGCGGTAAAGTCGTGGAAGTTCATGCCGAGAAAAATGAAGAGGTCTTAAAAAATATTGTTGGTTTCGATGAAGGGGCTGCGTATCTCGGGGAATGTGCTTTGGTTCCTTTTGATTCTCCGATCAATCAAAGCGGGGTTTTGTTTTATAATACTCTTTATGACGAGAATGCCTGCTGTCATCTTGCACTCGGCAGAGGATACAGCAATACGATCAAGGATTTCGGGAAATATACCTCTCAGGATTTTGCGAAAATGGGCGTAAACGATTCGGCGATCCATGTAGATTTTATGATCGGAACGGAGGATCTGGAAATTACAGGTATCACAAAATCAGGTCAGAGAGTAAAGATTTTTGAAAAAGGCGGTTGGGCTATCTGAAAATTTGTAGAGGGATAAGAGGTTAAGGAGAAGTCGGAATGCTGAAAACAGATCTTAAAAATTATGCCAAGCTTCTGGTCAGGAAGGGCTTAAATGTGCAGCGCGGCCAATCGGTCATTATCAGCGCACAGATAGAAACGGAAAATTTTGTGTGTCTTGTCGCGGAAGAGTGTTACAGAGCCGGGGCGGAAAGGGTAGAAACGGAATGGCAGTATACGCCGCTTTCTCGTATCCAAGCAGAGCGAAAGACTTTGGAGGAGCTTTCGCGCGTGACCTGCTGGCAGGAAGAAAAAATGCGGGAGGAATGTAAAAATCTACCAGCGAGATTATATCTTATCAGTGAAGATCCCGATGCGCTCAACGGAATTGATCCGATCAAATACGCGGAAGCAGCACGGGCGCGTTCGCTGATTTTAAAACCGTATCGCGATAAAACGGAAAACAGACAGCAATGGTGTATCGCCGCTGCGGCGGGAGAAGCATGGGCAAAAAATGTGTTCCCGAAGGATACGGGTTCAGTGGCTAAGGAAAAACTTTGGAACACCATTCTTTCCTGTTCAAGATCGATCGGAAATCCGATCGGAAATTGGAACGAACATAATGCCTTTCTTGCCTCGCGCAGTGAGTGGCTCAACAGCTTGAATTTGCGGTCTTTGGAGTACAAAAGCGAAAACGGTACTCATCTGAAAGTTGGTTTGATGAAGGAAAGCATATTTGCGGGCGGCGTTGAAAAAACACTTTCGGGTATCGAGTTTAACCCGAATATACCTTCCGAAGAAGTATTTACTACTCCAAAGAAGGGCAATGCGGAAGGTGTTGTATATTCCACAAAACCGCTATCCTATCAGGGACAGATCATTCGCAATTTTTCCCTGCGCTTTGAAGGCGGTAAGGTGGTGGAAGCACACGCTTCCCAAGGTGAAGCGGCGCTCAAAAAAATGCTTGCCGCAGACGAAGGTGCGGCGTATCTCGGAGAATGTGCTCTTGTTTCTTCCGATTCTCCCGTGGGAAGGAGCGGTCTTTTGTTTTATAATACGCTTTTCGATGAAAATGCTTCGTGCCACTTTGCTCTTGGCAGAGGATTTCCCGAATGTATCCGCGGTTTTGAAAATTACAGATTGGAAGAATTGCGAGAAATGGGGTTGAATGATTCGGCGATCCATGTGGATTTCATGATGGGAACGGATGATCTGGAAATTACGGGTGTGACCGAAAGCGGAGAAAGGGTAAAAATCTTTGAAAATGGCGGTTGGGTAAAATAATAAACGAGCGCTTTATGATAAGTCTTAAAAAACTTTGAAACGATTGCAAAAAACTGTGTATTTTGATATAATACTGAAAGGTAAAACTAATATAAAGAGGCGATAAAGTATGTACTTATTGAAACCGGTATTAAAAGATTATATTTGGGGCGGATATAAATTTAAAGATATGTTCGGCCGTGACAATGGCGGTAAAAAGATCAGCGAAAGTTGGGAAGTGTCGGTGCATCCCGACGGTCAGAGTACTTATGAGGGCGGCACTCTTGCGGAATTGCTTGAAAATAATCCGAAAGCAGTGGATGCTAAGGGTTCTTCTTTCCCCGTGCTGATCAAATACATAGATGCGGCGCAGAATCTTTCCGTGCAGGTTCATCCCGACGATGCGTTTGCGCGCAGGGAAGAAAACGACAACGGCAAGACGGAAATGTGGTATATTCTCGATGCCGAAGAAGGCGCAGGGATATATTGCGGATTTAAAAGAGATACAAACGAAGAAGAGTTTTTGAAAAAAGTCAAAGACGGAACGGTTGAGGAACTTCTCAATTTTATTCCCGTAAAAAAGGGAGATTGTTTTCTGATAGAAGCAGGTACGGTACACGCGATCGGTGCAGGTTGTGTGATTTGCGAAGTTCAGCAGAGCAGTAACGTGACATACAGGGTGTATGATTACAACCGTGTGGGGGTGGACGGAAAGCCTCGTCAGCTGCACGTGGATAAAGCGATAAAGGTGATCAATTTTAAGGCGTTTGAAGATCATACCCGTTCGGGCTCTTATGTAAACGTTCAGGGCGGAAAGATCAGAAAACTGACTTCTTGTAAATATTTTTCCTGCCGTGAATTACGGCTTAAAGGTTCTTTTGGTGAATGTAACAAACAGTCTTTTACTGCGATAAACGTACTGGAAGGCGAGGGTACGGCAAACGGCATACCTTTCCGTAAAGGAGACAGCTTTTTTGTTGCGTGCGGTGAAGAGTTTGAATTAAAGGGGGAAGGTTTGATCCTTCTTACAAATGAAAATACGGAGGGGAATTTATGAACTATTATGCAGGGCTCGATCTGGGCGGAACATTTGTGAAAGGCGGAATTGTTGACGAGCAGGGCAGAATTCTTATCAAGGATAAAATTCCGACGGGAAAAGAGAGACCTTATAAGGAAATTGCCGCAGATATGGCACAGCTTGTAGAAGATCTCGCTCAGCGCGCAGGTATTAACAAGGACGACGTGAAGGCGGTCGGTATCGGTTCTCCCGGAACGATCGACAGTGAACACGGTGTCATCGTTTACAGTAATAATATCAGTTGGGAAAAGGTTCCGCTTTGTTCTGCGATCAAAGACCAATTAGGATTGCCTGTTTTTATTACTAATGACGCTAATGCGGCGGCGCTCGGCGAGAATTTTTGCGGAGCGGGAAAACTCTATTCGTCTATGGTTTTCATAACTTTGGGAACGGGCGTCGGCGGCGGTATCGTCATAGACGGTAAAATTTTTGAAGGAAACCGTTCGGCCGGTGCGGAAATCGGACACGAAGTCATCCGTTTTGGCGGGGAAAAATGCACTTGCGGCAGACGCGGCTGTTTTGAAGCGTATGCTTCTGCTACGGCGCTCATCCGTCAGACGCAGGCAGCAATGCGTAAGAATCCCGAAAGCGGTTTGTGGAAGATTTGCCCGTCGATAGATGATGTAGACGGCAAAACTGCATTTGACGGTATGCGCGCAGGAGATAAGACGGCAGAGAAAGTCGTTAAAAATTACATACGCTATCTTGCGGAAGGCGTTGCGAATCTTATAAATGTATTCCGTCCTCAGGCGATCGTGCTTGGCGGAGGTGTCTGTGCGGAAGGGGAAAATCTTCTTGTGCCGCTCAGGAGAAAAGTTTCGCGTCTTGTATACGGCGGAATGAAGTATGCTCCCGTAAAAATTGTTACGGCAAGTCTCGGAAATGATGCCGGGCTTTGCGGTGCGGCACGTCTTGCAATGCTCAAAACTTTATAAATCAGATAAAATAATTAAATAGCAGAGTAATTATTTAAAAAAGATAAAAACCCTCCGAAACGCATATAAAATGTGTTTCGGAGGGTTTTAACAAAAATATTATTAGTCGGTCAATCCTAATAAATAATCTGCGCTTATATTAAAAGCTTTGCATATTAAAAAAATGCTTTCGGCGTTAGGCAAAATTTTACCCGTAGTCCAATCGGATACGCTCATTGCCGAAATTCCTGCCATTTCAGCAAATTTTCTTTTACTTAAACCTGTTTCTTTTATAAAATCACTTAATCGAACAGCAAATTTATTTTCCATACTCAATACAAAGTTTTGATTCTTATAATTTTGTACCGGTTTCGTCTTCTAAACCAAGTAGATAATCGGCGCTTATATCGAAAATTTTACAAAGCTTCTTGATGGATTTTATATCAGGCTCTGTTCTGCCTTGTTCCCAGCTTGCATAACCGTTAGGAGAGATTTTCAATAATTCATATACATCTTTTTGAGTCATGCCTTTTTCTTTGCGTATTGACTTTAATATTTCATTAAATTCCATAATTTCTCCTTTTTTATATTATAACATTTATACCCAAATTGGGTTGACAATACCCAATTTGGGTAGTATAATATAAATATACCCATTATGGGTATAAAGGAGATATCAGTATGATAAAAGAAGAGGAAAAGAAAAACAAAAAATGTTTGTGTTGCGGGAATTTTGAAGGCTATTATACAAAAGGTTTACGACGTTTTGAACGGACAAAACAAGGCCTTTGCAGACAATATGATAAAATAGTAAATAAAGAAGATTCTTGTGAATGTTGGAGAACAAGCAGGCGCGGGGGTTCTTTTCGGAAACGCGCGGCAACAAGAGCGTTGTATGAAATCTTAATAGATTTATCTGCCATTCGCCAAATTATGCAAGAAAATCAGGACGAAGAGGGAAATTGATAATGATAAACAAAGAAAATTGGCGTAAGTGTTCAGGATGCAGATATTATAAAGCATTTTATACGAAAGGCGCGAGCGCATTTTATCGTGAAAAATCAGGTTATTGTGAACAAAAAGAAAAAGCAGTAGGGGCAAAAGAAAGCTGCGAATTGTATAAATATCGACGGCCGCAAGATAAAATTATTACATTGGAATATTTGGAAAGTGTTATAAAAGATATGGAAGAATTGCAACGTGTTTTTTACGATCTTGTTGTTTAATGAATCTTGCCGCGTTTTCACTTTAAGAAGATGAGGAGGATAACGCCACTTGGCAGACGGGCAGGGGGAATTAAAAAATCGCAATGCTCGCGCGATCTACCAAACGTTAGCACCTTTCAATTACTTCTTTCCGAGTAATCAAAAGCGCCACCCGATAAGGGGGCAGTTTGGTGGTAGACAAAGGGAATACAAATCGAACAAAAACAAAAAACACGGTCAAAAAACCGTGTTTTTTGTGGTAGGAAGAGGGTACATATTGCCGAAACCCTCGCGCGGGTCCCTTCGGCAAGGCGTTGCCTTGTGGGAAAAGCAGGGTACGTATTCCAAAATATCAACGCCACAAGGCTGGCGCGAACTACCGCGAAAGCGGAAGTTCTTTTTACTATCTCTTCCAACAACACAAAAGGCGCTACCCGATAGGGGTATCGCCTTTTGGTGGTGGGAAGAGGTAGATTCGAACTACCGAAGTCAGTGACGTCAGATTTACAGTCTGATCCATTTGGCCGCTCTGGAATCTTCCCGCGTGGCTGAATACACAAGATATAGTGTGTGTTATTCGTTTTGTGTTCTAAATATCGAAAATGGGGTTTACCAAGAATTTGCTATTTGCGAAAAATTTGCGAAAGTTATTTATTTTCTGTCTGTATCATGGAAGATACGGCTTTTAGCGCGTCGGTATTCAGAATATTATCGTTGTGAAAATACGTTCTCGTGGTCGTTCCTATGTTGCTATGCCCCATCAAGCGGCTGATGGTGTAAATATCCGTTTTAACGCTTTTCTGAATCTGCCCAAAAGTATGCCGTAAGCCGTATGGTGAGATATGGGGTAAACCGTAGTCGAGCAGTATCTTTTTGAGATGTCGGGCGAACATCCGTTCCAACAGTTGTTTGCCGTCTTGTGTTACGCAGAGATAGGGAGATTGAATATTGTGCGCCGTCTTATATCGGAATATCTCTTTGACGAAAGAATCTTCCAAAGGGAACGCGCGTACACTCTTTTCAGTTTTTGTATCGCCCGTGTCAAGGTATAGTTTTTGGTTTTTCCTTTTGACATATACCACGGCTTTGTCAATTTGCAATATGTTCCCATGAATATCGTCGTTGGTTAAGGCTAACGCCTCGCTGGGGCGCAGCCCTAATCCGCCCATGAGCAGGACAGGGGTATAGATAGGGCTGTCACAATCGAGGATGGCTTTCAGTAGCTGTTTGTACTGTTTCAAATCGTAGTACGGGGTTTCTTTCGGGGTGTATTGCGGAATCTTTAATTTGCGATAAATGTTATTGTCAATCAAATCGACGCGCTCCATGTAATTATACAGAATGGAAAGACATTGGCAGATAGTTTTGCATTTTCTCGGAGTATCAAGGTGTGCGTTGATAAAATCCTGTAAAAGCATAGCGGTAGGTTGTGTAGGCTTCATCTGCCCGATTGCGTCGCAGACAATAGCAAAGCCTTGCTCATAGAAAGCCATTGTGTTTTTCGATACCTTATCGACAAACTCCTTTTCATAAAGTAACTTTTCAATTACTTGCTGAATGGTGATGTTCCTATCGGTAATAACTTTTTTCGACATTTCCGTGGCGTAAGCGGTAGCCCACTTTTTTGCTTTCGCCTGTGTAGGAAATCCGCCTTGATATTTTCTCCTGTAAACGCCGCGCGCGTCGGTGTAGTTCGCCGTAATACCCCAAGTTTTTCCGTTAGCCTCTAATTTTGGTTGAGCCATAATAAATATCCTCCAAAAGGTTTAATAAATAAAAAAACGGGGGCGCACAATCCGTAATGGATTATGTACCCCCGCTTTTATTGCTAAATGGTTCAGTTGTCATAAAAGTTCAAAAAGATTCTCCAAAGGGTTTCCTCAAAGCCGTACCACGCCAAAAGGTTCTGATTGTTCACTCCCTCGGCAAAGTAGTCGCTATCTTCCCACTCCCGAAACATATCCTTTGGGCTTTGTGCCTCTGCCTCACGCATGGATTCCGTGAGCATGGCGTTGATTTCCCTTTTGTACTTCTCATAGAACGCCATACAATCGGTTGTATAGACAAGTTCCGCAACACACCCCGATTGACACCCGTGCGTAAGTACCTCGGTGAATATCCGCTCTTTATTCGCGTAGTCGTGCCAACGCCGTATCACGAAGTCACAAACCGCCTTAGTCAGAGGGCTTGCAGAGTGCCGTTTGAGTTCCCGTATATTCGTAAGTGTCAGTTTCATGATTCAGCCTCCGTACCGTTTCAGGCACTCTCCGACCGTCATGCCGTTGGGGATATATAAATCTCTTTCGAGCGGAAAGGAATATCCGAATACTTTGACTTTCGTCTGCATGAGTTCAGAGAGGGTAACATTTCCCCATTCCCACTCAAAGATATGACAGTAGCCAAAGAACAGCCAATCGCCGTCGGGTTGTTTCTCCGCCTCCGTGATAAGCCATGTCCCCGCTCCGTAAGGGTTGAAATACTTTACAAGTATCTTTGCATTCATACCCTTGCCGTCCTGTGAGTACAAGGGGTATTTGCGGGCTTTTGCCTCTAACTGTTTGCTCCATAGTTTCATTTTCTTTTCCTCCGTGAAGTTTGATTTTGTAAGGGGTAAATTTCCGACATCGGGCGGCGGCTATTCCTACCACAAGCCATTGACATAAAGCCAAAAGATGACAATGATTCCGAAGATGATGAGCATTGACAACATTTCTGTTTCCTCCTATACGAATTGTAAGAGCCTTTGCACGCTCTCCGAAAGGGTTGTAAGACAAGCGTAGTTGTTTGAGCCGCCGCGGTAATCCCGCTCGTGCTTTGCCGTGCGAATCAATATGTGATAGTACCACTCATTATTGAAGTATCGGACATCGCTTATAGAGAGATAAACGTGCTTTCCCGATTCGTCGCGGATAAATACAGAAAAATTGTAATGACCGCGACCGACATTCACGAGTTCCCAGCGGTGCAGTTTGCAGAGGGAACGAAGATAATTGATGTACTTTGTCTGAAAGGTCTTGTAGTCTTTACCCGTATAAACGCCTGTACTGAACGTATGGGTAAGGTACTTGCGAAGTTCGTTTAAGTTAGCCATTGTTTTTGAATCTCCTTGTGATGTAATATTTAACGTTGGAACAGGTACAGGCAGAGCCTGAAAGGTTATTGCCGCATGGAATGAACGACAAGGACAATCAATACAGCGACGATATAGAAGATTGCCAAAAAATCACCTCCCGAAAGTTATTGAATATATGCAAAAAGCCGCCCCGCATGAAAGGCAAATCCTCTCACACGGGGCGGCTTGATTTTTCTCTATGAAGTTGTAGTTTACGTTTAGGCAATGAAAAAGGTTTCTACCTGTCTATGAGCCTACTTTTTCCCTACACACAAATACAAAATGAAATTTTTTGCGGCTCTATATAGCGACGTCGTTTTTCCCTTGCTGAGCCTGTACTCTGTATAGGATTTAGGAGCATAAAGGGCGGCGGTCGATGAATTAGTCGAGGCATACCTCTTTCCCTCCGTCACTCGCCTATTTCATCGTCTCTGCCGACCTTAAAACGCATTGTAGAACGTGTTTTATCAGGCGACCTCGTTTTTCCTCTCTACACGGGGCTGTATGACCTGTTTGCGGCAGATAAGGGCGGCGGCGAGGGAATCTATCAAGACAAGGGCTTTTGCTCCGCTGTTTAGGTCTACGTATCATGGGGAGCAACCCTAAAACGCATGGTGATATGAGCCTTTTCAAAAAGGGGTAGGATAGGTCGCTCTTTTTTTCTGTTTTTACAAGACTGGCTACTGAAAGAAAAAGCATAAGGCGGCGGTAAGGTGTTTTATCGAGGCGCACCTGTTTTGTCCGTCAGATTGCCACAGACGCGGCTTCTACGGAGAAATTACGCCATTCTGCGAGAACTTTTGAAAAGCGATTGCGTTTTTCCCCGTTTTGTGCTATTCTATTCGTGCGACACAATTTTATAGAAGTCCATAACGGAGTACAATTCTGCGATTTTGTACTTCTATTTTCCGTTATGGATAAAATTGTGTCGCAACAATGCGAAGTACATTTTCGGGGTGTGCTTCACGTTGTGGGGCACACTTTTTTTATACTCAAAAAATTTTTCAAAAAACTTTTGAAAAAAATATCGGTATTATCAATTTCTGATACACCGATTTGATATAATGTAAAAAAATGGAGGTATGGGCAAAATGAAAAAAATAGTGATAATTCTATTGTCTGTGTTTTTACTGATGTGCTGTGCCTTTGGTTTGATCGCTTGCGGGGGCGGCGGCGATGATTCGGGCGATAATCCGAATACCGAACAGCCGAACAATCCTGATGACGGCGACAACGATAACAAGCCAACAACACCAGAAGAACCAAAGGAAGAATTGACACCTTCGGATATATACAAAAAGGTCAATCCGAGCGTGGTGTTTATTCTGATAGACAATTTGCAGGGAATTGCGAGCGGCACGGGCTTTTTTATTGACGACGAGGGAACGATTGTAACGAACTACCATGTTATCGAGGACGGCACGGCGGGCGTAATTCAATTGAGCGACGGAACGCAAGCCGCTATCGGCAACGTACTCGGCTATGATGAAAACTTGGATATAGCCATATTGGAAACGACGGCGACAAACACCACACCCGTCGAGATCGGCAATAGCAGTTTGGTTGAGGTGGGCGATACGGTATATGCCATCGGCTACCCTGCGGCAACTACCATCGGGTTTTCGTCCAGCACCTTTACGACGGGCATGGTGTCCATGAACCGCTCTATCGGCGGCTATAACTACATACAGTCAACGGTCGATATAACGCACGGCAACAGTGGCGGTACGCTGATAAACACCTATGGGGAAGTTATCGGCATTACCACGGCGGGGCTGAACGTAGGCGACGTAGACTATATGAACCTTTCCATTCCCATCCAGCGCGTCGATACCGTTGCATTGGACGATAACGAGAGCCTTTTGATCGTCACAAAAAGGCATTACCCCGTTTATGCGAGATTCTATAACGGAAGCAGCCTGTTCACCACGCAAACCTTAAAGTATGAGCAGACAGCCACCGTGCCGAGTTCTTCTCCTTCCAAAACGGGCTATACCTTTGCAGGATGGTACGCAGACAGCGGATTGACAACGCCGTTTAATTTTTCCACGAAGATATTGGAAGATACAAGGATATACGCTAAATTCGACATCAATACATATACGGTAACTTACAATCTCAATTCGGGGAAATGGAACGGAACAACGCCCGACAGTACTTGGACGGTAAATAATTGCGGCACCGCTTTGCCCGTTCCCGTGCGCAGTGGTTATCTATTTGAAGGTTGGACGGATAGCAGCGGTAATTTTGTAGACAAGCTGCCCACTTCGTCGAACTTGGGGAATGTTACATACAATGCTCGTTGGATTGAAGGTGCCGAGGGGCTTACAATCAGTAACGGCACGGTGACGGATTATAGCGGAACGGCAACGAGCGTAAAGGTTCCCGATTCTTTCCGAGGTGTTACAGTAACGAGAATCGGAAATTCTGCTTTCAGCGGGGCTACGAATTTACAGTGTATAACTCTGTCCGATTCTATCACATCTATCGGGAGCAATGCCTTTGCCGATTGCAATATCAATGAGGTTTATGCACCATCTTCCTGCGCGGGAACCGTCGCAAAACAAACGGGGGCAACTACCGTTGTTGTCACGAGCGGGAACTTTATCGGAAATTCGGCTTTTTCGGGTTGCACAAATTTGACGAGCATAACCTTGCCCAACGAACTGACAACAATCGGAAGTTCGGCATTTAATGGTTGCACAGGGTTGGAGAATATAACCATACCGAACGGAGTTACTACAATTGACTCTTCCGCTTTTTATGGATGTACAAATTTGGCAGATATATCCATGCCTAACGGGTTGACTACCATTGGAAATTCAGCATTTAATGGGTGCATTGGTTTGGAGAATATAACTTTACCCAACGGATTAACGACCATTCGAAAATCTGCTTTTTACGGATGTACAGGGCTTGAAAGTATAACTATACCGAACAGTGTTACGGTTGTTGAAACTTCTGCTTTTTCGGGTTGCAATAATATACAGAAAGTTTACGCTCCTTCAACCTGCGCAGGGATAGTTGCAAATCAAACAGGGGCAAGTGATGTTACTGTTACGGGAGGAGCTGTAATTGAGAACTATGCCTTTACAGATTGTCCTAATTTAACAACCATTACACTTTCTGAAGGGATTACAACTATCGAAGATTACGCATTTTCGGGCAGCGACAATTTGCAGATAGTTTATTCGCCTTCCATTTGTGCGGGATATTTTGCGCGGATAGACAGTGTAGAAAAAATTGTGCTAACGGGTACATATATCGCGCCTCGCGCTTTTGAAGGTTATACTAAGTTACCAAATATAGAATTTTCCGATACTATTACCTCTATCGGGTATTCTGCGTTTTATGGCTGTACAGGCTTGACGAGCATTGAAATCCCTGACAGTGTGACGAGTATCGGAAGTGCTGCGTTTTATGGCTGTACAGGCTTGACGAGCATTGAAATTCCTGATAGTGTGACGAGCATAGAAGGTAATGCGTTTTATGGCTGTACAGGTTTGGCCAATATTACGATTGGAAACGGATTGACGAGCATTGGTGGCAACGCATTTTCAGGTTGCTTGGGGTTGAGGCAGATAAATTATAATGCAGTTAAAGTTGCGAATCTAGACAAATGGAGCAAAATCTTTCTTAATGCGGGAACCACGGAGAATGGAATTACTGTTATATTTGGAGAAAATGTAGAATATATTCCAAATTATCTTTTTTACATTGGTGATTCTCGTTCTGTTCCTGTTGCAAATATAACGCTTGGCAAAAATGTGACGAGCATAGGCAATTATGCGTTCTATGGTTGTAGCAAATTGACGAGTATAGAAATACCAGACAGTGTGACGAGCATCGGAAGTTATGTGTTTTATGATTGCACAGGCTTGACGAGTATTGAGATTCCCGATGGGGTAACGAGTATCGGAAGTTATGCGTTCTGTAATTGCATAGGTTTGGCCAATATTACGATTGGAAACGGATTGGCAAGTATAGGAGGTTATGCGTTCTATAGCTGTACAGGCTTGACGAGTATTGAAATTCCTGACGGGGTGACGAGTATCGGAGGTTATGCGTTCTATGGTTGCGATTCTCTTACGAATATATTGATTTCGAACAGCGTGATGAGAATAGAAGATTATACGTTCTATGGCTGTACAGGGTTGACGAGCATCACGCTTCCCGCCAGCGTGACAAGCATCGGATTTTCTGCGTTCAATGGCTGTACAGGGTTGACGAACATTAAAATTCCTGACAGTGTGACGAGTATCGGGTATTCTGCGTTCTATGGTTGCAACGGGTTGACGAGCGTGTATATTACTGATTTATCGGCTTGGTGCAATATATCATTTGCAAACAGTAGTGCAAATCCGCTGGCAGACAATCTTTATCTGAACGACGTACTCGTGACCGATTTGATAATTCCTGATGATGTGACGGAGATAAGCAGTTATGCGTTCTATGGCTGTACAGGCCTGACGAGTATTGAGATACCTGACAGCGTGACAAGTATCGGAGGTTATGCATTTTCCCGTTGTACAGGGCTGACGAATATTGAAATTCCAGGTAGTGTGACAAGTATGGAAGATCGTATATTCTCTGAGTGTATAGGTCTAACGAGCGTAATATTCGGAAAAGGCATAACGGAAATAAGGGACTATTTGTTTGAGGGGTGCGTAAATTTAACAAGCATTACGATACCCGATAGTGTTACAAGTATTAGCAGAAATGCGTTTGTTGGTTGTAGTAGCTTAACGGAAATCACTATTGAAAGTGGGAATACTGTGTTTCATTGTGAAGGGAATTGTATAATAGAAACTAACAGTAAAACCCTTATAAAAGGGTGTGAAAATAGTAAGATACCTTCGGATGGAAGTGTGACAAGTATCGGTGATTACGCATTTTCTGGTTGCACAGGCCTGACGAGCATTGAAATTCCTGACAGCGTGACAAGTATCGGAAGTTGTGCGTTTCGTGATTGTACAGGGCTGACGAGCATTGAAATTCCTGATAGTGTGACGAGCATAGGAGTTAATGCATTTTCTGGTTGCACAGGACTTGCTAATATTACGATTGGAAACGGATTGACAAGTATCGGTGATTACGCATTTTCGGGTTGTACAGGCTTGACGAGCATTGCAATTCCTGATAGTGTGACCAGTATTGGGGAATCTGCGTTCAATGGCTGCACTGGGCTGACGAGCATTGTAATGCCTGACGGGTTGACAAGCATCGGTGATTACGCATTTTCGGGTTGTACAGGCTTGACGAGCATAGCTATCCCCGATAGCGTAACGAGCATCGGAAGTTATGCGTTTCGTGATTGTACAGGATTGATGCAGATAAATTATAATGCAGTTAAGGTAGCGAATCTAGGCAAAAGTAGCAATATCTTTCTTAATGCGGGAACTACGGAGAATGAAATTACTGTTATATTTGGAGAAAATGTAGAATATATTCCAGATTATCTTTTTTACATTGAGGGTTCTCGTTCTGTTCCTGTTGCAAATATAACACTTGGCAAAAATGTGACGAGTATAGGAAGCTATGCTTTCTATGGTTGTAGCAAATTGACGAGTATTGAGATTCCCGATGGGGTAACAAGCATCGGATACTTTGCTTTTTATGGCTGCAGCGAAGTAATAGACATTACAATACCAGATAGTGTAATAAGTATTGGAGCGAGTGCTTTTGCTAACACAAATTTTTACAATAATGGCTTAAATTGGGATAAAAATGTTCTGTATATTGATAAGCATTTAATTAAAGCTCTAGATTCTATAACGGGGGCATATGTAGTTAAAGATGGTACTTTGACAATTGCAGGCTGTGCTTTTCAATCTTGTAATGAATTGACAAGTATATCAATACCTGATAGCGTGACCAATATTGAATATTCTGCGTTCAATGGATGCAGTAGACTAACGAGCGTTTCGCTGCCTAGCATGATGACGAGTATCAATCGCTCGATGTTCTATTATTGCAGCAGTTTGGTAAACATTGAAATTCCCGATGGCGTAATGAGCATCGGCAGTTCTGCATTTGAGCGCTGCACGGGGTTGACGAGTATAACGATACCTGACAGCGTGACAAGTATCGGTGATTACGCGTTTTCTGGATGCACAGGCTTAACGAGTATAACGATACCCGATAGCGTGACGAGCATCGGAAGTTATGTGTTTTATGATTGCACAGGCTTGACGAGTATAACGATACCCGATAGCGTGACGAGTATCGGAAGTTATGCGTTTCGTGATTGTACAGGCTTGACGAGCATAAACATTCCCGACAGCGTAACCAGTATCGGTAGTTATGCTTTCTATGGTTGCAGTTCGCTTGAGAGCATAACGATTCCCGACAACGTGACGAGCATCGGAAGTTATGCGTTCTCTGGTTGCAAAGGGTTGACAAGCATTGTGTTTGAAAATCCGAATGGCTGGTGGGTGTCAACTTCAGATACAGCGACAAGCGGAACATCTGTTTCCAACGAGGCTCTTTCTAATCCGTCTACCGCCGCTACTTATCTTAAATCTACTTATGAGTCCTACTATTGGAAACGCAGTTAATTGGTGGATTTTTAATAGTTATTACTAAGATAATATCTTACGGAGGAAAGACAATGATACAACAGCACATAGTCAAATATATTCTTAATGAGAATTTCATGATTCATTTGGAAAAGAATACTCAATCTCCGAAGGAAAAAGAAGAAGAGGAAAATCCTATAAAAAAATATCAATGGACGGAGAGGCAACACAAATTGAGCGAGTATATCATGAAGTTGAATTATGATGACATTATTGATTTGTTTGCTTTGTGTGCATATGGAGAGTATAAACGCAAAAATGAAATATATAAAGAAGATAGCCTACCGTATTTTATGGAGTTGAGAAAAGGTTATCAATCGATGTATCTTACAAAGGACGCTTGCAAAATAGGCATTGTAGATATGTTCAAAGACTCAATTTATTCAATATACCTTTCTTTGCAAACGGCATTATCTTTATATAACCATTTGTAAAGCAAAAAAGGGGCGGTGCAATCTGTAAAAGACTGTACCGCCCCTTTCTCTGTTCAAAATGCGATATTCAGTTGTTCGGGCGGCGGTGATCGTTATGAGATATGCCGCCGTTTGTGCTTATTAAAGGGTTTTGTCAAAGGCAATGTTGGGATTAAGAGATGAGCCTCTTTATATGCTTTTTAAGGACTATTTCATAAGTGTCTGCTTCCTGAGTTATATTCAATCGTTTGTATTCTTCGTTACTGAAAACGCCTTGAATCTCATCTTGAAATATGAGAGCCGCATGGTGCAGATTTTGTTGAATAAATCCCCATTCTATTTCGGGAGATTCATTATCGGGGGAAAGAAACGCATCCATATATTTTTTACGCTGGCGTTTGCTTGTTTCATTCAACGAATCAATAATGCGAAAGCGTGTTACCTCTTGTAGGTCGAATAATTTTTCGTTAATAAGTTTTTTAAGCGATTCAGGGCTTTTTGCATTTGTATAATCCATTTTGAACGTATCATCGAAGTACGGATGCGCTTGTATCAAGTCATCTATACTTTTATGCGGAGTAAATTCATATACTTCATAAAATTTTATTATCCCTAATTTATCTTCCACCGCTTTATATAGTTTCGGGTAGAATTTTTTTTGCTTACGTCTGTAAAACACTGCCCCTTCATTTTCACATCCGAATTCTTGTAAAATTTCTGATTTGATGGCTTCGATTTTATCAACCGTATTTTTTCGAGCCGTAACAGGAGCATCACTCTTCTTCCTAATGACTTGCGTTAATGTTTTAATTTGCAGTTCATTTGAAGGGATTTTTCCAAAAGCACGTTTAATTCCATTGTCTATTGTTCGGTGAGAAAGTTCAAAAAATTTGTATAAAATGGATTTTTCCATTACATCCATGTATTCTTTAGGTTCAGGGCCTCTATCCTTTAAGAAGTTAGCATATTTAATATATTGTTCATTGATAAAGCCAAGACGTAGCCATAAATTCAGCTTAGTAAAATTTATCTTATGCTTTAGCATAGAATTCTGTTTCAAAATCAATAACAGAGTAGGATAGAGAATATCATATTTGGAGGGCTTATTGCGAGAATGTTTTTCACGAGGAAGGATTTCCTCCGCTGCTTTAATATATGTAACGTGAAACAGCTTTTTCTCGGCATCATAAGTATAGTCAAAGTATCTGCGCCACCTATTCTCTAAAGATTTATTATAAGCGGTATAACTATGCTCGTCTAAAATATCGCATAACTGTTTGAAAGAATAGGAGCCGACAGAAAGTTTAGAAGTATCAAGGGAAGATTTCATAAACGACCTCCGTTACATTAATTTTTATTTGTTACATATATCTTATTACTTTCTTTTAGAAAAGAAGATATATGTAACGAAGATATATGTAACAAATAATTCTTCATGTTCTATTATAGCACCTTTTAGGCAAATTGCAAGAACTATTAAAAAATTTTTTCACTTTTAGGGGGGGGGGGGGGGGGCGGGGGT
>CASEHS010000027.1 GCA_949287815.1 uncultured Bacillota bacterium | reverse complement strand
GATCCACCTGTTCTCATACCGAACACAGAAGTTAAGCTCTCTTACGCCGAAAGTACTTCGGGGTTACCCCCGCGGGAGGATAGGTAGTTGCCGCATCCAAAAAGAAAAGCATCCGAAAAATCGGGTGCTTTTTGTTTTTAATCGGATTTGTTCAGAAACTTCTCGTGAATTTTATTGAGATACTTACCGTAAATTTTATTCAGACAGTTTTTGCCAATCATGTTTGGATACTTGTCATCAACTTTGATCAGATACTTGCTGTAAATTTTGTTTAGACGGTTGTCACCAATTATGTTTGGATACTTGTCATCAACTTTGCTCACACATACTTGCTGTATATTTTGTTCAGGCAGTTATCAACAATCATGTTTTGAAATTTGTTATCAACTTTGTTCAAATATCTGCGGTAAGTTTTGTTTGGATACTTTTCATCAACTTTGTTTACATACCTACCGTAAATTCTAATCAATACTTATCATACATTTTATTTAGATACCTGACATAAATTCAGGTATCTTTTTATTTAAAAATCTTTTATTATTTAGTTGACAAATTGTATATACTGTATATAATATTATATATACAGTTGAAAAACGGAGAGCAAAATGAATGTAATTATAAGCAATTCATCCGAAAAGCCTATTTATGAACAGATATATGATCAGATCAAAGGTGCGATATTGCGCGGAGAAGTAAAGGGTGGAGAAATGCTTCCTTCGATCAGAGCGCTTGCGAAGGAGCTGCGCATCAGCGTGATCACGACAAAGCGGGCGTTATTTGTTCTGTGCAGGGCAAGGGAAGTTTTGTTGCAGAAAAGAGCGATGAAATCATACGGGAAGAGCATTTGAAGAGAGCGGAAGAGAAAATTTGCGCGGGGATAGAGGAAGCGCGCATGACGGGGCTTTCCGATCGGGAAATTGAAGAGATGATTCTTTTACTGTTAAAAGGAGAGTAAGGTTTGTTTTTTATCAAATGTGCAGCGAAAGCGATTGAATTTGAAAGGTGAGTAAATGGATAATATTTTCGTCAGTAATCTGACAAAAAAATTTAAAGGATTTACATTGCAGAATGTAACTTTTTCCGTGCCGACGGGCAGTATTGTGGGATTTATCGGAGAAAATGGTGCAGGAAAGAGTACGACGATCAAAAGTATTCTCGGATTAGTGCAGGCGGACAGCGGAACGATTCAGGTTTTCGGAAAAGACGTTTCCAAGCTTACAAAAGAAGACCGAAACAAGATAGGCGTGGTTTTAGGTGAAAACTGTCTTCCCGAGAATTTCAACTTAAAAGATATTTCCGACGTCATGAAAAATGTATTCGGAGAATGGGAGGAAGAAAAATTTTATCGTCTGACAGATGCTTTTTCATTGCCCCGAAACAAAAAAGTAAAGGATTTTTCGACGGGTATGCGCCAAAAAGCAGCCATAGCCGTCGCGTTATCTCATCAGGCAAAAGCGCTTGTTCTCGATGAACCGACATCGGGGTTAGATCCCGTCGCTCGCGATGAAATTCTCGATCGGCTGTATGATTTCATGCAGGACGAAACACATTCTGTTTTGATTTCGTCGCATATTGTCTCTGATCTCGAAAAACTATGCGATTATATTGTGTATATCCACGAAGGAAAGATTGTTTTTGCGGAAGAGAAAGACAGATTAAAAGAAAAGTACTCCATTTTCCGCGGCTCTGCCGAACAGTTGTCACAACTGGACCCGAAAGCGGTCGTAGCAAGACTGAATGGTGAATTCGGTGTAAGCGCACTCGTTGAGAAAAACCTTGTCCCGAAAGAGTTTACGCTCGATCGGGCGGGGATAGAAGATATCATGTTGTTTTTTTGCAAAGGTGAAAAATGATAGGAACAATTTTAAAAGATTTAAAAAACCTGAAAGGTCAGATCATCTATTATATTTTTATATTTACGGTATTTTTTATCGTCAGCGCACTTTCGGGAAATCTTTATTACAGTGCAGGCCTTTCCATTTTCTTTGCGGTGCTTGTCCCTGTCAGTGCAATGTCTTATGATGAAAGGGATAAGTGGGATAAATTTGCCTTGGCGTCGGGTATCACGCGCAGAGAACTTGCTTTTTCCCGATATATTCTGGGCTTTGCGTTTTTCTTCGTGTCTTGGGGTCTTACGTTTGTATTGCTGGCAATCCCTGCGATGAAAACGTTCGAAAATCTGTACGTACTTATCACGTATGGCGGAATGGGACTGATCGTTATGGATCTCGTGTTGCCTATCGTGTATAAGATAGGTACGGAAAAAGCGCGTCTTTGCTATATTTTTCTCATATTGATCGTGATGATGTTGAGTATCGGTGCGGCAACTCTTATTGAAATGGTCGGCGGTGACCCTGTAACGGTGATCGCGTGGTCGGTTATCGCGCTCGGGATAATAGGAGTATTCGTATCGGCGCTGATCTCCTTGAATATCTATAAAAATAAAGATTTTTAAACCTTTAAATCGTTGAATTTTCAAATATTTTAATTATGTTACAAAAAGGCTTTTCTTTAATAAGAGAAGCCTTTTTATGGTGAATTAAATCTGACAAAAACATGGGATAAAACGTTTCCGGAAAGCAAACTTGTCAAGCATAAAAAAATAACCTTTCATAACCGCTACGGTATAACTCTCGCGAAAACTGGCGGCCCTTGCCGTTGCAGGGCCGTTCGGCGCAGTAAAGGAGCAGTCGTCGGGTCTATACGCACAAACAATGGCGGAAAGAGGTTTTTTGACCATTGCGTTCGATCCTTCGTTTACAGGTGAAAGCGGCGGTACGCCTCGGTATGTAGCGTCGCCTGATATCAATACCGAAGATTTTTGTGCTGCGGGAGATTATTTGTCTGTTCAGGAAAATGTTGATCCTAACCGTATAGGAATAATCGGTATTTGCGGTTGGGGAGGAATGGCTTTGAATGCCGCTGCGGCAGATACGCGAATCAAAGCAACGGTTACGGTAACGATGTACGACATGAGCAGAGTAACCGCAAACGGATATTTTGACAGTATGGACGAGGAAGCGCGGTATCGGCTTAAAGAAAGTTTGAATGCGCAGCGTGCAGTCGATTATAAAAACGGAGAATATACCCTTGCAGGCGGACTTCCGAACAGCGTTCCGGAAGATGCACCCTTTTTCTTGAAAGACTATTTTGCATATTATAAGACTTCTCGCGGGTATCATCCTCGTTCGCTCAACTCCAATAACGGGTGGAATGTAACGTCTTCGCTGTCATTTTTAAATATGCCGATTTTGTCTTATGCGGGTGAAATTCGCAATGCAGTCCTTATGATCCACGGAGAAAAAGCCCATTCTTGTTATTTCAGTAAGGACGCTTTTGCAAAACTGAAAGGGGACAACAAAGAATTGTTGATAATTCCAGGTGCTGTTCACACAGATTTATATGATAATAGAGAAATAATACCGTTTGAAAAAATAAAAATGTTTTTGGATGAACATCTTAAATAAAGAACGATTATAAGGCCGCTTTTGCATTGATAAGTCAGGCGGCTTTATTTTAAGTCGTTTACATTTTAATAACATTGAAAAAAGCTTATCTGTTTTGGAGATAAGCTTTTTCTTATTGTTTAAAAGTGAAAGGGGATTTAAATTTTTATTGATCGCTATTGTTTTCTTGGTTTTTCCATAAGCGTACATATTCAGAAATGCGATCTTTTGCAAGGGGTGAGCAGCGCCGATAGTCGTCTATCAATTTGCGTTCTGTTTCCGTAAGAGCGCCCGTCAGTTTTATTTTTAAAGTGTCGCGCGCTTCTCTTCCTAAAAGATAGTCCACACTGACGTCAAAATAATCAGCAAACAAAATCAGATATTCGTAAGGGGCTTGGCGTATTTCGTTTTCATAATTGGCGATCGTGCCGGCATTGATTTTTAATTCCCTTGCAAGCACACTGCGTTTGATTCCGTTTTCTTCTCTTAATTCTTTTAACCGAAACATTTTAATTACCTCTTGTTTATTATACAAAATGTATAAAAAAACAAGCTAAAATCAAACAAAACGATTGACTTTCGTTAAATTATAAGTATAATATATACAAAACGAATGAAAATTATGTTAAAAATCGTGCGTTTTGAGGTATTAAAAAAATTATAAAATAAGGAAAAAAGGATGAAAAGAACCTTGGCGTCAATTTTAACTGCGGTATTTTTGTGCTGTATATTCTTTGCGTTCGCGGCGTGCGACGATAAGAATGCGGACGGGCAAATCAGTGATGCGGATTGGGAAAGATGGCTTTCCTTTGATTTTGAAACGGAGGAAAACTTTACTTTGATTTCGGAAACCGGTCCTTTATATTCCAAGGAAGAAGCGGCAGAATACGGAGAATGGGAAAAGTTTACACATACTTGGTACATAGACAGAGAATCGCAGAGAATTCATGTTACGAGCAATGCGGAAATGTATATTCCTGCCGATCCCGAAGAGGGCACGGAGGCTTATTTCAGAACGACTGAATACGACAAATATGTTTTTTATTATAACAGCGCTTATTATTCATCGATCTACAGCGAGGAAGACGCAAGATATTATGCGACATTGATTACAAAAGCGAGCTTTATCGAAGAAATCGAAAGCATAACTAACATAACGGCTCTTTTTTCAATGTATTCCGATCCCTTGTTCCGTTCAGTGTTCGAATACAACAAAGAAACGGGGAGATATGAAATGTATGAATCCGGCACGCTATCGGTTGCTTTGGAATTTTCGGAAAACGGCGGCGTAAGTCTTTATTCGCAGACTTCTTCCATCAGGTACGGAATTACCGCGCTTAAAGACGTAGATAAAACGACTGTCGAGCTTTCTTCGTTTGTCATAGATTCTACTTATGACGCGCAGTCTTAAACAGCGTCGGCAGGATCGGTTTTTGCCGTAGTGATTTATAGAATGTTTTAGGAAACATAATTTATTATTAGATAAAACAAAGGAGAAAGAAAAATGCAAAAACAATACGAAAAGTACAAAGAACCTATCAAAAAATGGTGTGTGTTACAGGTCTTATCATGCGGAATCGCGTTGGTTGCGGCAATTTTGCTTATTTTTGTGCCCAATTTTTCAATTGATCTCACAAAAATATCTTTTACGAGTACGACGCTTCCAAAATTTTATGATATGAGCGCAGAAGTTTTAGAGAGCGGAAAACTCAATTTTTCCGTGTTCGACGAGGTCATGGCAACGTTTAAGCCCGCAGGAGATAAAGAAACGGCTGCTTATGCCGCAATTTCGAGCGGTTTGTTTCAACTTTTGGGCGTAATTTTTCTAGGTGTGGGGCTGATCATGTGTCTGGTCGCTTTGATTCGCGGAATTTCTCATATTCTTTCTCCCGATGATTATGTTTTGCTGACTTATGATGAGTGGAAACGAAAGGTAGACAAAAAAAGCAACAGAATGGCATATTTCACTTCACCTTCTTATTGGATTATCATCGGATTTGTCTATGAAATTTTGGCAATTGTTTTTTCCAAATATTTGAATAGTTTGATGGAAGAAAAGGTCTTGACAAGCTATTTTACGGCAATGTCGGGTGTTTCTGCGGCGGGTATTTTTACAATTATTATCATGATCGCAACATTTGTTGTTGCATTGTTGGCAAGCATGAAAAAGAAAAAAATTAAAATGGATATCCTCAAAGAAGAATATGAAACAGCAAAGGAAACAATAAAAGAAGGGTAAGAATCGAAGAACGTGATCTAATAAAATCTAAGTGAATTTTTCAGAGAAAAAATATTGGGGTTTTTCAGTAGATGAAAGGGCCGGGAAAAGGCATTTGCCTTTTCCCGGCCCTTTTAATTTCAAAAATCCGAACTAAAAGCGCATTTTTATCAACATTATCCAACGGATACCGTAAATTATCAAACATTTAAAATCAATCTATGTTTTGGCGTTCAATGGTTGCAACCACGCCGAGATTTTCTCCGAGCAGAGAAACGCGGTCTTTTATTTTTTCAAGTATTTGAGAATTGCTGAGTTTTTCGTCAAACGGAACGGCTACGTCAAAAACGAGATTGCTGTGGGAAATACCGCCGACAACGCGGAAATCGTGCATTTTCATGTCTGTACTGATTTCAGAAATGATTTTTTCCACCGTTTCGCGGTATTTGTTGATTTTCGGATCGTCTAAAACGAGCGGATCGATATGTACCGTAAGGATAATATCTGTATGCTCGGCAAAATTTCTTTCAATGTTGTCCGCAAGATCGTGCGCCGCCATGATCGGCATATTTGCGTCCACTTCGACGTGTGCGGTGGCATACAGTTTGTTCTGACCGTAATTATGCACAGTCAGATCGTGCAGGCCGTGTACGTCGGGAAAGGAAAGGATCCTTGTTTTTACTTCTTCGATCACTTCTTTGTCTGGGGCTTTTCCGATCAGACCCGAAACGGTATCTTTTAAAATGGAAAGTCCGGCAAAAGCAATAAATAAAGCCACAGCAACGCCCATATATCCGTCCAGTTCTATGCCCGTAAAGCGGGAAATAATGACGGAAACAAGAACCGCGAGCGTTGCTACGGAGTCGGAAATGCTGTCTGTTGCGGTAGCGCGCAGAGCTTCGGAAGAAACGGCTTTGCTTAAATATCTGTTAAATAAAAACATCCAGACTTTTACCGCAATGGAAACGGAAAGAACGATGATCAGAAGTATGGAAAAATCACTTTTTTCGGGAGAAATGATTTTTTCCACAGATTGTATTGCAAGTTCGGCAGCGACCATAAGTACGATAAACGCGATCATTAAAGCCGCAATGGATTCTGCGCGCTGGTGCCCGAACGGATGTTCTTTGTCCGCGGGCTTTCCGCTCATTTTAAAGCCGATGAGGGAAACAACGTTACCTCCGCAGTCTGTGAGATTATTCAGACCGTCCGCAAATACGGAGATCACGCCGAACAAACCTCCTACGATCATTTTTCCCGCGGCAAGCAGGGTATTGAGCGCAATGCCGATCACTCCCGAAATATTGCCGCAGCGTTCCCGCGCTTTTTCTTCGGAATATTTTTTATTGCTTTTCAGAATTGCCTTTGCGATAAGGCTCATAAAAAATCTCCTTTGTTCTGTCTGCAAAAACTAAACGAGCGGTTCAGGTTACAGATCAGAAAAGTTCTTTGAGTTTTGAAATATCGGTCAGCCATTCGAAACGGCTTCTTTCGGCGTGAATTTTGTTTGCTTTGCCGAGTTCGTCGTGATATTCGCTTTCGGTTGCGCCGTTTACTTTCATAAAATGCGCCTGTGCGCGTGCCCCGTTTCCGATAAGACAGGTCCTGCCGATATGGATAACTTCGTGACAGGAAGGGCAGACGGCAATAATATTTTCCAGTTTCTGAATTTTCTTTTCGTCGTCGTAACTCCACACTTCGTGTGCTTCGAGTCTTCCTTGCGCGCCGCAGATGCTGCATCTGTGTCCCGAGCGTGCGTAGGCGGCTTTTCGAAGACTGTCCCACACCTCTTTCGGCAGAGCGCTTCGAAGATTCGTGTACCAGCATCCGTCAGGCACGAGCTGAAAAGTAAGTTTCAAATTTTTCATAAGAAATATTTTATCACAGGCAGATAAAAAACGCAACAAACAATAAACAGATAAAAACGGAAAATATTGTGGGTTACCTCTTGAAAGCGGGCATATAATGTGTTATAATGGCGTCAAGGAGGGGGAAAGAGAGAATGGAATATGAGAATGCTGCGAGATTTCTGAAAAGTTATAACCGTATCGAAAACCAGTTGCGCATCTTGTACAACGCACGGCCGACGCAAAATTTTACGGACCTTGTGAAACGCTGTACCGATCTGAACATCACGGTGCGAAGGTATGAAAACGAACTTATCGATTACGGCAAACTCAGAAATGCGATCGTGCATACTTCGTCGGGAGAGGAGTTGTTTATCGCCAATCCCTGCGATAATGTGGTGGAAAACATAGAATATATCGAAAAACAGTTATGCAATCCGCCGAAGATCAATGAAGCGATCCGAATGAAAAAGGTGGCTTCCGTATTTGCGGACAAACCCTTGCTCGATGCGGTAACGACTTTTTCGGAAACTTGGCAAAAAACGCTAATCGTTTACGACCACGGTAAGATGGTCGGCGTCATCAATTCCTACGGTCTGTTTTCGGAGATTGCGGAGCGGGTCAAAAAGGGGGAAGACGTAAATAAGTTTCTCACCCAAACGAAATGCGGCGCGATCTTAAATCCTTCGGAATTTGAAAAATATCGGGTCATGAGCGCGGATACGACCGTCTACGACGTGTTCTCCGCCTTTGAAGAAAAGAGAGGGTTGTTGGCGGTAATCGTTACCGAAAACGGGGTAATGGGAGAGAAAGCTATCAATATGATCACGCCGACCGATTTTCCGCGAATCAACAGGTATCTGGAATCGTACGGCGTAAAAGCATTTTGACGAAGTGAAAAAAACTTACAAAAAATTTTAATTTTTTTCAAAAAAGGTATTGACAAACAAAAAATATCTGCTATAATAGGGCTACGAACAGAAGAGAAGGACTCGGGCGTTGACTTTGAAAGGGCGCACGGGCTGATCGGAAGAGAAGTTTTTCGGAAAAGAACGAACCGTAGAAAACCTGTAAGGCAAATTCTGCAGGACTTTATCCCGTAAAGATAAAGGGTGTCAAGCGGGGGAAGGAAAGTTCGGGAAAAGAAGAAAAGCGACTTCGAAGATAGGCACGGGTAAACCGGAAAAGTAAATTCCGTGATTCCGTCTGCAGACGCCAAAAACCGAAAGGGTGAATGGCGGGAGGAGCGGAGTTGAACCGAAGAAGAGCTCTTTTCGTTAAGTGGATTTATTGTATGCTCCGAAACCGTGAAAGCGGTTTCAGTCCGGAGAAAATTTTTCGTGCGGAAGAAAATAAAATCTCTGATTCGATAAAGTACGGGGGATTTTCGGATTGTCGAGTTGATTAAGGGGAGTTAAAACGACCGTTAAAGGAAAAGCAAAATTTTTCGGAAACCGAAATTTAACCGACTGGATGTCACAAAGGGTTAAAAAGTGTAAGTACCGGTTTTGAAGGAAAAACTTTTCGGAATATACGGTATGAAAATGATGAATGCCACAAAAGGGTGGGCGGTGCGCAGAAAGTGCGCACCGCCTTGATGTTTTTATTTAACTTAACAGTCGGAAAAAGAAAATACAGCCGCGGCGTTGTAAAAACGCCGCGGCTGTGGTATAATAAGGAAAAATAAGGGGAAAGAAATGCTCAGATCTGTCGGTTTTTTAAGAAAAGAGCTTGAAACAAGGCTGCGCAAGGAAAAAATTTGCAGAAACGATGAAGGTTTTGCCGTTCTGAAAATGAACGTGCGGGACGATTCGTCTTTTTTATCCGATTTTTCAAGTAATGAACGAGCAGTCATCAGTTCCGAAGTCGCCGAGTTCATTGAACGTGGCGCAAGGCAGTTTCCGCCCAAAGAACGGCTTTGCCTTCAAATTTGCAGCGATTGTATCGACGAAAAGGAAAAAGAGATTTACAGCTTAGCAATGCGTGAATATTTTTTGCAATGTTACAGAGAAAACCGCCTTACAATGCGAAGAAATCTTATTCTTTCGGGGATTTTGACGCTCGTCGGCGTTTTAGGTCTTGTAATTATGTTTTTGCTCGCCCATTTTTGGCGAAATCCTGTTCTTTCGGAAGTATTGGACATTTTTGCCTGGGTGTTTTTATGGGAAGCGGTCGATCAGTTTTTTCTGGAAAGAAGCGCGCTTCGTATCAAGCGAAACCGATATATTTCACTGATCCATTTGCATTTTGAGTTTGTCGGCTTGGAGCAAAAAGAGAGTTAATAAATCTTGTTATGGCGCAGAATAAATTAAAAGCACAGCAGGAAATAAGCAAGCAGGGAGTTTATGAAAGAAAGTATTTTAACGGTTGAAAATCTTTATAAGTCATACGGAAAAGTTGCCGCGGTGCAGGGCGTATCTTTCAGCGTGGAAAAAGGCAGCCTTTTTTCTTTTCTCGGCGTGAACGGTGCAGGGAAAAGCACTACAATAAATATAATTTGTTCAATACTCGGTAAAGACAGCGGTAAAATTTATGTTGACGGTTTGGATCTGGATACGCAGTCGGAAAAAATAAAGCCGCTCATCGGGGTTGTTTTTCAAAACAGCGTGCTCGATAACCTGCTTACGGTCAAGGATAATCTTACGATACGTGCAAGTTTTTACGGCATAAACGGTAAAGCGTGGCAAAAACGGCTGGGAGAACTGAGTGAACTTTTAGATTTAAAAGAAATTTTAAATCGGCCTTTCGGCAGGCTTTCGGGCGGACAGCGTCGGCGTGCAGACATTGCAAGGGGACTTATCAACAGTCCGCGCCTTCTGATTTTAGACGAGCCGACTACGGGACTGGATCCCCAAACCCGCCTTTCGGTATGGAACACGGTCAAAGATTTACAGCAAAAGACGGAAATGACAGTCTTTCTTACCACGCATTATATGGAAGAGGCAGATTCTTCGGACCGCGTGGTTATCATAGACGGCGGAAAAATTGCGGCGGAAGATACGCCTGTAAATCTGAAAAACAAATATTCTAAAAATTATTTATACCTTTACGGTGAGAATATCTGCGAGAGGTTAAAGGATATCAGGTTGCCTTTTGAAAACGCAAAAGGCGGTGCGAGGATCGTTATGCAGACGGCGGAAGAGACAAAAAAGTTTTTAAAAGAACATTCCGAACTATGTACGGATTTTGAATATATGAAAGGGAATATGGACGATGTTTTTCTCTCGGTCACGGGCAAGAAAGCGGAAGGAGGGATATAAAAATATGGGACAGATGCTCTTTCAGATGATCAGAAGAAATCTGAAAATATTTCTAAAAGATAAGGCAAATATCTTTTTTGCACTGCTTTCTCCGCTCATTGTCCTCGGCTTATATGTTATTTTTATCGGCAGAATGCAGACGGACGGACTTTTACAAGCCCTTTCGGAAATGGGGATATCGGGTGCGGAAAAAGAGGTGCGCTCGTTTTGTGACAGTTGGATGCTGACGGGCGTCATGGCCTGTGCGTGCATTACCGTTCCCTTATGCGCCTGCGGCGTGATGATACAGGACAAAATGCGCGGCATTACGGCGGATCTTCTCGCATCACCCGTGCCGTATTGGCTGCCGAGGGCGGCATATTTTTGCGCCGTCGCGGCGGCGGGGATCGTGCTTTCGGGCATAGTTTTGTGCATTTGTTTTATCTGGCTTGCTTTCAGCGGCTGGGCTCTGACCGTTGGAGAAGTGTTCGGCTGTATCGGAACAATGATATTGTCCGTGCTTTCCTCTTCGGGGCTTTTAGTTCTTTTAACGGGCTTTTTAAAGACGGAAGGCGCGTTTACGGGCGTGAATATCGTATTCGGAACGGTCGTAGGGTTTCTGATCGGCGCATATATGCCCATTGGTTCTTTCCCGAAAGGCGTACAGTATGTAACTTTGTTTTTCCCCGGAACCTATTCCGCAGGTCTTTTCAGAAATCTGATGATGCGGGGAACTGCGGATTTATTGGCAGAAAAAACTACCGCACAGTTTGTTGAGGGGCTGGAAAAGCAATTTTCCATGACCTTTGATTTTTTCGGCTACGAAGTGCACGCCTCGGCAATGGCGATCGTGCTTGCCGTTACCGCATTGGTTTTTATAGCCTGTAACTTAGTCATTACTTTTATCCGTCCCCGCAAAAAGGCTTTGCTGCTGAACGGGAAATAATTAAAAAAAGGGAATGAAAATCCGCGCGGTTTATTTTGTGCGAGACGGTTTACAAAACTTTTTAAAGAGAGTATAATCAGTCAAAAAGAAGGTAATTGCAATGATTTATGAAAGTATAGAAGAGCTGATCGGCAAAACGCCGCTTATGAAACTCAACGGTTATATGAAAAAATACGGTTTGAAAGCAAACTTGCTTGTCAAACTCGAATATTTCAATCCCACGGGCAGCGTGAAGGACAGAGCCGCTCAGTATATGCTCGCAGAAGCAAAAAAGAGCGGGCTTTTAAAAAAAGATACCGTCGTTATAGAGCCGACGAGCGGAAATACGGGTATCGGTCTTGCGGCAATGTGTGCGGTAAACGGACTCAGGCTCATTCTCACCATGCCCGAAACGATGAGCGTGGAAAGAAGGAAACTTCTTGCGGCTTTCGGAGCGGAGATCGTTCTGACGGACGGGGCAAAGGGTATGAGCGGAGCGATAGAAAAGGCGGAAGAAATCCATAAACAAACGCCGGGCAGTATAATTGCGGGGCAGTTTGTCAATCCTGCCAATCCCAAAGCGCATTATTGCACAACAGGCCCCGAAATTTGGGAAGACACGGAAGGAAAAGCAGATATCCTCGTTGCAGGTGTCGGTACGGGCGGAACGCTCAGCGGAACGGCTAAATATCTGAAAGAGAAAAAAGCCAATATCCGTGCCGTGGCGGTAGAACCGGATACGTCAGCAGTGATTTCGGGAGAAAAGGCGGGAAAGCACGGCTTGCAGGGGATAGGAGCAGGCTTTATTCCTGAAATCCTCGACGTTTCCCTGATCGACGAAACGATCAGAATTACCGATGCGCAGGCGTTCGAGACGAGCAGGGATATGGCAAAGACGGACGGCGTGTTTGCCGGTATTTCGGCAGGAGCGGCGTTATATGCGGCAAAAATTCTTGCCGAAAGGGAAGAAAACGCAGGGAAAAACATTGTTGTCATTATTCCCGATACGGGAATGAGATATCTTTCCACCGACCTTTTTCAGGCATGAACGGACGAAGCAAGAGGGCAGAAAAACGCGCGAGGCGAGAAAGGGAAAAGGCTATAAAGGCAGCTGAATTTGCCCGCTATGAAAAAATTTTCCGTATCTGCGGCTTTTCGGTAAAAGATAAAACTATTCCGCTCGAAAAAGTTACGGGTATTTCCTTTTTGTCTGTATTGCCCGTAGCGGTTTTATTCGGGATCATCTTTTTTCTGTTTTCGCCGCGGCAGGGGGCAGGGCTTTGGCAATGGCTGTTGCTTTTGCCTGTCTGTATCCTTTCCGTTCCCGTGCATGAACTATTTCACGCACTCGGCTGGAAGGTGTGCGGTGTTCGCAAGATTTCTTTCGGCATAGAAAAGGGCTTTCCCTATTGTAACTGTCGGCAGCCTTTAAAGCGGGGAAAATATCTTGTCGGATGTCTTGCTCCTTTTTTGCTTCTCGGAATTTTGCCGCTTACGGTTTCGCTCTTTACGGGTCTTGTTACCGTTTTTATATTCGGAATGTTCGGTATTTTTGCCGCCGCGGCAGATTTTCTTATCTCATTAAAGGCGATCTCGTGCCGCGGGGTATTTCTTGATCATCCCGAAAGATGCGGTTATTTCGTTTTTTATAAAGAGAAAAAGGACTGAAAAAACAAAAAATTTTTTATGCGCTATATAATATAAGTTCTGCGCCGTTTCACGGGAAACGGCGCAGAACTTATATTAAAATCCTTTTCGGAAAAATAAAAATCATACGGAAGTGCGGAAAGATAAAAAAATTCCCGCCGAAAAGCGGGAAAAGTGTTTGGAATAGGCGGCGGAAAAATTCCCGCCGAAAAAACGTTTGTCAGATAACGACGATGTTTTTCGATTCAAAGGAACTTTTAACTTGCGCGGGAAGATTATCGTCCGTGATCAGAACGTCGATATCCTCGGGCGTAGCAAAAGTGTAGGGCATGATTTTTCCGATCTTGGAAGAGTCGAGCATCATGTAAACCATTTTTGCCCTTGCGAGAATAAATTTTAAAAGATCCGCTTCCACCTGAGAAATACAGGAAAAGCCCTGTTCAAAGGAAAAGGCGGATGCCGATATGATCGCAAGTTCAAAATTGGTATTTTCCAAAAATACGCGCGTATAGGGCGATGCGGTCGATAAATTCTCTTTGATGAGCGAGCCGCCCACCAAAACGACTTCGGGCTGTTTTTTATGAGCAAGTTCTTCTGCCACGGCAATGCCGTTAGTGAAGATATGGCAGGGCTGATCGGGCAGTTCCTTTGCCATATACATTGCCGTAGTGCCGCCGTCGAGGAACAGGCTTACCCCTTCATCGATCAGCGATACCGCTTTTTTTGCTATTATTTTTTTCGCGTCCGTATTGATCGTGGATTTCTGCGCATAGGCTTCACCCGATCTTTTTTGTACTTCGAGTACGGACATTGCTCCGCCGCGTACACGGATGACTTTATTTTCGTTTTCAAGTTCCACAAGGTCGCGGCGCAAGGTCATATCGGATACGTCAGGAAAACATTCGGCCAGTTCTTCCAGGCTCATTTTTCCGTTTTTTTCGATCAGTAATGCGATCTCCTCAATTCTTGTGCGTTTCGTAATTGTGTCCTGCCTTTAAAAATTTTGGATTTATGGTCACAGTATAACATAAATAACATTATTATGCAATAAAATAAACAAAAAATGTTTAAAATTTTCATAAATTTAAAAAAATTTTTTTTAGATACTAAGAATACGTTGAAATTTCGCGGAAATATTGTATAATAGAGATAAACAACTGTAAGGATTAAGGTTATGAGTGAAAATTTTATTCAGGATCTGAATGAATATTTCAGTAAAAAATATGCGAATTACGATTTGATCTGTTCGGTGCCTTCTTATGAATCGGTCACCGTGTCCATGCTGTTAAAGAACAGGAACAGGATCGAAGAAGGGGAGATCGTATCCAACGAAACGCGTAAAATTGCTTATCAGCCGCAGGCGGAAAAGGTGCTTGCAGAAGTTAAGGAAAGGTATGTCGATAACAACTTTACTTTTTCCGTGAGAGTCGCTCCCACAAAAACGCGCATGAAAACGATGTTCGGGATCACGGGCATTACCGGCAAAGCAGTTGCCGGCACGATTTCCCGTTATGGCGAAGATCCTGCAAAATACGGGGAAAAGTTAGGGCTTACGGAAGACGTGTGGAAAAAGGTGCTCAAAGGCTTTTACATTCCCGAAAAAGTTCTCATTTATAAGATGACTATCCTTTTGGGGCTTTCCCAGAAAGATAATTTCGATCTGATGAAAGCTTGCGGTTACGTTTATGATTTTGCCGATGCGCGCGATGTCGTGATGCGGTATATTCTCGATTATCGTCTTTTTAACAGGGATATGGTGCGCGCCGCATTTGAGGAGTTCCACATCAGAAAAATCGTCGACTGATCCGCCTTTGGTTTTTCGGCACAAAGCGCGGTTACGGGCGCATACAATGAAGTGTCGAAAAATAAAAGCGGCAAAAGCCGCGGAGCGAGGGAAAAATGTTCAAAAGACTCAGGGCGGACATCAATGCGGCAAAGCGCAACGATCCCGCCGCGCGCAATAAATTCGAGATCTGGCTGACCTATTCGGGAGTGCACGCGCTCTCGTGGCACAGGTTTGCAAACAGACTCTATAAAATGCACTTGAAACTGCTTGCGAGAATGGTGTCGCAGTTTGCGAAATTTCTCACGGGTATAGAAATTCACCCTGCGGCTAAGATCGAAGGCGGGGTGTTTATCGATCACGGCATGGGCGTTGTGATCGGCGAAACGGCAGAAGTCAAAAGCGGCGTGGTGATCTACCAGGGCGTGACTTTGGGCGGTACGGGCAAAGAAAAGGGCAAACGTCATCCTACGATAGAAAAGGATGTGATCATATCGGCAGGAGCAAAGGTTCTTGGCGGATTTACTGTCGGGGAAGGCGCGAAGATCGGCGCGGGTGCAGTCGTTTTAAAAGAAGTTCCGCCGCACGCAACTGTCGTGGGTGTACCGGGCAGAGTGGTTCGCATCAGGGGCGAAAAGCCCGATCTTATGCAGGAAAAAACCGACCCGAATGCGGAAGAAATCCGCGTTCTCAAATGCCGTATACATAAACTGGAAGCGGCTCTCGAAAAGCTGACGGGTGAAAAATACGAATGCTCGCACGAAGAACTGTTCCCCGTTCCCGAACCCGAAAAGTCGAAAGGGGAAGAGGAACTTTCGGAAGACGCGCTTTTGAATTTTTCGGAAAAAGAAGAAAAGTGAAATTAAACCCGCTTTTGGCGGGGCGGGAAGGACAAGCCTTCCTAAAAAGTATGTAAGAAAACTTACATCACGCAAAATACAAGGTTAAAAATCTTTCGAGGCGAAAGCAAAATGATAACGTCAAAAGAACTCAGAAACAAATGGATTTCCTTTTATGAAAGCAAGGGGCACGTCAATATCGGCGCGGTATCGCTGATCGGCGACGGATCTACGGGCGTAATGTTCAACGTCGCGGGAATGCAGCCGCTCATGCCCTACCTTCTCGGTCAGCCGCACCCTGCGGGCAAACGTCTTTGCAACGTGCAGGGCTGTGTGAGAACGGTGGATATCGAATCTGTCGGCGACGCTTCTCACTTCACTTTTTTTGAAATGATGGGTAACTGGTCTCTCGGCGATTACTTTAAAAAAGAAAAGACGGCTTGGTCGTTCGAACTTCTGACCAAAGTGTTCGGATTGGACAAGGATAAGATCTGCTCCACGGTCTTTGCAGGCAATGAGAGTGCGCCGCGCGACGACGAAACGGCTGAACTTCTCGTATCGCTCGGCATCCGCCGCGAGAATATTTTCTATCTCGACAAATCCAATAACTGGTGGGAACTGGAAGGAACGACGGGAACGCCCTGCGGTCCCGACAACGAATGGTTTTACCCGCTTACGGACAAGACCTGCGGAAGGGAGCCTTGCGATATCAACTGTCCTTGCGGCAGATACGTCGAGATCGGAAACGACGTCTATATGCAGTATAAAAAGACGGAAAACGGCTACGTTCCGCTCACGAACAAGAATGTGGACACGGGCTTTGGTCTGGACAGAATGCTCGCTTTCCTCAACGGACTTACGGACGGCTATAAGACAGACTTGTTCAGCGAAGTGATCGCATACCTTGAAAGCGTTTCGGGTAAAAAGTACGATGACGGCGGGGCTGCACAGAAAGCGATGCGCATTATCGCCGATCATACTCGTACTTCGGTTATGCTGATCGGCGACGTGAACGGCATTTTGCCTTCCAACACGGGCACAGGATATATTTTAAGAAGACTGATGCGCCGTGCGATCCGTTATTGCAAGTCGCTCGGAATCAACAGTTCTGAAATGCAGAATGTTGCAAAAATCTTTATAGAAAAAGTGTACGACGAAGCGTATCCGCTTCTGCCCGAAAAGGAAGAGTATATTCTTTCTGAGATCGCGCGCGAAACGGAAAGATTCGAAGCGACCCTCGAAAAGGGCATAAAAGAATTTGAAAAGACGATCGCGGGCATCGAACGCAAGAACGAGTTCATGTCAAAGCAGAATCCCGCATATGTCGCGGAAACGGCGATCGGCGGAAAGCAGGCGTTCAAACTGTACGATACTTACGGTTTCCCGCTCGAACTTACCGAAGAACTTGCGGCAGAGCGCGGCTATACAGTGGATTCGGAAGGTTTTGAAGCGGCGTTCCGCGAACATCAGGAAAAGAGCCACGCGGTGGCGGAAGGTCAGTTCAAGGGCGGACTTTCGGATACGGGCGTTGCGACGACGCGTCTGCATACGGCGACCCATCTTCTCAATGCGGCACTTAAAACAGTTCTTTCTCCCGACGTAAACCAGAAGGGCAGCAACATTACCCCCGAAAGACTGCGTTTCGATTTTAACTTCCCGAGACCTATGACGGCGGAAGAGATCAAAGCGGTAGAGGATCTCGTCAACGAAAAGATCAAAGAAAATATCCCCGTTGTCTTTGAAGAAATGGCATACGACCGCGCGAGGGAAGAGGGTATCGTCGGCGTGTTCGACAATAAATACGGCGACGTCGTAAAAACGTACAGCATCGGCAATTTTTCCCGTGAAATGTGCGGCGGACCGCACGCGCAGAATACGGGCGAACTGGGTAAATTCCGTATTGTAAAAGAACAGTCTTCCGCAAGCGGAATACGCAGAATAAAAGCAGTGCTCGAATAAAAAATCATATGATTAAAAACTCCGCCGATGGGAACGCTTCGGCGGAGTTTTGTATGTTTCCGCTTGGGTTGATTTTTAGGAAAAATCGAACGAAAACGCGATGTTAATCGACACATTCCGCTTTTTTGTCATTTTATACCGCTTATAACCCCTTGCTTTTTGTCAGAAAAGTTGACAAACAATCTGGCGTGAGTTATAATATTAAAAGATATTCACTTAATTTCCTCGGTTATTGCCGCGGAACAGGGGGCGAAACAAATGCAGAAAATCAACTTTTCTTTGAAAGGAATCCGCGCAGACGAAATGCGCTTTAATCTCAATAATGTGCGTATTAACAAGGACATGAAAATAGAATTAAAACCCGCGTTTTCCCGTCAGGTACGCACGGCGACTCAGAACGAGAAAATCTTTTTTGTATCCTTAGCGGTCAAGATAGAAAGCACGGACGAAATGCCCAAACCCTTCAATCTTTTCGCAAAGATCACGGGCGTGTTCGAGGCAGCTGCCGTCAGCGAAGAAGAGAAGAAAGCATTCACGGTCGAGGCAACAAACGTTCTCTATCCTTATCTTAGGTCGGCGGTCACCAATCTCACGACTGCGGCTTTTGCCGCGCCGCTCGTTTTGCCTGTCGTAAACGGCGTTATCTTTCCGGAAGATAAAGAAACGGACGAAACTTTCTACAGTTAATAATTTCTTGTGAAGTGTTGGTGAAAAGTAATTTTCAGGATTGTAAACGGATTGACAATTTTCGGGCAGACTGGTACAATTTTCTCAAAAAGAAGGATAAAATCAGAGACTCTTGATTTTATGCGGCGAGGTAAGTATGAACAGAGAAGAAATCAAAGAACTTTTACCGCATCGCGAACCCATGCTCCTGTTGGATGAAGTTTGCGTAAACGAGCAGGGTGAAGCGGAGGGGAAATATACCATTCGAGGAGACGAGTTTTTTTTGCAGGGGCATTTCCCCGGAAATCCTATTGTCCCCGGCGTTATTCAGTGTGAGATGATCGCGCAGACGGCGGTTGCTTTGTTGTCCGATTCCAAGGGAAAAACGCCGCTTTATACGGGATTGAATAACGTGAAATTCAAAAATCCGCTTCTTCCTGGCGATACAGCGGAAATGACCGTGAGCCTCACTGCGCGCCGCGGGATTTTCTGTTTTGCAAAGGGTACGCTCAAAGCAGGCGGAAAACTTTGTACAAGTGCGGAATTTTCATTCGCAATGGTTCCGCAGAAAACAAGCGAAGAACAGTAATGTTTTAAATACGTCCGCAGCGGGGCTGCGGGCGTATTTTCGGGAAAAGAGGCCGTAAACTTCGGCTTTGAATGCAAGAAAGAAAAAATCTTGTCGAAGTTTGTAAGGTCTATTGTGCACGCTTTTTCCGAAAAGAAAAATGGCTTGACGAAAACCGATTAATTTTTTATAATAGAGAAGAGAGAATCCGAGCGGCAAGCGCCGCGAACGGGATTTTGCGAAGCGGTAAAAACCGTTTCTGACGAGGTGTTTAGTAATGGCGTTTTATATTGCGGGAACAGGCAGCGCTCTTCCCGAAAAAGTGGTCACTAACGACGATCTTGCCGAATTTTTGGAAACTTCGGACGAGTGGATCTATACCCGTACGGGCATACACAAAAGGCACGTTTTAACGCATGAGAAGCTTAACGATTTAGCGATTTTATCTGCAAAACGCGCGCTGGAAGACGCAAACGTAGAGGGTGAAGAAGTCGACCTTATACTCTGTGCAACCATGCGCGGGGATACGATCACGCCGTCTCTTGCGTGTTCGGTGGGAGAGGCGATCGGTTCGCACGCCCCCGCTTTTGATGTCAACGCGGCGTGCGTGGGTGCGCTTTACTGTATGGAGATCGCCGATTCGTTCATCGAAACGGGCAGAGCGGAAACGGTTCTGATCGTGAGTGCGGAGGCAATGAGCAAATTGCTCGACTGGCAGGATCGAAGCAGCTGCGTGCTGTTCGGCGACGGTTCGGGGGCATTTGTCGTGAAAAAGGGGCACGGCAGGCTTTCGGGCGTTTTATCTACCAACCCCGATACTCATGTCATCCGTATGCCCAATATCGAAGGGATAAACAGCCCTTATAATCAGCACGAGCAGGAAAAACTTGCCATGCAGATGGACGGCGGCGAAGTTTATAAGTTCGCGGTCAACGCAATGGGACACAATATCGAAGAAGCTTGCCGTTTGGCAGGGCTTACCCCTTCGGATATCGATTGGTTTTTGCCCCATCAGGCGAACGCGAGAATTATAGAAGCGAGCCGAAAAAAATTCAATATCGACAGGAAGAAAGTTCTTCTCAATATTTCCGAATACGGAAATATGAGTGCAACTTCCGTCGTCGTACTTCTCGACGAATACGCGAGAAAAGGTACATTTAAAAAGGGAGACAAGTTGTTGTTCGTTGCCTTCGGCGGAGGGCTTACGAGCGGCGCTGTCATTATAGAGTGGAATAAAGATTAAAGGAGAAGAAACACTATGGAAACGTTGGAAAAATTGAAGGAAATTTTGAGTGAATGCAAGGGCGAAGATCTGGATATCACTCCCGAAACAACTTTTGATGAACTTGATTTCGATTCTCTTGACAAAGTAGATATCGTTATGCAGATCGAAGAAGCATACGATATTTCTCTCGGCGACAATATGCAGCTTTCCACGGTCGGCGAACTGGTTGCAAAGATCGACGAAGCAGTTGCCAATAAATAAGGAAGTTTTTAAATTAAAATGCAGACAAAACTCACAAGGTTGCTCGGCATAGAGCATCCGATCATTCAGGGGGGCATGGCGTGGATCGCCGATGCTTCGCTTGCGAGTGCCGTTTCCAATGCGGGCGGACTCGGTATTATTTCCGCAATGAACGCGAATGCGGACTGGGTGCGCGAAGAGATCAGAAAATGCCGCACGCTCACGGATAAACCTTTCGGCGTGAACATTATGCTGATGAGTCCGCACGTGGAAGAAGTCGCAAAAATGGTCGCGGAGGAGAAAGTTCCCGTTGTTACGACGGGGGCAGGCAATCCTTCCCGATTCGTCAAGATGTGGAAGGAAGCGGGCATCAAAATTCTGCCCGTAGTGGCTTCCACCGCGCTTGCAAAAATGGTCGAGCGCGCAGGGGTAGACGCAGTTATCGCCGAAGGCGGCGAGAGCGGCGGACACGTTGGCGACCTCACGACGATGGCGCTCGTTCCTCAGGTCGTGGACGCGGTGAAGATACCGGTAGTTGCGGCTGGCGGTATCGGAGACGGTCGCGGCATGGTCGCGGCGTTTGCGCTGGGTGCTTGCGGCGTGCAGATGGGCACCCGTTTTCTCGTGGCGAATGAATGTACCGTATCCGACGCTTATAAAAAGAAAGTACTGTCGGCAAAGGATATTTCCACAATGGTCACGGGCAGAAGACTTGGTCATCCCGTCCGTGCGATCAAGACGACGTATACGAACGCATACGCGAAACTGGAAGCGGACAGCAACTATCCCGACGAAAAACTCGAAGAATTCGGCGTAGGTTCACTTCGTAAAGCCGCCAAAGACGGCAACACGGAAGAAGGTTGTTTTCTCGCAGGTCAGATTGCGGGCATGGTGAGCCGCGAGCAGCCTGCAAAAGAAATTGTGGACGAAGTGATGGCTGAGGCGGAGAAGCTGATGGAGGGAGTCAAGTGGGACGTGTAGCTTTTCTGTTTGCCGGTCAGGGCGCGCAGGTGCCGGGCATGGCAGGCGATATAAAAGACGTGCCGAAAGTGAAAGCTCTTTTCGATCTTGCCGAGGGTATCCGTCCGGGGATCGTGGAAACGATGCTTTCGGGAACGCAGGAAGAACTGGGCAGAACGCTCAACACTCAGCCTACAATGTTTCTTGCCGACCTCGCATATGCTTATGTGCGCGAAGAGGAGCAGGGTATGCCTGACTGTATCTGCGGTTTTTCGGTAGGCGAAGTTCCCGCACTCTGTTTTGCGGGCGTACTTTCCGAAGAAGACGCGTTCAGAACGATCGTAAAGCGTGCGGAACTGATGGAAAAATATACCGAGCGTGTGAAAGGCTGTATGATCGCCGTCATCGGGCTTACTGCGGATGTCGTGGAGAGCCTTTGCGACGGAAAAAATACCCATCCCGCCAACTATAACGGTGCGAAACAGACGGTCGTTGCCTGTGCCGCGTCGGAAGAAGAGAATTTTACGGCAAAAGTAAAGGCGGCGGGCGGCAGAGCGATGAAACTGCGCGTGAGCGGTATGTTCCATTGCCCCGAACTTACGGCCGAAGCGGACGAATTCGAGGCGTTTTTGCGCACATTGCATTTCAATGCGCCGAGAATGGATGTATATGCCAACCTCACGGCTCAGCCGTATGAAGGAGATTTTGCAAGGACGCTTTCCCGTCAGATGTGTTCGCCCGTCCGTTTTACGGCTACGGTTGCGGCAATGAAGGCGCGCGGAGTGGATGAATTTATAGAAGTAGGGCCGGGAAAGGTATTGACCGGTCTTGTGGCACGCGGATAACGCGGGCAAAGACACGCGCAAGCGTGAAGAAAAAAGGAAAAATTCGGCGGGCGTTCCGCCCGCCTCAAAATTTCCGCAATAAAAAGGGTTTGTTGCGGAAAAGTTTTTGTTTATGAATGGTTTTTTTGACGAAAGGAAAGCATTTTAACGGGATGTTTTAAAGTGCTTGCCGAAATCAAAGCATTGCATTCCATTCATAAGCGTATTTTCAGAAAAACGCCGCGGGACTTTCGCGGCAAACGGAGTTTGAATATGGCGGAAAACAGAGTTGCGCTTATTACGGGCGCAGGCAGGGGTATCGGTGCGAAGATCGCGCTCACCCTTGCATCCGAAAATATAGATATCGCCGTGGTCGATTACGGCGAAGAAAGTGCGGCGGCTGAGACGATGTCCGCACTTGCCGCGGCGGGCGTAAAAGCGAAATATTACCGCTGCGACGTTTCCGATTTCACAGCGACAAAGGCAGTTGTCGATGCCGTCGTAAAGGAGTTCGGAAAAATCGATATTCTTGTAAACAATGCGGGCATCACGGCGGATAATCTCATTCTTCGTATGGAAGAAGCGGATTGGGACAGAGTTCTCAACATCAACCTGAAAGGCTGTTTCAATATGATCAAGCACGTAACGCCCTATATGATGAGAAAGCGTTACGGCAGGATCGTTTCTATCAGTTCGGTCGTCGGACTGATGGGCAATGCAGGTCAGGCGAACTATGCCGCATCCAAAGCGGGTATCGTAGGACTGACCAAAACGGTGGCGAAGGAATTCGGCGCGCGCAATATCACGGCAAATGCCGTAGCGCCCGGGTTCATCAAGACGGCGATGACCGACGCGCTCACCGAAGAGCAGAAAAAAGAAATGTATAAACTCATTCCGCTCGGCTGTCTCGGCGAGACGGACGATATCGCAAACGCGGTGAAGTTCCTTACTTCCGACGCGGCGCGCTACATTACAGGCGTCGTTTTGAAAGTAGACGGCGGAATGTATATCTGACGCGCATATTCGGCGCAATCAAAGGATCGGAAGAAAAATTTTTTCAACTGATCCTTATAATCCAAAATCAGGAGTTAAATATGAAAAAAAGAGTCGTTGTTACGGGTATCGGCGCGGTCACTCCGCTCGGAAACGATGTCGTTACGACCTGGAAAAATATGAAGGAAGGCGTTTTGGGCATCGATGCGGTGACTAAATTCGATACTTCCGAATTTAAATGTAAATTTGCGGGCGAAGTGAAAAATTTCGACCCCACCCTTTATATAGCCAAGGGCGAAGTCCGCAAAACGGACCTTTATACACAGTACGCAGTTGCGGCGGCGTCGCAGGCGTATGAGGACAGCGGTCTTACCTCGGAAGATGTTTCTCCCGAGCGGTTCGGCGTGTATATCGGTTCGGGTATCGGAGGGATCCATACCCTCATTGCCGAGCATTCCAAAGCGATCGAAAAGGGCTACGGCAGAGTTTCGCCCTTTTTCGTGCCGATGATGATCTCAAATATCGCGTCGGGTACGGTTGCGATAAAATATAACGCACAAGGACCTAATATCGGTATCGTTACCGCTTGTGCGACATCCACGAACAGCATCGGTGAGGCGTACCGCGCGATCAGGCACGGATATGCCGATGTCATGCTGGCAGGCGGAAGCGAAGCGGCGATCACGCCCCTTTGTTTTGCAGGATTTATCAGTTGTCAGGCGCTTTCCCAGAGCGAAGATAAAGAGCGTGCGTCCGTTCCGTTCGACGCGGAGCGCGCGGGATTCGTTATGGGCGAAGGCGGAGCAGTGATGATGCTCGAAGAATATGAGCACGCAAAAGCCCGCGGCGCGAAGATTTATGCGGAAGTTGTCGGCTACGGCTGCACCAACGACGCTTATCATATGACCGCACCCAATCCCGAAGCGATCGCGTCATCCAAGGCGATCGAACTTGCGGCAAAAGAGGGCGGTATCACTGCGGACGAACACGTGTATGTCAACGCGCACGGCACGGGTACGCCGCTCAACGATAAGACGGAAACACTCGCATTAAAGCGCGCATTCGGTCAGGATGCGTATAAATTGCACGTTTCTTCCACCAAGTCGATGACGGGGCATATGCTCGGTGCGGCTGGCGGGATCGAAGCGATCGCATCGGTGCTTGCCCTCAAAGAAGGCGTTGTACCGCCGACGATCAATTATAAGGTCAAAGACGAGGCTTGCGATCTGAATATCACTCCGAACACGGCTCAGGAAGCGGATTTGAAATATGCGCTTTCCACTTCGCTCGGTTTCGGCGGACATAACGGATGCCTCGCATTCAAAAAAATCTGAATTTAAAATGCGTTTTTCAGGGTCTTTTGGCGGGTAAACGGTTTGATTTCCTGCAAACAAGGCCTTGAACGCATTTTTTCATACGCACGGCGAAAGCCGGAGGAGCAGAAAAAATGGAAAAGAGAAAAATAGCGGAACTGATTGAGCTGTTCAAGTCAAGCGGACTTTCTTCCATGGAAGTAAACGAAACGAACGGCGAAAAAAGTTTTTCTTTAAAACTTGAAAACGGGCAGGTCGTTCAGACAATACAGCAGATCCCCGTACGCGAAGCGGAAGTGCCTGCCGTACAGGCTCCCGCACCCGAAGACGTAAAGGATTTCAACAAAGATACCCTCTGTATCATCGAGGCGATGAAACTGATGAACGACGTCGTTGCGGAAGAGAGCGGCGAAATAGTGGAGATCTGTGCAGAAAACGGCACGCTGGTCGAATTCGGTCAGGTGCTTTTCAAGATCTTTTAAGCGGCTGATGCCGTCTGCGCGGCGTTTTTTCGGAAGAAAGACTGCCGCGGCGAAGAAAAAGGTGAAAACGGAAAATGTTCAGTAAAATTCTGATCGCAAACAGGGGCGAAATCGCCGTGCGTATCATCCGTGCCTGCAACGAAATGGGTATCGAAACGGTAGCCGTGTATTCGGAGGCGGACGCGGAGGCTCTGCACGTCAATCTTGCGGACGAAAGTTATTGTATCGGCCCTGCTTTGCTCAAAGACAGTTATTTAAATATGACCGCCATTATCGACGTTGCCATTGCGACGGGTTGTCAGGCGATCCATCCCGGGTACGGTCTTTTAAGTGAAAATGCCCGTTTTGCGGAACTTTGCGAAAAGTGCAACATTAAATTTATCGGGCCGCATTATTCGGTCATCTCCAAAATGGGCGATAAGGACGAAGCGCGCAAAACGATGAAAGAGGCGGGCGTACCCGTTGTTCCGGGCCTCGACGAGATCACGGACGTGGCGGAAGCGAAAAAGTTTGCCGCCGAGATCGGATATCCCGTCATTATCAAAGCGAGTGCGGGCGGCGGCGGAAAAGGTATCCGCATCGTGCAGAGGGAAGAAGATTTCGAGTCTGCGCTCGAAACGGCATCCGCGGAAGCGAAAAATGCGTTCGGGAACGGAAAATGCTATCTTGAAAAATACCTTACCGACGTAAAGCACGTTGAAATGCAGATCGTCGCGGACGAAGCGGGCAACGTCGTTTGCCTCGGCGAGCGCGACTGTTCCATGCAGCGCAGAAACCAGAAACTCATCGAGGAAAGCCCGTGCGTCGTTCTCACGCCCAAAGTGCGCGAGGAAATGATGAAAGCGGCTGTGCTTGCCGCAAAGACTGTAAAATATACGAGTCTCGGCACAATAGAATTTTTGCTCGATAAACAGAATAAATTTTATTTTATGGAAATGAATACCCGCTTGCAGGTGGAGCATCCCGTGACCGAATACGTAACGGGTATCGACATCGTCAAGTGGCAGATCCGTATTGCCGCGGGCATGGAGTTCATGTATAAACAGGAAGACATCAGGCTTCGCGGTTGTGCGATCGAGTGCCGTATCAATTCGGAAGACGCGCGCAGCAATTTTCGCCCGAGTTGCGGAAAAATTACGCTTTTGCATATTCCGGGCGGGCCTTGGGTGCGCTTCGATACGGCGATTTACCAGGATTACAGCATTCCGCCTTATTATGACAGCATGATCGGAAAACTGATCGTGTACGCGCGGGACAGAACGGAGGCGATCCGCAAGATGCAGGCGGCGCTCTGTGAACTGGTGATCGAGGGCGTGCAGACGAATACAGACCTTTCCAGCGACATTTTGGCGCAGCAGGAGTTCAAGGACGGCACGTATTGTACGAATTTCCTCGATAAATTCCTCAAAGATTATAAATAAAAGTTTTGCGAAAGGCATTTATGGCAGTTCGCAAAGCGTGGGGAACGCCATAAGTGTACAGTCGCGGTAAACGAGGTACAATATTGATGTTTGACATAAAAAAATTCTTTTTCAAAAAGCCGAAAAACGAGCTGGAAGGCTCGGAAGGCGAAGAGAAGAAGCAGGAACATAAGGACGCCGCTATTCCCGAAAAACTTGCGGAAAAGTGCGAAAAGTGCGGTAAGATCGTCCTTGCGGACGAGTTTAAAGCGGAGTTCGGCGTCTGTCCCAAGTGCGGGCATTACAGAAAAATTTCGGCAAGGGACAGGATTGCGATGTGTGCCGAAACGTTTGAAGAACTTTTCGCGGACGAAGAGAGTAAAAATCCGCTCGATTTTCCGGGATATACGGAAAAACTGCAATCTTTGCGCGAAAAGACGGGCGAAAAAGACGGCGTTATTTGCGGAACGGCAACGATCGGTGGCGTAAAGTGCGCCGTGTTTTCCATGGATTATCGTTTTATGATGGGAAGCATGGGGCATACGGTCGGCGAAAAGATCACGAAAATTTTTGAATATGCTACGGAAGAAAAATTGCCTGTCGTAGGCTTTGTGCTCAGCGGCGGGGCGCGTATGCAGGAAGGGATTTTGTCGCTCATGCAGATGGCAAAAACTTCTGCGGCGGTCGCAAAACACAGTGAAGCGGGGCTTTTATATATTTCCGTACTCACCGATCCCACTACGGGCGGCGTTTCGGCGTCTTTTGCGTTCGAGGCGGATATTATTATGGCGGAAAAGGGCGCGCTGATCGGCTTTGCGGGGCCGCGCGTGATCGAACAGACTATCCGCCAGACCTTGCCGCAGGGCTTTCAGCGTGCGGAATTTATTCTCGAAAAGGGCTTTGCCGATATTATAGTGGAACGTAAAGACATGAAGGACACCCTTTCCGATTTGTTGAGGCTGCACAGTGCGGAGGTGAACGCATGAACGCTTACGAAATCGTTTTGAAAAGCCGCGAAAAGGGCAGACCTACGGCTCTCAGATACATCTCTGAAATTGTTGAGGATTTTATCGAACTGCACGGTGACAGACGTTTTTCCGACGATCGCGCCATTGTCGGCGGCGTCGGCAGAATCTTCGGCATGCCCGTAACCGTGATCGGTGTGGAAAAGGGCAGCGACACACACGAAAAAATCGAACATAATTTCGGTTGCGCACATCCCGAAGGGTACAGAAAAGCGGTACGGCTCATGAAACAGGCGGAAAAATTCCACCGTCCCGTACTTTGTTTTGTGGATACGTCGGGCGCTTATTGCGGTATCGGTGCGGAGGAACGCGGTCAGAGCGAGGCGATCGCAATGAGTATTCTCGATATGATCAGGCTGAAAACGCCTACCCTTTCCGTCATTATCGGCGAAGGCGGAAGCGGCGGCGCGTTGGGTCTTTCCGCGGCGGATGAAGTCTGGATCACGGAAACTTCTACTTACTCGGTCATCTCTCCCGAAGGCTGTGCGTCTATATTGTGGAAAGATTCGGGCAAAGTCGCTGAGGCTTCCGAATGCCTTAAACTTACGGCAAACGATCTTCTTGAACTCGGTGCAGTAGAGCGCGTTTTGCCGGAGGAAGAATTTTCGGAAGAGTTTTTTGCGTCTTTAAAAGAGCAGATCTTTGAATTTTTCAAAAAACAGAAAAACGAAGATGAGGATGCTCTCATTGAAAAAAGATACGAAAGATTCAGAAAATTTTAAGTTTTAAATTTTTAGATTATTTCTTTTCGGTAAGATCTGAAAGATTTTATCGATTGTACGAAACGAAAAACCGTATTTGCGGGGAAAACACGAGATTTTTCAGGAGGACATATATGATTGCGATCGTAACCGACTCTTCTGTCGGCTACTCTGCGGCGGAGATTTCAGACAGAGGCATTGTAACCGAAGTGCCTTTGAATTACAGGCTGCGCGGCAAGAATTTCGAAGAAAAAACGTCAGATAAAAACGGAAAATTTATACCTTTGGAAGCGCCGTTCGGTACGGCTCAGCCGGCTTTAAATAACTTTATTCGCACTTTTTCTTCTCTCGTTTCAAAAGGCTGCGACGTTATCTGCATTGTGCTCAGTTCCAGCCTTTCGGGTACCTATTCTTCCGCAAAATTTGCGGCTACGCAGGTCGGCGGCAATATTTATGTGCTTGATTCTCACACGATCGGCGACGGTATGCATTTGCTTGTGGATGAAGCGGTCAACCTTGTCAAGGCGGGCGTTGAATTCAATAAAGCGGTCAAGATGCTCGAAAAACTGAAAAACAATATCGGAATTGTATTTACGGTCGAAACGCTTGAAAATCTGCAAAGCGGCGGAAGACTGATCACAAAAAAAGCAAAAACCAATCTGAATTTCCGTCCCGTATTTGAAATGAAAAACAAGATCGTTTTTAAGGATAATACCCGCGGGGTGCGTGAAAGGCTGGAAGAGATGATCGCATTGATCCCCGAAAACAGCAGGCGGATAATTGTGAGCAGATGCGGTGAGGAAACGGATGTGTCTGAGTTTACCCGAATGATCAAAGAGAGGTTTCCTTCGGTTTATATCCACCAGCGTGTGGTAGGGCCCGTTTTGAGTATCCATGTCGGCGCAGGTGCATTCGGCGTTGCTTATATCGTAAATGCGGATGTAAGAGGCTGAAATTGATTTGTGATCAGCAGTGTTAACGGTAAAAAAACAAAATAAAAAGTTAACGAAAATACTATTTATAAACAAATAAATTTTTACAAAAAAGAGTTTGGATAAATTATCCAAACTCTTTTTTGTTATTTTTTAATAATACTTGAAATATGGGCGATTTTTGGTACAATTAAAATAGTATAATGGATATGTAGGTATTAAATATGCAAGAAAAAAAGTATTTAATTTTATTGATTCTGAAAGTTTTGGAAAATGAAAGCGATCCTAACCGTCCTCTGACGCAATGCGAAATAGCGAGGACAATTTCGGAGGTTTTTCCGTGTGACAGAAAGACGGTTGGCCGAAATATTAAGTTTTTGCAAAAAATCGGGTATCCGATCCGAAAAATTTCGCACGGTTACTTTTTGGAAGGCAAAAAATTTACTGTTGATGAAAAAATTTTATTTTGAATGCCGTTCGTTCGGCTTCGGGAAAAACAGAGGCAGATAAAGAAAGTATTTTGAATCGCTTGTCGGAAGTGTTGATAAAAATTTACAGATAAACCGATGTGTTTCAAAAATGATTATAAAACAGGAGAAGTATATGGAAAAAATAACGAGAGAGGAAATTAATAAACGGTTAGAAAAGTTACGAGAGTCAAGATTTAATGAGGAAAGTTATACGATTACAAAACCTGCAATGGCGATGTGTTATAGTATAGATTATATTGAAAGAGATCCGGCAATTTATTCTTGCTCTGAATGCGGAAAAAAATTTGAGATTTTCAGCTGTTCATTCGATAAGTGTACAATTCAAACATTTGAAAAAATTGTAGAGAAGTATCGCAGTATCGGACTGGATACTGAGTTGCGTTGTAACTGTGAAGAATGTGTTTCACAAAAGAACTGTAATTGGTACGAAGTGAGAATAAAAGCGGCGGATGAAGATAATTGGCATATCAGTTTGCCGTGTTTAGACAGACAATGTAACGGCGACGAAGACAGATACACAAGCGATTTTGAATATGAATTGGTTTTTAAATTCCTGACCATTTCAAAGGAAATTGATGATTTTGCAAAATTTTTCGATGAACTTTATAATGTTAAATTTCGGGAAAGGGAATTAAAGTTTTATTCAGAAAAACCGCCCATTAATTTTTATAAGGAACAAAATCTGACGGTTGCTCGTGCGATTGAGTTAATTAAAAAACACACAAGTTTTGGAAATCTGGAAAAAAATTGCAATTATATTTTTTATCGCTTTATGAGCCTGTTCTCAGAAATATTTCAAGAGTTGACGTATAAAGGCATTAACGGTGAAAAATTTGTTCATTCTTATAAAGATGCGGGGTTTATAAAAACGCAAACGGATATGGCACTCAGCAAGGTTTTAGGACTTACGGTTGTCTATGACATAGAAGAAATGCGAAAAAACATAAATTTTATATTTACAGCCAGAAAAATGGAAACATTTATAAGCCAAGCATATGAAATTTTGGAGCAATCGGATAAACAGGAATTTACGGTTTGGGAATATTCGGAATTTATGAAAGGATTATATAAAATAATCAATAATGGATAACAAAATGAAATTACCGAAAGTTATGACAGCGGAACTTACTTATCGCTGTAATCACAGATGTCTGTTTTGCAGTTGTCCGAGGGAAAATCAGCCGAAATTGAAGGAAAACGAACTTTCTGCTAAAGAATGGAAAAAAATATTTGCAAAAGTAAAAGAATACGGTGTACAGCAGATTACTTTTTCCGGCGGCGAAGCAATTTTGCGTGAAGATCTGTTTGAAATTTTGGAAGAAGCCGATCGGCTTGATTTTTCGCTAGGATTGATTTCCAACGGAAAAAATATCGATGAGGATTTTTTGCGGCATATTCAAAAGTATGACCTTTTATTGAGCGTAAGCGTGCCGGGAATAGAAACGTTTGAACAGACGACAGGAAGTGATAACGTAGGGCATATTCTTCAAATATTTGATCAGTGTAATGAACGAGGCATACGAACTGTCGCCAATATTGCAGTTACTAAAATTAATTTAAGAGAATTGTACGAAAATATTGCATTGCCTTTATTACACGGTGCAAAATATGTTCTTTTGAATCGTTTTTTACCCGGAGGCAGAGGATTGGAAAATACAAAATATTTATTATCTGTCGATGAAATCAATCAAATGTTTGATGTTGCGGAAGAAGTCTTATCGCGTGCCGGCGTATATGGACATATCGGTACGGAATTGCCGTTTTGTATTATAAAAGATCCGAACAAATACAAGTATTTGAACATTTCTTCACTTTGCGCGGCAGCCAAGCGTTTTTTTGTAATCGATCCGAGCGGATATATTAAAGTTTGCAATCACAGTCCGAAGCGGCTTTGTAAATGGACAGAAATAGACAGTTTGGGAAAAAACGAATACTGGAACCGTTTTATTGCACGTGAATATATTCCGACTATGTGCCAAAAGTGCGAATATTTATACACTAAATGCGACGGTGGTTGCCGCGAAGCCGCGCACGTGTATTTCGGAGACATTTCGGATAAAGATCCGTGCTTTGAAAAATAAATTTAGAGGTAAATAATGACACTTTTAGAAAAACTAAATACTATTGATAAGCCGTCTTTGTCGTTACTTCAAGAAGGAGAAGCTGAATAAAAATAAAGCAATAAAACTGTTTAGACAACAGGGGTATCAATTTTGTGAATCTATTACGTTTTCATCTAAATCAGGGCCCGACAAGTATTGGGCAAATCCTGAACTTTGTTTTTTACAAGCCGATTGGGATTTAATATTAAATGACTATATAAATAAAAAATTATATTTATTTAGGATATCAGCCAATTCATTAGCTTTAAGTCAAGAGGAAACGCGGAAAGATCGTCCAAATAGAATTGATCTTCAAATATATTATAACGATCCTGAATTTACCGACAGTAGAAGTAAAATTTCGTTTAAACCTTTTTTTATAAAAGAATTGGATTATTCAAAATATAAAATTTAATTTTTAGTCTTCTACGTCAAAAGCCTGTAATTTGGATAAAAATTCAGGTTTTACGTCGCCGTGCCGCACAAAAATCATCGTAATTGCGGCAAGGATAATAAAGAACAGTGCATAGGGAAACAGGAGCATCATTCCTTCCGTACTGCTTGAAAATGCCTTTTTGCCCAAGTCCATAAGCACTCCCGAAATAAAGGGCGTGAGAGATTGCGCCGCCATCGACGCGGTATAGTAATACCCGGTATATTTTCCTACGCTTCCTGCCTTGCTCATTTCAACAGCCATAGGGTAGGAGTTCACGCTGATCGTTGCCCAGCCGATCCCGCAGAGCGCGAAGAAGAAACACATAAGGTAAAAATATCCGTTTGAAAAATAGTTTCCGTCCGAAAAATCGATTTTTATACCGAACCATGTCGTGCCAAAAATCGTTGCACCGAGGAAAGCGGCAAACATAAATCCTAGACCGATAAATATCGTCTTTTTTCTTCCGATCTTATTCGCTATGATACCGACAGGTACATAGGAAAGGATCGCCGCGCCGCTTGCGACCATTAGCGGCAGAGAAAAACTTCCGCCTTTAATGTTCCATACTTCGCTTGCATATACAGAAAAGGATGATGTTACCGCATTATATGCCATAAACCAGAATACGACCGATAAAAGAAGAAAGATCATGCTCCTGCGCTCAGGCTTTCCGAGTTTAGAAGCATTGTTTGTTGTCGCCGTTTTATTGTCAGGTTCTGTATCAGTCAACTCTTCTGATGCTTTATCCTGTTCAAAGGACATGGCCTTTTGCTCTTCTTCGTCCGTGTTGTCCGTATCGATCCCCAAACGCTTTTCTTCCGCTTCGCGCTTTTGAACAAGCTTCTTTTCGTTCACAAATACGATAAACGCGACAAGTGATAAAAGCATGACTACCGAAGCGCCGATAAACGCATAAAAATAGGAAGATGTGTTTTCCGTTACGAGAACCATGATCATGGCAAGAGCGATCACACCGCCTACCGCGCCCATAAGGTTGATAACGGCGTTTGCTTTGCTTCGCAGAGGTTTTATGGTAATATCGGGCATAAGCGAAACGGCGGGGGAGCGATATGTGCTCATAAAAATAAGATTCAGAGCAAGGCATACGATAAAGGGTATAAGTGCTGCCGCATTTGCACACGCACCGACGGCGACAAACGCGGCGGCGGAAAGAACAGTACCGCAAACAATATAAGGCGTTCTTCTTCCCCAGCGAGATTTAGTCCTGTCTGAAAGATGTCCGAACAGGGGCAGCATGGCAAGAGCGACAATATTGTCCAAAGCCATGATAATGCCGCGGTTCGTGTTATTGAACATAAAAATGTCATTTAAAACTTTGGGAACAATGCTGTCATAAATCTGCCAGAACAAAGTAATAGCAAAAAAAGCAAAGCCCACAACGATCGTATTCTTGTAATTGAGTTTCATCTTTTTCTCCGAAAATTGTTTGTTTTTATAATATAAAGGTGTTTTCAGTATAACAGAAGAAAAGGATTTTTTCAAGAAGAATACAAAAATATCTCTTCGAGAATAAAAGATAAAAAAGAAATTATAATTTGCGAAAGCAAATAAAAAAGATTGGGGTGTCGCCAAGCGGTAAGGCAACGGACTCTGACTCCGTCATTCGTTGGTTCGAATCCAGCTACCCCAGCCACCTACGGGCAAAATTAGGCAAAAAATGCTTAATTTAGCCCGTTTTTTTGCTTTTCAGGGGTATTTATGGTGATTTTGAACTGTCCGTCATTGGGAAGTGGGAAGTAAATTGGGAAGTTTTTGGGAAGTAAATTTTTGTTTTTTAAGACCGTTTTTGAAACGGCCTTTTTTCTTTTACAGATCGTAGTTCACTTTCTCCGCTTCGGCGAGGATATATTCCTTCGAGTAGTCGGTATATCCTCTGTCTACGGCGGAAGTCTTAACGTCCTTATCCCCCGAATGTCCGTCCCAGAGCATGACTACCTCGCCGGAAACGCCGCATTCCTTGCACCGTGTAATGAAGGTATAACGAAGTTCGTGCGGGTGATGTTCGGGGAACAGCCTCTTGAACGCGGAGCGCAGCGTATAGACGTTGACGTTCTTTGCCTTCTCGAAGTCCACGAGGTCTTGCACCTTTCTGAACATCGGGGTAAAGGGTATGTACCGCAGGGTGACATTCCTGCCCATGCGTTCCTTGCTCGTTTCGCATTCGAGGGTATTGCCGTCAATGACCTTTAAGGTCGGCAGTTCGCTCTGTCTGAGCCCGAAATAGAGCAGTACGAGCAACGCGCTCGCCACGTCGTCTTTGCGGTTCCGGCAGTACTCAACGAGTTTTTTCTCTTCCTCTTTTGTGAGTGCAGAGCCTTTCTTGCTCTCATGGTAAGGCAGGACGATCTTCTTCATTGGGGAAGGAAGATTGAAGTCCTCCGCTGCCATATCGAAGATACAGTTCAGCATGAGTTTGAGCTTCTCCGCCGTCCTGTACTTTTCCGCCTCCACGAACGTAAACAGGTACTGCTGCACGAGCGGGCGGGTGATCTCCGAAAGGTGCAGGGGCCCGAACGTCGGCCGCAGGTTGACCTCGAACATACGGGAATATTCCTTGAAGGTGGAAGGCTTCGTCGTCTGTTCTTTGAGTTTGAGCCAGTCTTGGGCATATTCCGCAAAGAGAACGGTTTTGGCAGTCCTGCGCTTGGGATCTGCGACGGGGATATCCTGTATCTCGGCTTGCCCGATTAACTTCTCGATGAATTTCTTTTTCATCGTGTCGAAGTCTTTGGAAGCGACCTCGATGTTATATCCCTGCCTGCGGTAGCGTGCTTGGAAGAGTCCCTGATAATAGCGGAACTTTACGATTCTGTTGTCATAGATGAATGCTTTTTGAAAAGATTTCGGCATAGATTCTAACTCCTTTTTAGTAAAAGTTAATGTGCCGGTCTTTTCTTCTTCCGATACTTCTTTTTTGCCTGATACGGGGAATAAGGGCTTATCCGAACCCGTGAGCGAGCGTAAGGTGTCCAAAGTAATGGAATCGGCGGCAAGTTTGAGAATGGTCGCTGC
>CASEHS010000026.1 GCA_949287815.1 uncultured Bacillota bacterium | reverse complement strand
AAAAAAATCATCACACTATTTATTATTCAGGTTTTTACTTTCGACTGGACTTAGAATCGGTGAAGCACTTGCACTAACCCCCGAAGATTTTAAAGACGGAAAAGTTTTCGTCACAAAAGATATTGTTTTTGTGGACGGCAAGGAAATCATTCAGCCACCGAAGTCAAAAGCAGGTATAAGAACCGTTCCCGTTCCCGATGACATCTTTTTTGACATCTCGAAAATTAAAACAAGCAGAGTGTTTCCGATCGGATACAATACTGTCCGTCTTGCCTTTGTAAGAGTTTCAAAAAATCTCGGATTTACCGTTACGGCTCATATGCTGCGCCATACATACGCCACAAGGCTCGAAGAGGCAGGAATTTCGCCGAAAATCAAGCAGTATCTTCTCGGTCATTCGTCCATTGAGATGACACAGAATGTTTACACCGATACGCAAGGGCATTATATAGACAGTCTTTCGGACGGAATAAGAGCGGTTTTTGACACTAAATAACTCCGATTTTGACACTCATTTTGACACTTTTAAAGCGGTTTTGCATAATGTTTTATGTAAAATCAAGCGCAAAATAAAAAAATAAACCCACAACATATAGTAAAGTCCGCAAAACAATACTATATATTGTGGGTTTGGTGGAGATAGTCGGGATCGAACCGATGACCTCTTGAATGCCATTCAAGCGCTCTACCAACTGAGCTATATCCCCGTTTTCAATTTTTACGATAATAATAAATTACCCTGGCCAAGCCATAAACACCTGCTTGTACAGGAAAACTATCAAAAATAATTTGGAGCAAAATCAAAACTTGCGCGGAGTGTTTCATCCGCGCAAATCTTAAATCTTGTTTTTATTCCGGTTTGATAGCGCCTACGGGGCATCCGTCTTCACAAGCGCCGCAATCAATGCAAACGTCCGGATCGATCTGATACTGCGTATCACCCTGGGAAATTGCATTTACAGGGCAAGTTTCCGCGCAAGCGCCACAAGAAATACATTCATCAGAAATTTTATGTGCCATAATAATAACCTCCAATTTACCTCTTCATTCTTACGGATCATTCCGTTCTCATGCTGTATTATAACATAATTTTAATCACTCGTAAAGGCAAACAAAATAATTTTTTCAATTTTTTTTATTTTTTTCAGAAACTGTTTTTTTGGATATCCGTTCTATCGCTTTCCGACAAAACTATTTAAGCGATCAATCCATCAATTCTTTCAGATCGTCAGAAATTTTTTCTTCCTTTTCTTCGTTTCTGCCGCCTTTAAAATGCACGTCTTTCAGTTCAAAATCCTTATAGACGATATTTCCGTCTCTTTCAATTTTCACTCGTATTGTCAATTTCAGCATATTTTCGGAAATAACAGTACCTTTTCCTTCGGGAGTAGAAACCTCAGCACCGATTTTTGGCATTTTTTTATACACTTCGCTGTAATATTCGTTTTCATAACTTAAACAGCACATCAATCTGCCGCAAAGCCCGCTGATTTTTCCGGGATTGAGCGAAAGCCCCTGCACTTTCGCCATTTTAATGGAAACTTTTTTGAATTCAGGCATCGCACTTGCACAGCAGCATTCCCTTCCGCAAGGTGCGATTCCGCCGAGAAGTTTTGCCTCGTCGCGAATACCGATCTGTCTCAATTCTATCCTGATATGGAAAACAGCGGCAAGATCCTTTACGAGTTCACGAAAATCGATTCTTCCGTCTGCCGAAAAATAAAACACGACTTTACTTCCGTCAAAGGCAAACTCGCAGTCGATCAGTTTCATATCCAATCCGTGTTTTTCCACCTTTTCCTGCGCAATTTTCATTGCCTGGGGTTTGCGTTCCAGATTTTTCTGACGCATCTCTTTATCCTTTTCAGAGGCAATGCGAATGACAGGTTTGAGCGGCTGAACGACTTCGGAATCATCTACTTCTTTGGGCAAAAAAGCGACCGTGGCAAACTCCATGCTCTTGCTGGTTTCCACGATGACTTCCATACCTTCCTCATATTTTTCATTTTTTCTGGGAGCAAAATAATAAATTTTACCGCCGTCTTTAAATTTTACACCTATGACCTTCATCGTCCCTCCAAAATTGAAATGAGTAAAGTTTCGATACTCACAGAAATATTAGCATTAAATTTAAGATTTTTTTCTGTTTCGGAAATTTTTTCCTGCGCATTGACCAGCGCAGAAACGGAATATCTCGCCGCAGCCTTTTGAAGAGCCGCCTCACCTCCGCCGGACAAAACATCTGTTCTTCCGAGTTTCAGCATGAGCGCATCGCGCACGACCAATCTCAGCATTGCAAGAAAAGCCGCTACACTCTCCCTGTCTCCGCATTTTCTTGATTGCATAACGGCAGACGCGGGTGAAAGGTTTGCAAGAAGCAGCGCCGTTTCTTCTGCTGAAACGCCTCCGCCTTCGGCTAGTTCTTCCGCTCTGCCGAGTATTCCGCCCGAAAGCGCGGCGACTGATTCCGGCGAAACACAGAAAGGATATTTTTCCCTGAGCTCTTTTACGATCTGTTCTTTTGTAAAAGACAAAAGCTCCAACCGCTTTGTCCTTGACTTTACCGTAGGCAAAACAGCCGCTTCGTTGAGCGCACCGAGCAAAAAATAAACATTTGAGGGCGGTTCTTCCAGTACTTTAAGAAGTTTGTTCTGTACCGCCGCGTTCATATCCTGCGCGTTATCAAACACATAGAGTTTTCTGTCTGCCTCAACTGGTTTGATATAGCAGTCATCAATGACTGTACGAACATCTGCAACAGTCGTCTTTGCCCCGATTTGAGGAACAAACATACAATCCGCAAACATTTCGGTATCGATAAGTTCACAGGTACGCCGATCGGCTCCGAACAGCACTTTCGCAAACTCACGCAAAAATGGACGAAGATTGCGTTCATCGGGGCAGACGAACAGATAAGCGTGCGCCGCTTTGCCCTGCGCCACATCCTCCGCAAACATTTTATACGCTTTGCTGGACTGAAAAACCGACATACTCAACCCCGAAAAAAACAACCTCTCAGCTTATCAAGCCGCGGGAACGAAGAATCTGAATAATTTTCTCGTTTGTCTCAAACTTTGTACCCGAACAATCTACGGGCAATATATTTTCCCGATATTCATTCAGCAACGATTTATAACCGTTGTAAACCCTGTTATGAAATGCTTCGCCCGCCTGTTCGATCCTGTCGTTTTTATCCGCTCCGTGCTTTCTCGCAAAAGCGTTAACGGCAGGTAAATCGAGAAAAAGAGTCAGATCCGGCATAAACTTTTCCATGGCATAACGGTTGATCTCTTTCAGAAACGTCATATCGAGTCCTCTGCCGTATCCCTGATAGGCAAACGAAGAAAAGATATATCTGTCGCAAAGCACGATCTCTCCGCGATCAAGAGCAGGTTTCACGGTATCGGCAAGATGCTGGACTCGCGCCGCCGCATATAAAAGCGCTTCGCATTCGTCCGTCATTGCCGTATTTTTCCCGTCAAGAATGATTTCCCTGATCGATTCGGAAATTTTGGTTCCTCCAGGCTCTCTTGTGACCGTATAAGGAATTTTATTTTTACTCAAATATTCTGCGAGCAACCTGATCTGAGTAGATTTCCCTGCGCCTTCGCATCCTTCAAATGTAATAAAAGCCCCTTTCATCTGTTGCCGCCTATTTTAATTACTTCTATACGACCGTCTTTGATGCCGAAAGTATGTTTTGCAGACATTAACGTATCGGCCGCAGATTCGGTAATGAGTTCTCCCGCCACAACTACGGGAAAACACGGCGGAGTTACCCCCGCATTTCTTGCACATACTCTGCCCGTTGCATCAGCCAAAGCTAAAGATTCCGTAGGAAAAGTAAGTGCAGTTAAATAACTGAATTTTTTCGTTCCGCAAACAAACGGATCTGTTTTTTCATAAGTGTTGCGAAGTGCACGCATTTTTACGATTTTGCGGATCAGCCTTTCCAGTTTCAGAAGATGCCAAGGTTTTGTAAGCGGAGAAATATAAAACAACAGATATCTGCCGTCATTCATTTCCGCAAAAACCCTGTGTTTTTCCAACTCTTCCTGAGCAAGGTAAGGAGAAATACCCATACCGCCGAAATCAACGGCAAATTGCATGGTTTTGCTCTTCGGATAAAACATCACGCCGCGCTTTTTTAAGCGCATTTTCATCAGCGACAATTCACGTTTGAGGGTATCTATCAAACCTGCTCCGCGCTCGGAAAGATATTTTACGCCATACTCTATACTCGCCATAATGGGATAAGACGGGCTGGTGGTACGGAAAATATTCAACCCCTCTTCCAGATCGGAAAAAATATCTTCTCTGTTTGAATTGAGCAGAGCGCCCTGCGTCAGCGTGGGTAATGTTTTATGTGCACCATCCACCCATGCATCGGCGTGCAAACCTGCATACAATTCCGCTCCGTCGGGATCAAATCTCAGATAAGCACCGTGCGCACCGTCAACAAGAAAAAGTTTACCGTAACGGTCGCAAAGTTTTCTGAGCGCCGCATAATCGGAAACATTTCCGTAATAATCGGGAGAAGTCAAAAGCACTGCCCCGATGTCTTTTTCTTTTTTGAAAGCATCCTCGATTTCTGCCGCCGTAGGTGGAAGGGGGATACCATCCAATTCGTTGCTTTTTAAAATATACGGCTCTATTCCGAGTATTGCACAGGCATTATAAACACTTTTATGCGAATTTCTCGCAATTACGACCTTGCCGCCGCGTTTCTTTGCCGCATACAGCATCACGAAAATCCCGCAACTTGACCCATCTGTCAAAAAATAACTGCGCTTTGCGCCGAGAAGATCTGCTATATCACTCTGCGCCAATGCCAAAATCCCGTCGGGACCTTCTAAACAATCGGAAAAAGAAAGTTCTGTAATATCCAGCGCCGCATCCTTAAACAGCGGAAAGTGACGCCGTGAACCTTTATGTCCGGGCATATGAAACCGTACAGGCATTTTTCGCTTATAATTTTTCAATGCGTCATAAATCAGATACTGCATAACCGCCCCTTAATCTGAACAAGAAAAACAAATCAGCCAAGATCGCCGTATTCGCGCACAATATAATCAAGCAAAGTGATCTGCTCAAAGCGGAGAGCCTCTTCCTGAGCCTTTTCATTGAGTATGATCATGCAAAGATCATCGCTTTTGCCGCTCTCTTCATTTTTCGTATTCACCATGAGATCGGCTATATGCTCGATCTTGCTAAGATCGTATGCGTACTGTACTTCAACGGTATCGTTTTTACCGTCCTTATCTTTGTCTTCATCCAACTCAAGAGTCGTTGTTCTGACGCTGATGATCCCTTGTTCCAGATAATCAAGTACGTTAGTATACGCTTTGCGGAGATTTTCAATACGTACAAACTCTTCTTCCAGACCTTTTTTTATCTGCGATTCTTTTTTGTAACGCTTGTCCCCTTTAATGCGTTTACGGAATTCACTCTCTATTTTTTCCTTATCCTGATTAGGATTTTCCGAAGTTACTTCATCGGTATAGAACTGAGAAAGATACTTTTCGCAGTTATCGAGATAGGATTCCTGCGCCAGATTATAATCGTAAACTTCCACATTACCGATCTCACCGAGCCAGGAAGCATATCCAAAATAGCTCGTAAGGAACTTTTCAAGATCGCTCTTGCCCGTGATCTCCGTTTTCTCCTCTCCGGTCTCTTCATCGACAACGGTTTTTGTAGGAAGAGTATCATTTATAAACATGACATCCCCTTCTTTGTTAGGAAGAAATGCGGAAAGCTGCGTACCAGCAGATCCGGAAGTCATTTGCAGAACATTGTAATCCAGAACATCTACTGACAAAACTCCGTCCTTGTGAAGATCAGAAAGCCCGCCCAGTTTTTCCGGCTGCATGGTAACGCCGGGATAAACATAGATCTGGAAAGTCTGACCTTTTGTAGCGCGAGTCGCAAGCGAAGTAAACAACAGTACCCAAACCACGATGACCGCCGCGCAGATGGCAATAATTTTGATCCAGTCATAAGATAAAAGATGACCGAGACGTTTTTTTGTAATTTTCGCGTCCATTTACAGAACTCCTCAAAATGTATAAAACGGAAAAAACGCGCTGCGCCGCAAACGCGACGGGCGCGTACGCGCGCCGATGCGACGCTTCTTCCGTATCCGTTCAGTCGATATTGACGATTTTGACCTGGTAATCTCCGCCAGGTGAATGTACGGTAACGGTATCGCCCTTTTTAGCGCCGAGCAAAGCCGCACCGAACGGTGAATCCATACTGATCACGTTCTTCTCGGGATCTGTTTCCGTAGAACCCATCAGTGTGTAAACTTCCTCTATTTCTTCCTCTTCATCTTCGTCGAAATAACGGACAGTTACCGTGTTCCCGAAATGCACCATACTGTTATCGGTGCTTTCTTCCATGATCTTTGCGTTCTTGATTTTATTTTCAAGTTCGCGGATCTCGCTTTCATTGAGCGCTTCTTCGTTTTTAGCTGCATCATATTCTGCGTTTTCGCTTAAATCGCCGAAACCGCGCGCAACTTTGATTCGTTCGGTAATTTCCTTTCTCTTCTGTGTTTGAAGATAGGTCAGCCGTTCTTTGGCTTCTTCGTACCCTTTTTGGGTCATAATAAATTCTTCAGCCATTTTCATCACTCCGCTTTTAATCTATATTTCAGTCCGAATCCGTCGGACAAAGCCGTCATTTGCAAAATCGGTGATTCCGCTTTTGATCGCGAAATCACCTGTATGCGTTCATTATATACCTTTCGGCGCTGATTGTCAAGTTGAAAAGGCGACAAAACGCCGAGCCGTCAGTGCAGGTTCTTCACATATTTAGCGATACGGGATGTCGCTTCGTCAAGATTTGCCATTGATGTCGCATATGAACAGCGCACATGATATTTACCCGCTTCACCGAACGCATCGCCCGGCACGACCGCTACCTTTTCTGCGCGCAACAGACTGTTTGCGAACTGTTCGCCCGTAACACCCAACTCTTCGACTGACGGAAACACATAAAACGCGCCGCGCGGTTCAAAACAGCTCATGCCGACCGAATTGAAAAAGTCGACCATAAAACGACGGCGTTTATTGTATTCGTCGCGCATACTTTCCACTGCCGAAAAGCCGTCCGAAAAACTCTCTTTCAGACCTTCCAACGCTGCATACTGGGATGCCGTAGGTGCGCACATGATCACATACTGATGGATCTTAAATATTGCGTCATCTATTTCGGGCGGCGCGTTCACGAAACCTATACGCCAGCCTGTCATAGCAAATGCCTTTGAAAATCCGCTGATAAGAACGGTACGTTCGCGCATACCTTTCAAAGCCGCGATCGAAACATGCGTGCCGCCGTAAGTAAGTTCCGCATAAATCTCATCCGAAATCACCAGAAGATCGTGCTTTTCGATGACGGGTATGATCGCTTCAAGTTGTTCTTTCGTCATGATGCCGCCCGTGGGGTTATTGGGATAAGGCAAGATGAGTGCCTTTGTCCTCGGCGTAATACTCTCTTCCAGCCTTTCAGGCGTCAAGATAAATCCGTTCTCTTTAACGCATTTTACCGCTACGGGAGTTCCTCCTGCAAGCTGAACGCCCGGATAGTAAGATACATAACTCGGTTCGGGAACAAGGATCTCGTCGCCTATATCGCAAACCGCACGAAGCGCAAGATCGATCCCTTCGCTCGCGCCGACAGTGACTACCGTATGTTCCGCGGGACAGCTCACACCGAAGCGTTCCGACATATACCTTTCAATATTTTCCCGCAAAGGCAGTAAACCGCGGTTGCTCGTATACTGTGTATAACCGCGCTGAATACTCTTTACTGCCGCGTTGCGGATGTTCCAGGGCGTTACAAAATCAGGTTCGCCCACACCGAGCGAAATCGCGTCCTTCATTTCTGACACGATATCGAAAAATTTGCGGATGCCGCTCGGCTTGATACTCTCCGCTCTCGAATTGACAAATTTCCTCATGGCTGTACCGATAATCTCATATTGTTGACGTCGTTTTTATCCGCGATCGTACCTTCGATCTTATACTTTTTGAGAATAAAATGCGTAGCCGTGGAAAGAACGTCGTCAAGCGTGGAAAGACGCTCCGTAACAAACCTTGCCACATCGCGCAGCGACTTTCCTTCAATAAACACCGCAAGATCATAACCGCCACTCATCAGATAACAGCTCTTCACTTCTTCAAAACGGTAAATCTCTTCGGCAATGGCATCAAAACCGTTTGTCTTCTGCGGTGTTACTTTTACTTCGATCAATGCCTGAACCGTTTCATCGGAAAGACGTTCACCGTTCACGATCGCCGTATATTTAACGATGACGCCTCGCGCCTCCAACCCCTCGATCGCGGCGCAGACTTCTTCTTCCGTTTTATCCAGCATGACAGCAATTTTTGCCGGCGTATATCTGCAATCTTCCTCGAGAATTTTCAAAATATCTGTTTCCAGTTTTTTCATTTTTCGCTCCTTGCGGTTTTTTTATAATTTTTCCCGTCGTTATGCTTTATCGGAAAAAAGTCCTCTTTCAAATAGTATATATTTTCAGCCGAAATATGTCAATTATATTTTACTTTTTTACAAAATTACTATATAATGAAACGGAAAAATTTATGTGAAAAGATTCGGAGTCTGTATGCTGAAAATCTGGGCAAAAGTTTATAAAAACGAAAAAATCAGTCAGCAATTCGTCTATGAAAATGAAGAAAAACTGACATTTTCCCACTTTCTGACCTATCTTTTCGATATCTGTCGGGAACTCGATATCCCCACACCCGTTCTTTTGAAATCGCATATCATGAACTATGCAAAATTCAACCATGTGCGCTTTTATCCTAGGGATTTTGTGGAAAAAGTAGATTTCGACTTTCTTCTTCTCGAACAGATCATTGTCTGATAATTTGACAAAATAATCGCGTTTTCTGAGCCTTCCGTCCTTCGGGACGGATTTTTTTATGTGAAACATTTTTTATTGACAAAATCATTAAATTCTGATAATATATCGTACGGTAGGTTTTCGGAAAACACTACTTAAAAACAACCGAGGTAAACTGAATCATGAAACTCTTTTCCACGAAAAGATTGTGCAGAGCAGGCATTATTGCCGCACTGTACGTTGCGCTCACCTATTCATTCGGCGCACTTGCTTACAACGGATTTTTACAGATCCGTCCCGCAGAAGCGCTGTGTGTACTCCCCCTCTTCTTCCCGGAAGCGGTTCCGGCACTGTATGTCGGCTGTATGCTGAGCAACATTGCTTCGCCTTTTTGGGTTTACGATGTGTTCGTAGGTTCGCTCGCAACACTTGTTGCCGCGCTCGGCACATATGCAGCAGGCAGGCTGATCCGCAATTTTGTTGCAAAATTTCTCGTGGGAGGGTTCTTCCCTGTTCTTCTGAACGCGCTTGTCATTCCAATCATTATCGTCTTTTTATGCGGTGATCTTTCTTACGGCACAAAGGCAATCACTTACTGGACTTATGCAGCCTCACTTGCGGCAACGGAAGCGTTATGGGTATATGCGCTGGGCGCACCGCTTGCTATATTCATAAAGAATATGCAGACGCGCGGCGTTTCTGCTTTCTGCGATTTTCCCGTTCACAAACAAGCGGATAACAAAAAAGATCATCCGATCGAAAATACAAAATAACTTGATGAATTAAAACTGACAGTACAGTATTGATTTTAAAAGCTGTAATTTATCGGTATCAGAAAATTTTAAGCGCACTCGATCCGAGGGGTGCGCTTTTCTATTTATTATGGATGTCAAACTTATTTTTTATTTATAAATCTTGCGCACTGCCCTGTTATAAATATAAACTTCGCGCCGCTTTGATCAAAGCGGCGCGTTTTTTATCCGAATAATTTAAAGTGAAAATCTATCATCCACCAGTTTTCCGAGTATTGGAAACCGAGCATCAGAACAAGCATGAGTAACCAGTCCAGAACAATGGGAATACCCAATGCAAGATCTATGATCCATGCAACTTTTTCGGGAATCTTTTCTATTTTTCTCATGAGCGGTTCAAACACAAAACGCATGAACAGCAAAAGCACCACCGCCAGAAGCAACGCTGTAGGAATACTCGTATATTTCGTAAACCTTAAAGGTATTCCCGTATAATCCCAAAGAACGATACCAGAAACCGCCTCAACGAAAGTCCCGAACATTATTTCCCCGAAGAAAATAAACGCAAACAGGATCAAAAAATAACAGAAATCTTTCCCGAATTTAGAAAGTTTATTGTTCTTTCTGAAAAGCTTCCATTTGAAAAAACGCATCTCTTTCGGCGTACCCACAACGATATACATCACAAATACCGCAATTCCGTATGCAAAGAGAAAAGGCAGGATCTGACGCCGACTGTTGATCACACCGTCGCGGAGAAATCTGAATATATTTTCAATCACAAACCCCGCAAAAGACATGATAATGACCATGATCAGAATATGCACGAGTTTATAATTAAAAAGTTTTACATTTAAAATCCCTTTTTTCTTTTCTTCCGAAACGGTCTCATTCGGCTGCTCCGCAACAGTATCGCTTTGCTGCTCCGCAACAGGAACACTGTCCTCACAGGCCGCTTCTAAATTTATTTTTTTATCCGTTTCGTTTATTTCGCTTTCAAGAATTTTTTTCTCTTTCTTTCTGCCCACGGTTTCCTCCCTGCGTCAATTAAACATGATTTTTTATCTTATGCAACGTGAGCCGAAAAATGTGCGCGGCACCGTCAACAAATACTATATATTACAAGGTATATTTTGTCAAATATTTAACAATCAAAAAAACCAAAAGATATGTAAATAATCTGTGAAAATTCAAAGTTATTTGCTTTTGTTTCCCGCGCTTGACTTATTTATGCAAATCTGTTACCATTGGCATATGAACATTCAAGAAGTTATAGAAAAGTACCCCTTTCTTCCTATTGGGGAGCAAAACCCGAAAATCAAACAAATCAAAGGAATACTCACCAACTCCAAACCCAATCCGCATAAACTGTTTATAGCGGAAGGAATCTGGATATTGAAAATGTGCGAACAGTTTCAGACGCCCATCGATTCTCTTATCCTTTGCCCTGAGCACATCCGAACGCCCGAAGCCGCACAACTTTGTGAACAACTGGCAAATAGGACACAGGAACTTTATACCGTTTCGGCAAAAACTTACGAAAAAATTTCAGAACGCGGGCAACCGGACGGACTGTTGGCTCTCGCGAAGCTTCCGACACACGATCTTTCAACCTTTAAACCGCCAAAAAATGCAGTGCTATTAATTCTGGACGGCATTGAAATCCCAGGAAACGTAGGAACGATGCTACGCATGGCGGACGGCGCGGGACTGGACGGAGTTTTTATCTGTAACCGAAAAGCAAGGCTTACTCATCCCAAACTGATCAAAGGGAGCCAGGGAGCGATCCTTTCCGTGCCTGTATTTGAATTTGAAACGGTAGCCCAGTGCAGAGATTGGCTGAAAAAAGAAGGATTCACTGTATATCTTGCGGATACACGGGCAGAAAAATACTACTATGACGAACCTTTTAAGAAAAAAACGGCTTTAGTCATGGGAAGTGAGCGTTACGGCATCACACGCGAATGGTACGACGGTGATTACGAAATGATCGCGATACCTATGCTTGGCAAATGCGATTCACTCAACGTAGGCGTTGCCGCGACCGTTCTGTGCTATGAAGCGAGCATGAAAAACAAAATGCGCTGAAAAATATTTAAACCTAATAGAAAACCAGAGCATTTATTAAAATAAACTCAATCACGGTAATCAGTTTCAGCAACAGGAAAAAAGGGAGGCGAATATGGAAGTTTTTGGCACCGAACACATCGTGTTCATGATCGTAAGCGTGATTGTGCTGACAGCCCTATTGATCGTACTCAAAAAATTTGTTCCGCAAAATAAAGTAGGATTAGTTATGAAAATCACGGCATTTTGCGGATTGGTCCTGATCGTGATCAACAGAATCGTCGTATCAAAATCCAGGAATGCCGACTTTATCGACTTTCTCCCCGATACATATTGCAGCATGATGGGACTGATTTTACCCCTCACCGTACTTCTTTTCAAGCCGACAACAAAAATTTATCAGTATGCGGTATTTGCTGGTTTTATCGGCGGACTGATCACCTTTTTCTATCCCGATTTCTTTGTATACTTTGATGATTTTTTCAATATCCATCCTTTCACGGGAATCCTCTATCACACACTGATGGCATTTATTTTTGTAGAATCGATCGTTTTAAAATATTTTACTCCCTCTTTCCGCAAATGGACAGCGTTTCCGATCGGACTTGCTTTCATGGTTGTTTATGCCTGTTTCGGAAATTCGGTACTCGGGCAGACAAACAATATGTACCTGAATGCGCCTCTTCTGCCCGACACCATACTTTCGTGGTGGTTTACGGGCATAATGCTCATCCTGCTTTATACACTCATACTGCAAATATATGAAATAATAACCCTGCCCGTCGGAGAATGGACTGCCGTAAAAGGAATCAAGTGCATTAAATCTCGCTTTTGTTCTAAAAAAGCAAAATCTGACGACGAAAAAATTTCCTCAAATGAATAAAATTCCTGCAAAAAAACTGAATGAAATGTCGCTCGAAGAACTTTGGCAGTTATTCCCGATTAAACTCACTCCGCACGACGAAAAAATGAAAACCTATTATTCGGAAATGGAAGAACGCTTGAAAACACTTTGCGGCGGCAGAAAAATTCACAGGATCAGCCATATAGGAAGTACGGCAATAAAAGGCATATGGGCAAAGCCTATCGTGGATATTCTGATCGAATCGGAAGAGGAAAATTTACAGGTTCTTGCCGAATTGCTGGAAAAAGACGGCTTTATCATCATGAGCAATTCAGGCGAAAGAATTTCTCTGAATTTTGGCTACACGGAAACGGGATTTGCTGAAAAAGTCTATCATCTGCATTTAAGGCGCAGCGGCGACAACGACGAACTTTATTTTCGCGATTACCTCAATGAATTCGAAAAAACAGCAAAAGAATATGAGCAGTTAAAACTGCAACTATGGAAGCAATACGAATTCAACCGCGACGCTTATACCACAGCCAAAACCGATTTTGTAACAAAATACACGCTCCTTGCGAAAAAAAGATACAATCATAGATACGATTGATATTCAGTCGAATAAAAGCCATAAGTATGACAGGTATTAAATCTGAAATAATACAGACATAAATACCATTGGTTTTTAATTTGTCAAAAAATACAGCCATAGACACGAATGATTTAAGACTTACAAAAAAGAACTTTTTTTCAAAATATAAGAAAACCCCCGTTTCCGCAATGCAAAAGCGGAAACGGGGGTTTTCTATTCCATTTCATTTATTACAATATTTTGTAAAAAGCATTCGATTTACGCACTCTTTTTGATGACCTGCGGTTTTGCCGTGCCTAAAACGCACTCGCGGGTGATCTTGACCTCGCTGATATTATCCGACGAAGGAATATCGTACATGACATCCGTCATGAGATTTTCTATAATCGTACGAAGTCCCCTTGCTCCCGTTTTCAGACGGATCGCCGTGTTTGCGATCTCGCTGACAGCTGCAGGATCAAAAGAAAGTTTTACTCCGTCCATTCCGATCAGTTTCTGATATTGCTTGATGATCGCATTTTTCGGCTCTGTGAGGATCTTCACGAGCGCAGTTTCATCGAGCGGCTGCAAGCTTACCACGATCGGGACACGCCCTACGAATTCGGGAATAAGACCGAATTTTGTAAGATCCTGCGGTTTAACGTCATCGAGAGCTTCATAGTCCATTTCCTCGCCCGGATTTCTGACTTTGCCGCCGAAACCGAGGGAAGTATCGTCCTTGCGTTTTGCCACGATTTTATCCAATCCTACGAACGCACCGCCACAGATAAACAGGATATTCGTCGTATCGATACGCATACATTCCTGCTGAGGATGCTTTCTTCCTCCCTGCGGAGGAACGCTTGCGATTGTACTTTCGATAATTTTCAAAAGTGCCTGTTGTACACCTTCGCCCGAAACGTCTCTTGTAATGGAAACATTTTCGCTCTTTCTTGCAATTTTATCGATCTCATCGATATATATAATGCCGCGCTGCGCCTTTTCGATATCGTAATCGGCGTTCTGAATGAGTTTGAGAAGAATGTTCTCCACATCTTCCCCCACATACCCTGCTTCCGTAAGCGTGGTTGCGTCCGTCGTCGCAAAAGGTACGTTCAGAATACGCGCAAGCGTACGGGCAAGAAGCGTTTTGCCGCAGCCCGTAGGCCCGAGCAAAAGAATATTACTCTTTTCGATTTCCACACCGTCATCCGCGGTTTTTCCGAGTTCGCTATTGATTCTTTTATAATGATTGTAAACAGCCACGGAAAGCACTTTTTTCGCTTTGTCCTGACCTACAATGTATTTATCCAGTTCCGCTTTGATCTCCGAAGGCTTTTTGAGCTCAACGGCATCCCCTGCGGTAGCCGTAACAGATTTAATCTCTTCGTTGCAGATCTCCACGCATTCGTCGCAGATCGCAAGTCCGTTGGGTCCCACGATCAGACGTTTTACCTGACTTTTTTCCTTTCCGCAAAAGGAACAAAATTGTTCTTGTTCTTTCATAAATTATACTCCGCTTTTTTGAAAAATGCGCCGCGCAAAGTTCATTCTGGAACGGTTGCACGGCGATGTTGCGGCATTTTTTGTTTTGCCGGATTATCTGTTGTAGAAAACTTTGTCGATAAGACCGTAGTCTTTTGCTTCTTCCGCAGACAGATAATTATCCCTGTCGGTATCTCTTTCGATTTCAGCAATGCTCCTGCCCGTATTTTCGGCAAGGATCGCATTCATCTTATCCTTGATTTTAAGGATATGCTCCGCCTGAATCTTGATGTCGCTCGCCTGCCCCTGCGCGCCGCCGAGAGGCTGATGAATCATAATTTCACTGTTAGGAAGAGCAAAACGCTTGCCCTTTGCTCCGCTGGAAAGAATGAACGCACCCATACTTGCCGCAAGACCGATACAGATCGTCGAAACATCGCAATGAATATAGCGCATCGTATCATAGATCGCAAGACCTGCCGAAACGCTTCCGCCCGGACTGTTGATGTATAGGCTGATGTCTTTATTCATGTCCTTTGCTTCAAGATAAATGAGCTGAGCAACGATCGTATTTGCCATACCGTCATTGATCTCACCCGAAAGAAAAATAATTCTGTCTTCGAGCAGTCTCGAATAAATGTCATACGAACGTTCACCGCGGCTGGATTGCTCCACGACCATCGGGATAAGATTCATCGAAATGTCTTTCATTTTATCTCCTTAAATTTGGATTCTGAAAAATGATTATTCCGCTTTATTTTCTTCCGCCTTTTTTGCCGCAGGCTTTCTTGTCGTCTTTTTTGCGGCGGGCTTTTCGGAATCAGTCTTTTCTGCCGTAGCTTTCTTTGCGGTAGTTTTCTTTGCCGCAGGCTTCTTTTCAGCAGGTTTTTCCGCCTTTTCCGTCATATTGTTATTCGATTTAAGGAAATCGAACAATTTATTGATGACGATATCGTTTGCGATGTATTCGCGCTGGGAATCGCTTACGTCTTTCTTGTAATCTTCCAGGCTCTTGTTTGCCGCTTTTGCAAACTCTTCGAGTTTTGCTTCTACGTCTGCGTCTTCTGCCTTGATACCCTCTTCACGGATGATCTTATCGATCACGAGCTGGCTCTTGACAGTCTCTTCCGCCTGTTCGCGGTAACCCTTGCGGAAATCTTCCATGGTTGTTCCCATATATTTGAGATAATCGGCAAGTTTGATTCCGCCGTACTGCATACCGAGACGGTATTCAGCGTTACGAACCATAATATCCATCTGATTTTCGATCATCGCTTCGGGGATCTCTACTTCCGCGCTTGCTGTGATCGCTTTCACGATATTGTTTTCTGTTTCAGCATCGCCCTTTTCTTTGGCCTGCTTTTCCAGGCGTTCGCGCGTCTCTTTCTTATAAGCGTCAACGCTCTCCGCCCCTGCCGCGTCCTTGATGAACTCGTCGTTGATTTCGGGAAGTTCTTTCTTTTCAAGCTTTTTCAACGTAACGGCAAACACCGCGTCTTTGCCTTTCAATTCTTCCGCCTGATAGTTTTCGGGGAATTTCACGTTGATGTCTTTGGAATCCCCCGTCTTCATTCCCACGACCTGTTCTTCAAAACCGGGAATAAAGGAACCGCTGCCCAGAACGAGCGGATAATTTTCGCTCGTGCCGCCCTCGAATTTTTCACCGTTCACGCTGCCCGAGAAATCGATGGTAGCCGTATCGCCGTTTTCAGCGGCACGATCGGTCACTTCCACGAGGCGGGAATTGCGCTCCTGCAAGCGTTTCAGTTCCGCTTCCACGTCGGCATCCTTTACATTATACTCAACTTTTTCAATGTTTATACCCTTGTAAGCGCCGAGTTTGACATCAGGCTTTACAGGCGTAGTTGCGATCAAAGATGCGCCCTTATCGCTGATATCGCCGATAGAAAGCTCGGGTTGTCCGACTGCGGTGAAGTTTTCTTTTTCCTTTTCGAGAATATCGTAGTAATGATCGGAGAAAAGGTTATTGAGCGCATCTTCATAAAATACGCCCTTTCCGTAATTGAGTTCAATAACGTGCTTGGGAACTTTGCCTTTTCTGAACCCGTTTACAAAATATTTGCCCCTTGTCTGTTCATATGCCTTCATATTTGCGGCATCCCATTCTTCTTTATTGAAGTTCATGGTGATTTTGACGGTGCTTTTCTGAGAATTTTCTACTGTGTATTTCATGATTCTTCTCCTGAAATTTTTCCTTGATTTTAATCCGTTATAGTATTTTAGCACAAACCCGCGCTTTTGAAAAGCGTTTTCTCCTATATGATTTACTTTTTTTCTTTTTTAAGATATAATAATGATATTCTTTGCGGAAAAGCTTCAAAATTTTCCGCAGTCAAATCGATACTCAAATCCTGAAAAGGAGTATTTTTATGCCACAGGACGCCTACACGCTCCGCCACATTGCGAGAGAACTCGATCTTGCACTGTCCGGCGGAAAAATCAATAAAATCGTACAGCCTTCGCGCGACGAAATCGATATGATCGTATACGCGAACGGAAAAACGCATAAACTCGTACTCAATACCAACGCTTCGTTTGCAAGGGCGATCCTTTCCAAAGCAGAGCGGACGGCTCCCGTAACCGCACCGAATTTTTGTATGCTCCTTCGAAAACATCTTTCGGGTGCTACACTTCTCAGTGTACAGCAAATCGGCTTTGAGCGCATACTTGCCTTTTCTTTTGACTGTTTGGGCGAATTTTCCCGTGCGAACCGCATTCTGTATGCCGAAATTATGGGCAAATACTCCAACCTCGTTCTTACCGAAAACGGGATCATCACAGGCGCTCTCAAAATTTCATCTTTGCAGGAAAACTTTAAACGCGTACTTTTCCCAGGCGTAAAATATCAGCCTCCCGAAGCGCAGGATAAAGTCGATCCGCAAGACGTTTCAGCACTTTCAAAACTTCTCTCTGCATACTGCGGCGGAGATTTCGCGGACTTTTTATTTAATCATGTAAGCGGATTGGCATACCCTACCTGCCTGCAACTGTCCGAGCTTTTATCTTTCGGAAACGGTGCAGAAAAAAATCCGCAGACAGCCGCCGAAAAAATTCATGATTTTATATTTTCCGACAGTATTTCCCCCTGCGTAGAGCGGACAGACGGAGAAGCCAAAGAGTTTTACGCAAGAAAGGAAGGTGAAGAAAAATATCCGAGCGTAAATGCCGCGGCGGACGCGTTCTACACCGATAAAGAGACGCGGCGCGAATTTTCGGAAAAGAAGCGCAAACTCGAAAGTGCCGTTCTTGCCCGCCGTAAAAAAGAAGAAAAAAAACTCGGGCTCATCACCGACCGCGAAAAAGAATGCGAAAGCATGGAAAAGAACCGAATTTTCGGAGAACTCATCACCGCAAACATTTACGCGATCGCAAAAGGCGCAACGGTGCTGGAAGCAGTAAATTATTATAGTGAAAACGCGGAAACGGTTAAAATTCCCCTGGATAAGACGCTTACCCCCGCCCAGAACGCACAAAAATATTATAAAAAATACAACAAGCAAAAACGCACGCTCACCGCCATCGCTCCGCAAAAAAAAGAAACGCTTGCCGAACTCGATTATCTTGAAAGCCTGCTCTTTTCCATACGCAAAGCGGAAAATCTTTTGGATTTTTCCGAAACGGAGGAAGAACTCAAAGAATTCGGGCTTTTGCGCGAAGAAAACACTGCAAAGAAAAAGCAGAAACAAATTCTGCCTTTCAGGGCCTTTTCTTTTGAGGGATTCCGCATTTTTGCGGGAAGAAACAATGTTCAGAACGACAGGCTTTTACGCGAAGCCGCACCCGACGATATATGGCTTCATACGCAGAAATATCATAGTTCCCACGTTCTGATCCGAACGGAAGGAAAGACTGTTCCCGACAGCGTTCTTCTGTTTGCCGCGGAGATCTGCGCTTTCTTTTCAGATGCAAAGATCGCCGATAAAGTACCTGTGGATTTTTGCGAACGCAGGTATGTGAAAAAGCCGCCCAAATCCAAAGCGGGGTTTGTGATTTACACCGATTTCAAAACTTTGCTCGTAACGCCGCAAAGGCACTTAGACAAAGAAATATTATCCTGAGATAACAATGTTATTTTAAAAAGCAAGCCGTCTCAAAATATTGAGACGGCTTGCCTTTATTTTCGTTTTTCAATACAATTTCTAAAACTCACTTCACTTTTTCCAGTGAAAATTTTCTTTCCCTGCGCCGAGTTCAAAATGAAACCTGACGATACCTAAATCGATATCGGTATAAAATCCGCGCCCCTTTTTCAAAGCAACCGCATCTTCGCCGAGGTATTCCAGATAAAATTTTTGCTGATTGAGCGCAGTAGGCGCAAGCGCCGCACATTCCGCGCCGCGCATAAACCAATCGGGCAACGGCCCTTTTCCGCCGCAAATCTTTTCAAGCGGTTTTCCCTTATGCGGAATTCCTTGTGTTTTTCCGTAACCGACAGCCATCACGCAAACCGCTTTACTGCCTTTGGGAAAACCCGCAGCGGAAGCAGCCGTTTTTTTGGACGCGGTAAGCGCGACCCAACAAGTGTTCAACCCTGCCGCCTGCGCTTGCAGTGCGAGAAGTTCTCCGTAATAACCGATCTTTTCGTTACGGCTTTCTTTTTCTCCGCCCCCGAAAACAAAATAATTTCTGACATTCGAAAATTTTCCGTAATGTGCCATAAAACCGCCGAACGCCTCGGCCTCTTCTGTCACAAAACGAATCAGCACACCGCTCTCCGCTTCATACTTTTCCGCATTCTCTTTTAAAATGCTTACAACTTCTTTCGGAATTTTTTGCTGCGTAAATGCGCGCACGGAATGTCTGTTTTCCGCCGCCAGCAATAAAATACGCCTTTCTTCTTCCGTCATATCTCTCTCCGTTTTTGCTCCACAGGCTTTTCCATATAATAATTTTTAAGTTCAACACCCTCTCTCACGACGGTGTTTTCCCGTATAACAACGCATCCGCGCTTTTCAAAAAATTTTCTTGCCGTAAGCGACGCATACACGCTCAGCACGTCTGCTCCGCTTTCCGATTCCAGCCTGTCACAAAGAGCGGAAGCAACGCCTCTGCCCTGAAAATCTTTATGAACGTACAGGCGGTCAAGATATCCCTCATCCATATCCGCAAAGCCGATAATTTTCCCCTCTTCTTCGGCAACAAGGGTCTTGTGCTTTATGAACGATTCATCCCAGCAGGATACATCCGCGCCCGCCCAGGCTTTTCGCTGTGAAAGAGTATATTCTTTCGCGCAAGTTGCAATAATTGTTTCCCGAAACAAAGTAACCATTTGCGGCAGGTCTTCGCTTTTATAATTTCTGATAATCATAAGAATATTATAATCCGCCTACGCAAAAAGTCAAGCAACTTCTCTAAGCGCTGCCTTTACAGTCTTGGCTCTTTAAAAAAATTTTACCAAAAGCACAAAAAGTTAATCATAACTTAAAAAAACTATGTTAGAATGATGTCAATCATCTTTAAAGGAGTTTTTTATGGTACAAGGAATCATGGAATTGCTGTTTGATGCAGCTTATCTCATTTTTGCACTGGTTGTGGGCGTTTATCTTATTGTAAAAGGAAAATCCTTGTTTTTTAAGATGTTCGGGATCATGGCAGTTGTTCTTGCCTCGGGCGATTCTTTTCACCTCGTCCCGCGCGTATACGGCCTTCTGACTACGGGGCTGGAAGCAAACGCTTTTGCGCTCGGACTCGGAAAACTCATTACTTCGATCACCATGACCGCATTCTACGTCATTTTGTACTTTATTCTCGAATCGGAATGGAAACCCGAAAAAAAACTGCGTACGGCAAGCAGGATCACATTATTTGCTTTGGCGGCATTAAGAATTCTGTTCTGTGTATTCCCGCAAAACGATTGGTTCGATTATAAAGGTTCTCTGCTTTGGGGAATTCTCAGAAACATCCCCTTTGCCCTTATAGGTATCGGAATTATTGTGATCTGTTTTCTCACCGCAAAAAAATTGCAGGATAAAAGTTATACGGTAATGGGCATAATGGTAATCTTGTCGTTTGCGTTCTATATCCCCGTCGTTCTTTTTGCAGACGTCCTGCCCATCATTGGCGTACTTATGATCCCCAAAACGCTTGCGTATGTCGGCGTAGTCGTGATCGGGCTTGTCAAATATAAAAACGCGGCGGTGCGGACGATTATCTCGTAAAGACCGTCGATTTTGACGAGCTGGAACTCAGGATCAGAGCGCTGCTGAGAAGATACGGCAAAATTTCGGCACAAAAAATACGGATGGGAAATACCGTTCTCGATTATCTTGAAAAGAACCTCACTGTCAACGGTCAGACGATAGAAACCACAAAAAAAGAATTCTTGCTTCTTTACACCCTCCTTTCTTCTCCCGGTAAAATTTACTCGCGCACACAACTTCTCGACGAGGTCTGGGGTACAGATTCGGAAAGTTTGGAACGCACGGTGGACGTACATATAAATAAACTGCGCGAAAAACTTACTTCAAGCGATATTCGCATCGTTGCCGTTCGCGGGCTCGGTTATAAGGCGGAAAAAGTATGAAAAAAGTGATACTTAAAATTTTTCTGATGATGGGTTCATCTATGCTCTTTGTTACGGTCTTTTCCCGTGTAGCGCTCCTTATTCTCGGGAAATATAATAAAGCAACCCCCTCTTTATCCTACCACATCAGCCTGCTTTCGGGATTTTTGGGGTTATGTCTTTTTGCTCTGCTTTTATATCGTTTTCTCGGAAAAAAACTTAAAAAAATATCCGATGCCGTTAAAACCGTATCGGAAGGCGATTTAAATGTACGGCTGAACCTGAGCGGACACGACGAACTTACCGAGTTATCCGAAAACTTTAACCGAATGACGCAAGGACTTTCGGCAAACGAGCGGCTTAGCCGCGAATTTGTGAGAAATGTTTCTCACGAGTTCAAACCCCCCGTAGCAAACATTTTAGGTTATGCCGATCTTTTGGAAAGTGAACAGATTTCAGAGAAAGAACGGCAAAACTATACCAAAATCATCCGCGATCAGGCAAAACGGCTAAGCGATCTTTCCGTAAAACTTTTGCAGATTTCCCGAGTAGATTCGGACTTGATTTTAAATTTAACCGAACATTTTCAAGTCGATGAACAGATCCGAAAAATCATTCTTTCCATGCAACCTGTATGGGAAAAGAAAAACCTGTCCGTCAACGCAGAACTTGAAAAACTGACCGTTTCAACCTCTGAGCAATTTTGCTATCTGATCTGGCAAAACCTCATTTCTAACGCTGTGAAATACACACCCGATAACGGACGCATCGACATAAGGCTTTACAGAGATAAAAACTTGCTGATTTTTGAAGCCGAGAACACCGCCCGAATTCCTCCTGAGAATGAAAAATTGATTTTTCAGCCCTTCTATTCCACTGACGAATCAAAAACGGAAAAAGGCACAGGACTGGGCTTGCCGCTCGTTCAGAAAATCACGGAAAAACTCAGCGGCAATATCTTTCTTTCCTGCGGAGAAACTACCCTCTTTCGAGTCAGTATTCCCGTTCTCTTTCAGGAATGCTGAAAACTGTACTTGTTATAATTTCATAGGTAAACAAAAAACCGTACTTTAAAGACCAAGCCTTAAAGTACGGTTTTTCTTTTTCTCTACTTATTTTCTATATTTGAAAGGTATTTTTTAAGATTATCCAGACCGATACGAATACCCAACATACAATCCTCTATCCCTTCGAACTCCACACTGACGTAACCGTCAAACCCGTTGTTTTTCAGAACCCGCAGGCATTGCATGACAGGCACAACACCGTGTCCTATGATCGTGCCGCGCAGATAGTTTCCACCTCTGGACTGGAAAAATCCTTCGCCGGGATCCGCTCCTTTTCCGTCTTTTACGATAAAATCCTTTGCGTGAACATAAAAAACATAAGGCGCGGCTTTCCCGCAGCAGATTTCAGGTTTTTCATCTGCGCAGAGAAAATTACCCATATCGCACAGCCAGCCGAAATTAGGGTGATTGACCTCGTTGATAAGATATTCCACCCTGTCTGCATCCTGCATTACAAAGCCATGGTTTTCCACCATCGTTTTTATTCCCTTTGAATGAGCATATTCACTGACTTCACGTATCGCATTTGAAATTTTCAAAGCCGCCGCACGCCAGCCGCCGCGCTCGTGCGGAAACTGATACATAACATCATGGCGAAGAAAAGGTGCGCCCAGAATATGTGCGATATCAACCTTCTTTTTTAACTCCTCTACCGTTTCCCTTACATCGCTCTTCAAAAAATCAGCACCCACCGAATAAGAGGAAACAGGTAATTTATTCTTTTCACATTCCTCGCGGATCTTGTTTGCGTATTGTTCCGCGCTCAGGTTTCCTGTCGGCTGTAAATCAGTAAATTCAACGGCGTCAAACCCTAACTCTTTGGCTTTGCAAACCGCATCTTTCTGTTCAAGAATACCTTTTCTGAAATACTGCGAAAAACTGTAAGATGATACTGAAAATTTCATTTCTATTCCCCACCTTTTGCGCTTTGTTAAATGAATATATCAGAAATTGCCAACATTGTCAAAACATTGCAAGCATTTCTATGAAACAATTCGTAAATTTAAATAATTCGCTAAAAAACAGTAAATTTCTTGACGTTTTTCTGGTTTTATGGTAATATATTTTATGATGATTATATATGTCCGTAATTTGGTCGGACGTTTCTACAAACTGCCTAATAGTTGACTATAATCAAACTATAAGGCTTTTTTTATGCCTTGAAGGAGATTTTGGTTATGGATTACGACGTAATAATTATAGGAGCAGGCCCCGGAGGCATTTTTGCCGCAAACGAATTTTTGGGCAGCGGAAAAAAGGTGGCCGTTTTTGAAGCAGGCAACGAACTTTCCAAGAGAAAATGCCCGATCGACGGCGAAAAAGTTAAAAGTTGCATTAAATGCAAAGTCTGCTCGATCATGTCCGGTTTCGGCGGTGCGGGTGCATTTTCAGACGGAAAATACAACATTACAAACGATTTCGGAGGAAGTTTGTACGAACACATCGGAAAAACTACTGCCCTTCAACTTATGGAATATGTAGACCGTATCAATCTTGAAAACGGCGGCGAAGGAACAAAGCTGTATTCTACGGAAGGTACGCAATTCCATAAAATCTGCCTGCAAAACAAATTGCACCTGCTCGATGCAAAAGTCAGACATCTCGGTACAGATATCAACTATCGCGTTCTCGAAAATCTTTACAAAAAATTAAAAGAACAGGTCGATTTCTTTTTCAATACGCCCGTTACCGAAGTCAAAAAAACGGAAAACGGCTATGAGATCATTGCAGACAAAGTATATACCTGTAAATATTGCATTATTTCCGTGGGACGTATCGGCAGTAAATGGATGCAGAAGACCTGTAAAAGCCTGAATATCCCCACTCTTTCCAACCGCGTGGATATAGGCGTGCGCGTAGAACTGAGCGCGGAAATTTTTGAACATCTTACCAATGAACTCTATGAGAGCAAAATAGTCTATAAAACGGAAAAGTTTGAAGATTCGGTGCGTACATTCTGTATGAATCCGCACGGGATAGTCGTAAATGAAAATACGAACGGAATTATTACCGTAAACGGACACAGTTTTGAAGGACAAGACAAAAAAACAAAAAACACAAACTTTGCGCTTCTTGTCTCCAAACATTTTTCTGAGCCTTTCAAAAACAGCAACGAATACGGAGAAAGCATTGCACGGCTTTCAAATATGCTGGGCGGCGGAGTGCTTGTACAGCGTTTCGGCGATCTGATCCGCGGAAGGCGCAGTACGCAAAAGCGCATAGATGAAAACTTAGTCATCCCTACTTTGAATGCGACGCCCGGCGATCTGAGCCTCGTCCTTCCCAAACGAATACTCGACGGGATCATAGAAATGATCTACGCTTTGGATAACGTAGCAAAAGGCACGGCAAACGATGAAACGCTGCTCTACGGCGTTGAAGTCAAATTTTATAATATGGAAGTTGAAACGGACGAAAACCTCGAAACACGCCATAAGGGGCTATATGTGGCCGGCGACGGAAGCGGTGTTACCCACTCCCTATCCCACGCCTCGGCAAGCGGAGTATATGCCGCAAGGAGAATCTTACAGCAATTAAACGGATAATATCAAAAAAACATTTTTATTAACCTAGAAGTAACTCTCTATTAATCCAAGAGCTGTAAAATAAACCAAATTTTAAAAGTATAAAATAACAATTATTAATAAAAAGAAAAAACGGACTTGCTTTATGCTATGCACCCCAAAAGTTGGACAGACTTTTGGAGGTGCATATTTTTATGGCAAAAAAAGGAAATAAGCAGAAAAAGTATAGCGCGGAGTTCAAGGG
>CASEHS010000025.1 GCA_949287815.1 uncultured Bacillota bacterium | reverse complement strand
TCCTCACCTTCCGCATCGACTTCTTTATGCGCAATACCTATGATACTGTCCGCACTGCCCGAAACTTTTACATACGCAGAGAGCTTATATTGTGTGGACTCCTTAATTTCAAAGAGATTGCTGTATAAGACAACTTCATTCGGAGCTCCGCTCTTACGGCAAACATGAAGAGCGTTTCCCGTTCTGCCCTCCGCAACGGCGTCCACATAAGCGGAATCGGTATCACTCAAACCCGTCTGCAAAATAATACATCCAGCCGTTCAAAGCAGGCGTCGCGTCATCAAACGCCTGGGCATTTACAGTCCACTGCGCACCCTCTGCTCTTGCGCTATTCATGCCGAAAGGCAGAACAGCCATACAAAGCACCACAGACAGTAATGCCACCAACAATTTTTTCAGAAAACTTTTTCCAAAAACTTTTTGCATTCTCATGCCCCCTGTTCTATAATTAGCCGTTCCATAGAACAACTACATTTTTATTATAAATCCACTTTACTCTCTTTTCTTGCTTTTTTGTATGAAAAAAGTGTGTTTTTTAATTATATTTTATTTATTTCTGCCTGAATAACAAAAAATAATAGTTTTTTTATATTCCCTTGACAGATAATAAATCCTGCTTTATAATTTAATAAAAAAGGAAAAAATCGGTCATCGTCAGTCATTTGGGTATTATTATGGCTAAATTGCAAATGGACACCTTGCGTCCTCTCCGAAATCTTATAACGCAAAGATATACAACCCCCAACCCTCCTCACAAACATGTACATTGGGAATTAATTATTTTTGAAAACGGGATCACTGAAAACAAAGTCAACGATATTGTTTACAAAAATACAGGCAGAGGTGATGTGTTTCTGCTCGGACCCAACCATATTCACTCCATACGCTTTCTTACCGAACCGAATACACATTGGGATATTTATTACAGTGAAGAAGACCTTAAAAGTATCTGCAATTTATTGGATGAAAACCTTTTCGAACGGGCTTGCGCAACTCCGCCTATTTGTTTTAAACTGCCGCTTCGCCTTGTCGATTCTGTCTTTTCAGAGCTTTCCGAACTGGAAGTACTCTGTTCTCTGACTGAACTCAATGACATCAAAACGACCCAGACACACCAGCGTTTTGCTAACAGTATTCTGCACTACATTCTCGGACTTTACATGAAGGAAGAATGGTGCAAAAACGATAAAATCCCGCGTTGGTTTTACGATATCGTTCACGAACTGCAAAAACCTGAGACTTTTTCCAAACGAATCAGCGACGTCGTCAATATGTCAAATTATTCTCACGCTCAATTTTCAAAAATTTTCAAGAAATTCACAAATATGAGCCTTATAGATTATATCGTAAATTTGCGTCTCGATTACGCCGCTCAGTTACTACGCACTACAAACACTTCTGCTTTGGAAATTTCTTCCTTTGTAGGCTATGACAGCTTCAGTTTTTTTATAAAAATCTTTAAAAAAAGATACGGCGTAACACCTCTTCAATTCAGGAAACTGCCCGATTTTCTCCCTCCGAAAACATAACTTTCAGAAGCTTTTCGATCAATAAGTAATTAGTTTCTGATGATGATAAAAAATAAACCCGAACATTTCTGTTCGGGTTTATTCACATTTGGTGACCCCATCGGGACTCGAACCCGAGTTACCGCCGTGAAAGGGCGATGTCTTAACCGCTTGACCATGGGGCCGTATTCTGTTGTATCTTTCTGGCGTTTCGCCGAATTTTCTTTTGGTAGCGGCGGTGGGATTCGAACCTACGACCTATCGGGTATGAACCGATCGCTATAACCAACTAAGCTACGCCGCCATTAAACTTTCTGGTTGCGGGGGCAGGATTCGAACCTGCGACCTCCGGGTTATGAGCCCGACGAGCTACCGAACTGCTCTACCCCGCGATGTTCCGCCTTCCTGAAAGACGCTATATCATTTTATTAAATATAGACTCTTTTGTCAACTATTTTAAAGCAATTTTTTTATTTTCACCGATTACTTGTCTCTTGATTGTGTTTTTGAACGTTATAAAAAATACTTGACACTTTCCCCTAAATTATATTAAAATAAACGGAAAGATTTCTGATATATTTTATAATATTGTTTAATTTTAAACGCGGATTTTGATTTTCCGCAGAAGGAGCATACATGAAACTGAGCGGTGCAGATATTTTGATCGCTTGTCTGAAAGAACAAGGCGTCGATACGATTTTCGGTTATCCGGGCGGCTGCGTTCTGGATATCTACGATGCAATTTACAGAGACGGAAGCCTTAAACACATTCTTACCGCGCACGAACAGGGTGCGGCTCATGCCGCAGACGGTTATGCGCGTGTGGCGGGAAAAACCGGCGTCTGCATTGCAACCTCGGGCCCCGGAGCCACAAACCTTGTAACGGGGATCGCGACCGCTTATATGGATTCCATTCCCCTTGTCGCTATAACAGGCAACGTTACCGTTTCCAACCTCGGCAGAGACAGTTTTCAGGAAGTTGACATTGCAGGCATCACGATGCCCGTAACAAAGCACAATTATATCGTTAAAAATGTTGCAGACCTTGCCGAAACGATCAGAGAAGCTTTTTACATAGCCAATTCCGGCAGAAAGGGCCCCGTGCTTATTGACATCCCTAAAAATCTTCAAACCGAGACTACGGAATTCACTCCTGCCGCCCCTGCCGCATATGCCCCGAAGCCTGTCCAAGAAAGCGCGCTTAAAGAAATTGCGGAAGTCATTTCCTCGGCAAAACGCCCTTTGATCATTACGGGCGGCGGTGCGATCAGTGCCGACGCATCCGATAACATCTTAAAACTTGCCGATTTGATCCAGTCCCCTGTCTGTGCTACACTTATGGGACTTGGAGCTTTTCCTGCTTCAGACGAGCGTTTTCTCGGTCTTGTAGGAATGCACGGCACTTACGCAAGCGCAAAGGCTTTCCAACGTGCGGACGTACTTATCGTATGCGGAATGCGTTTTTCCGACCGTGTAGCGGGTGACAGAACCAAATTTCACGAAAATAAAAAAATCATACAATTCGACATAGATGCAGCCGAAATCGACAAAAACGTAAAAGCCGATTATTCCGTTATGGCGGACGTAAACGAAACACTCAAAACACTTCTTCCCCTTCTGCACAGTACAGAGCATAAAGACTGGCAGAAAGAAGTTGCCGCATATAAAGAATATGAAAAAGCACATCGTGCCAGCCCTTCCGCAAAGACGATTTTAGAAGCAGTACGCTCTTTCACTGACGCAGAGACGCCTGTGGCAACAGACGTAGGGCAGCATCAAATGTGGACGGCGCAATATTATCCTTTTGAAAGACCTCGCACTTTTGTATCCAGCGGCGGACTCGGTACAATGGGTTATGGCATGGGCGCGGCGATCGGTGCGTGTATAGGAAGGGGCAGAAAAACAATACTTGCAACAGGAGACGGTAGTTTTCATATGAATCTCAATGAACTTTGTACGGCTGTCACCTATAATCTACCCCTTGTCATTCTACTTTTCAACAATAATACCCTCGGTATGGTCAGACAGTGGCAGACCCTCTTTTACGGCAAAAGATATTCACAGACTACCCTTAACCGTAAAACCGATTATGTAAAACTTGCCGAAGCGTTCGGCGCAAAAGGATTTATTCTCGACTGTCCCGAAAACGCAGAAAAAATTCTTTCTCTCGCATTTGCGGAAGAAGGTCCCGTTCTAATAGATTGCAAGATCGGAACGGACGAAAAAGTTTTGCCCATGATCGCTCCGGGAAAATCTTTTGATTCCATCATCACGAAAATATAAGGCGGTGAAGAAAATGAAAAAATATACGATCACTGCATTAGCTGCAAATAAAAGCGGCGTTCTTACCCGTATTTCGGGTCTGTTTGCAAGGCGCGGTTATAACATCGAAAGTATCTGCGCTTGCAGTACCGAAGACGAACACCTTTCCCGTATGACGATCGTTCTTGGCGGCGATGACTATCTCCTTTCACAGATGATCCGTCAGTTGGATAAGCTGATCGACGTAAAGAAGATCACCGTAACGGACGAAAACGACTCCGTTTTCCGCGAACTTCTCCTCATCAAAGTCAACGCACCTGCGGAAAAACGCTCTGAACTCATTGAGATCAAAGAAGTCTACAAGGCAAAAATCGTAGACTTATCACCTGAGTCCATTATTCTCGAACTTACGGGCGAACCCAATAAACTGGACGGCTTTATCAATGTCGTCAAGCCTTACGGGATACTCGAAATGGCGCGCACGGGACTTACCGCTTTAAACCGCGGAAAAAAGTGTATCAAAGACCTCGTCGATTACAACGACCTGATCTGAAATCAAATATCTGATCATATTAAATTTATGAATTTTTGAAAATATGCAACACTTCCAAATATACGGAGTTTGCTCGGAGGAATTTTATGAATAATATCTTTTCGGAAGGTACAGCAATGTCTTCACAGCGTTCGCTCATGCGTGCGCTCGGCTGGACGGACAGCGAAATGAAAAAACCGATCATAGGAATTATCTCGGCGCAAAGCGAAATAATTCCCGGACATATGGAACTTAATAAAATTGCCGAAGCGGTCAAAGAAGGTGTCATTGCCGCAGGCGGAAAACCTGTGATCGTGCCCTCTATCGGCGTTTGCGACGGTATCGCTATGGGACATAAAGGCATGCGTTATTCCCTGCCTTCACGTGAGATCATCGCTGACAGTGCAGAAATTCTTGCCAGCGCGCACGCTTTTGACGGCGTGGTTTTTGTAGGAAACTGCGATAAAATTATTCCCGGTATGCTTATGGCGGCAGTACGGCTCAATCTTCCCGCCGCGTTTGTTTCGGGCGGACCTATGCTTGCAGGCAAAAAACACGGCGAAAGACTTTCCCTTTCTTCCATGTTTGAAGCTGTGGGCGCATACAACGCAGGCAAGATCGATGCAGATGAATTGCACGACTACGAATGCACCGCCTGCCCTACCTGCGGCTCCTGCTCGGGTATGTTCACGGCAAACAGCCTGAACTGCCTTACCGAAGCACTCGGTATCGCGCTCCCCGGTAACGGCACTATTCCTATGGTTTACAGCAAGCGTATTATGCTCGCAAAACTTACGGGTGAAGCGGTAATGCACTGCGTCAAAAACAACATCCGTCCTTCCGATATCATCACTCCGAAAGCGGTGCGAAATGCAGTTGCCGTGGATATGGCTATCGGCGCATCGTCCAACAGCGTTCTTCATCTTCTCGCTGTCGCAAACGAAGTCGGTATGAGCGAAAAAGATTTTTCCATTGACGTAATGAACGAAATGAGCGCGAAAGTTCCCAACATCTGCAAACTTGCTCCCGCAGGCAAAGATTATATAGAAGATCTCAACGAAGCGGGCGGGATTTCCGCAGTTATCAAAGAACTGGAAGATCTCGGCGTATTCGACGGAACAGCTATGACGGTCTCGGGTATAAGTCAGCATGAACGCGTAAAAAATGCGCGCGTTCTTGACGAAAAAATTATTCGTCCGCTCAGCAATCCTTATTCTAAAACAGGCGGACTTGCCATCCTTAAAGGGAATATCGCCCTCGAAGGCGCAGTCGTGAAAAAGAGCGCAGTCGATCCCGCAATGCTCAAACACAGCGGACCTGCCAGGGTATTTGAAAGCGAAGAATCCGCTATGGAAGCTATTTCCACCGGCAAGATCGTAAAAGGCGACGTTGTAGTCATTCGTTATGAAGGCCCGAAAGGCGGCCCCGGAATGCGTGAAATGCTCTCCCCTACATCGGCGATCGTCGGCGCAGGACTGGGAGCGGACGTTGCGCTCATTACAGACGGCAGATTTTCGGGTGCTACCCGCGGCGCAGCGATCGGGCATGTTTGCCCCGAAGCGGCAGCAGGCGGTGCGATCGGCGTGATCCGCGACGGAGATATCATAGATATCGATATCGAAAACGGCTCGCTCAATCTGCGTATCGATGAAAAGGAACTTGCTGAAAGAATGAAGAACTTCAAACCTCTTGAAAAAGAAGTCAGCGGCTATCTCAAACGCTACCGCGATCAGGTTACTTCGGCAAGCCGCGGTGCAATTTTCAAAAAATAACAACTTTTTTGATTTTGCTTAAACGCCATACTTTCGAAAGTAATTCAAAATTAAAAATCGGTTCGGTGTATTATACTCAACGCTTTATACTGAACTTATCCCCGCAGGTGCGCCTGCTACAAGGAAAAAACTTATGCAAAAATTACAGATATTTGACTCTACCCTGCGCGACGGTGCGCAAGGTGCCAACATCTCATTTTCCGCAGACGATAAAATCAAAGTAATAGAAACGCTCGACAAACTCGGCGTAGACTTTATAGAAGCGGGCAATCCTTTCTCAAACCCTGCCGAAATGCAGTTTTTTCAGAAAGTTTCCGCTCTTAAACTGTGTCACGCAAAAATCGTGGCTTTCGGTTCTACTCGCAGAAAAGGCATTACCCCCGAAGAGGACAACAATCTTAAATCCCTGCTCGCCGCAGGAACGGAAACGGTTGCGATTTTCGGTAAAAGCCATATCATGCACGTGACCGACGTTTTAAAAGCAACGCCCGAAGAAAACCTTGCCATGATCTATGACAGCGTCAGTTTTCTTTCAAAAAACGGTAAAAAAGTTATTTTCGATGCAGAACACTTTTTTGACGGATATAAATCAGATGCAGAATATGCAATGAAAGCACTCTCCTCAGCGGCTGATGCGGGTGCGTATGCGCTGTGTCTTTGCGATACAAACGGCGGAATTTTCCCCGACGAAGCATATGAGATCACCAAAAAAGTCTGCGATACTTTTCCGTCCGTCATCGTAGCCATTCACTGCCATAACGACGGCGGTCTTGCGGTTGCCTCCTCTATTGAGGCAGTCAAGGCAGGCGCTCGGCAGATCCAAGGCACTCTTCTCGGTTTCGGCGAAAGATGCGGCAACGCAAACCTTACTTCTATTATCTGCAATCTGCAATTAAAGCGCGGATATGAATGTATCCCTTCAGAAAAACTCAAAGATATTTACGAAAGCGCGATGACGATTGCAGAGACTGCAAACACCGCTGTACCGCAAAATCAGCCCTATATCGGCATGAACGCATTTGCTCATAAAGCAGGTATGCACGCAGACGGCGTACTCAAATACTCCTCTTCTTTTGAACATATTGATCCCGCCGTGATCGGTAACAAGCGCAAATTTCTGCTCTCTGAAATTTCGGGAAAAAGTGCAATCTACGATAAACTTAAAAACTATTTCCCTGCACTCGATAAAAACGGAAAAGAAATGGGCGAGATCGTGACCGCTCTCAAAGAAAGAGCTCTGCAAGGCTATCAATATGAAGCGGCAGAAGCAAGTTTTATCCTGCTGGTCGAAAAAATCCTCGGTAAATACAAATCTTCCTTTGATCTTGTAAACTATAAAATCATCAACGAACAGCCCGCAATAGAAGGAAAAGTTGCTTCCGCGATCGTAAAAATACGTGTGAACGGAATCACGCGCATTTCAGCGTCCGACGGTGAAGGTCCTGTCCACGCAATGGACCTTGCGCTCCGTTCCGCTCTTTCCGAATTTTACCCCACTATCGCAAAAGTTTCCCTGACCGACTATAAAGTTCGTGTTCTCGATTCGGACAAGGCAACTGCCGCGAAAGTACGGGTTCTCATTACTTCCGCGAACAGCTCAGACAGCTGGACGACCGTAGGCGTTTCAGAAGACATTATCGAAGCGAGCTGGATCGCTTTGACCGACTCTATCGACTATGCCCTGATGAAACAGTAATCAAACTGATATTGAATAAATTTTTAAATAAAAGGTAAGCCGTTGCAAAATTCATGCAACGGCTTACCTTTTATCTTTATTATCTGAATTGATTTTATATTATCAGAAAAATATTTATGAGTTGTATTCCTGCAATTTTCTGATCGCTTCGGAAAGACATTCGATCACATCTGTCGCAATAACGCTGTATTCACTCGATTTTTGTTCTGCTCTTATTCCTGCATTGCCTAAAAGATATGCTCCGCACACTGCACTCATAAAAGGCGTTACGCCTCGCGCGGCAAGCGAACATATAATTCCCGAAAGGACATCTCCGCTTCCGCCCTTAGCAAGCGCGGGCGTACCTTCCGTATTTAAAGCCGTTTTCGTCCCGTCCGAAATCACGCTTACGTTATTTTTTAATAATACCGTAACATCATACTCAGCCGCAAATTCACGTGCCGCTTGTGTCCCCGTTGCGCGTATCAGATCAACGCTTTTGCCCGTAAGACGGGAAAATTCCTTCATATGCGGCGTTAAAATCACCTTACAGTTCTTCTCTTTCAGAACTTTCGTTCCGAATTTTGCAAGCGCGCCCAACGCATCCGCATCCAAAATCAAAACCCCTTCAAATTCTTTAAGCAAAAAGCAAATGCTTTCATAGATGTCCTTACCAGTGCCGCATCCCATTCCGAACGCGATCGCATCCGACGCCTTTGCAAGCATTTTCAGAAAATCCTCATCATACTTTAAAAATCCGCCCGAAGAAGGTGCCAAAGTCAAAATGACTTCGGGAATTTTTCCTACACAATAGGAAAAAAGCTCTTCGGGTACGGCGAGACGAACATAGCCGCACCCACAGCGGAGCGCCGCTCCTGCCGTAAGAAAAGGCGCACCCGAATAGGTAAGGCTTCCCGCCAAAACGCTCGCCCTGCCGTAATCGCCTTTATTGCTCTCCTTTTTGCGGAAAGGAAAACAATCTTTCAGTTCCGCCAAACCATAAATCACCGCGTCTGCCTTTTGACCTTTTATGCCGATACCGATATCCTTTCGGGTTACTTTTCCGCACATCTCCTGCCCGCCCGCAAGAAAATGTCCGCTTTTTAATTCCCCGATCGCAACCGTCTCGTCTGCTTTGACGCATTTGACATATTCACCCGTATCCCCGTTAAGACCGCTCGGAATATCCGCTGAAACAACATATTTTCCGAAAGTATTGACAATGTCTATTTGTTTTGCCAACTTTTCGTTGGGTTCGCCAGAAAAGCCCGTACCGCAGAGCGCGTCGATAACAACGTCGTACTTTTTATCAGGTACTTGCGTTAAAACAGTACCCTTAAACTTTTCTTTCTGTTCAAGACAGTCTTTACTGAACCGTTCGGCTATGCAGTAAACCTCCGCTTCATATCCACGCTCCGAAAGAAGGCGCGCCGCACAAAAGCCGTCTCCTCCGTTATTACCGCCGCCGCAGACGCTGAGAACACTTTTTCCGCCCGCATTTTTAAGCCTTTCTTCCGCAGCATCGGCGATTGCTTTCCCAGCCCGTTCCATAAGCGTTGACGAGGGCACATTCAGTTTTTCGATGGTATACTCGTCCGCCGCGCGCATTGCGGCGCAGGTATAAACTTTATCCATTTAAAAATCCTCCCCGTTATCCTGCTCCGTATCCTGCGCAAAATCAGACAATGCGTCCTTTGCCGTTTCATATTCAAAGCCCTTTGAAAGAAGATAACGGAATGCTTTATAAAGATTTTCTTTACTGCAATCTTTGCTTTTCATATATTTTTTCAATATTTCTGCCGCCGCCTCTTTTTCACCCGAAAGAGATTCCATAGCAGTGTCTATCTCTTCCTCCTGCAAGCCTCGTCTTTTCAGCTCATTTGAAAGCAACAGCCTTCCTTTTTTGCGGGAATTGGACTGAATATACGCTTTCGCATACTCCTCGTCGTTCAAAAATCCGTAACCTGTCAGCTTTTCGATCACAAAATCTATTACCGCTTCGACATAGCCTTTCTTTTTCAGAAAATCGCGCATTTCCTTTTCCGTTTTCATTGATACGGAAAGATGTTTCATCCCTTTATCCAGCGCTTCCGAACGTTCGTTTTCCAGTTGCAACTCATCAAGACGGGAAATTTCGATTTGTTCCCCCGCTTTCAGGCGGTTGCGAAGTACCGTTTCCAGTTTCATTCCGCAATAAAACCTGCCGTCGATATAAATATTACAGCGCTCTTTATCTTTCACCTGCGGCGAAATATCCGTAATTTCAGGCATTCAACACCTCCTAAAAAGCAAAATTCCGCACCTTTAATTGAAAGGTGCGGATGGACACTCTATAATAAAACCGAATTTTTATGCAACAAAATATCGTCTGTACTTGCCTCTTGCACCTTCTTGCGGTTACTCCTCTGCACGAAAATCGATTACGCCATTTAAAGCGGAAGGATAATATTCTTTCAGTTTATCCGCAACCTGCATCAGATATTCATCTTTTGAATGATGAAACACAAACATTATAGGATCGCGCGAACCGTTAAAGGTAAACGAATAAGGCGTTTTCGCGTCAAGACAGCAAAGACGAAGTGCTTTATTCACAGCAGTCATCATCCACATATAATCGTCGCTGTCTTCATCGTCATTGCGCAAAATATCCAGATACAGCCCCGACCGATTTTCAAAATCCGTCCAGAATCTTATAATATCCTTATCTTTCGGTTTTTTTCTGAAAAATCTTTCAAACATTACAGTTTTACTACCCAACCGTATTTATCTTCCAATCTTCCCGACTGGATTCCCGTGATCGTATCGTAAAGCCATTTGGTGATCTTGCCCATTTCTCCGCCGTTGACGACATAGTCTTTGCCTTTGTACTCCATCATTCCGACGGGTGAAATAACAGCAGCCGTACCTGTACCGAACGCTTCGTCCAGTTTACCGTTTTTCTGTGCTTCGATCACTTCATCGATAGATACTCTGCGCTCGGTCGCTTTATATCCGTTCGCACGCAGAAGTTCTATACAGCTTTTCCTCGTGATTCCGGGAAGAATGGATCCGACCAAAGCAGGGGTTACGACTTCCCCGTCGATCACAAAGAACATATTCATAGAACCAACTTCTTCAACATATTTTTTCTCGTTTGCGTCCAGCCAAAGAACCTGATCGAAACCTTTCTTTTCTGCTTCTTCTCCCGCTTTCAAGCTGACAGCATAGTTTGCGATACACTTAGATTCGCCCGTTCCGCCGACCGTAGCGCGCGTATAATAGTCCTCAACGAGAAGTTTTGTAGGCGCAAGACCGTGTGCATAATAACTGCCCACAGGCGAAAGAATGATAAAGAACAAGTATTCCGTGCTGGCGTGTACGCCGAGCGCAATCTTAGTAGCAATGATAGAAGGACGAATATATAACGCCGTGCCGGGTGCCGTAGGGATCCAGTCGCGTTCCAGTTTCAAAAGCTCGAAAAGTCCTTCAAGAACTTGCTTTTCGTCAATCTTAGGAATGCACATTCTTTCTGCCGAGCGGTTCATACGTTTGAAATTTTCTTCGGGACGGAATACTCTGATTTCGCCCTTTTCATTTCTGAACGCTTTCAGACCTTCAAAAATGCCCTGCGCATAATGGAACACGGTTGTTGCAAGATCAAAAGATACGGGAGCATACGGCTCGATCTTTGCATCATGCCAACCCTGTTCAGGGTTATAGCGCATTGTAAACATATGATCGGTAAAATATTTGCCGAAACCGAGTTTGCTCTGATCAGGTTTCTCTTTAAGTTTTTCCGCTTTGATGATCTTCATAATTCTTTCTTCCTTATATTTGGGGCGATTTTCGCCCTTTTTTTCTTTTACTGAAATTATTTTATCACATTCTACCGAGTTTGTAAACAATTTACAAAACGGATAATTTTAATAACCGCGATCGGTTTTTTCGATATTATTGATCTTACCGCGTTTTATTTCCGTTTCCAATCAGAATTTTAAAAGCCCGCAAATAAAATCGATAGCATCGATCTGTCGGGATATCTGTTCCGTGCGCGTCCGCCGTGAAATCTGAAAAGAGGTTTCAATCTGCTCAATCTCTTTTTTTTCTTTTTGCACAGCGTGCCTTTTTAACGCCCCTACAAAAATCACAACAGAAAAAACCAACATCATTATTCCGACTCCAATAATCTCCGCAGCAAAATTGGCCGAAAAATACAACAATACACCACCTGCTACAAAAAATATAATCGCTAAGAAAATAATGGCTATAATCGATGAATCCTGCTTAGAGCTACTTTCCTCAAATAATTTATGCGTAAATATGCTCGATTTTCCGGCATTTTGTTCTGAATTTATTGAATTTTGCTCATCAACAAGCGAGCGACGTTTACTTTCTAACCGCGGCAAATATCTGTCCGCCAACGGCTTTCTGTCCTTTTCAGGCAGTGTTTTAAGAGCTTTCTGTGCGTGAAATTTTACTTTATCGTAGGAAGCAAAATCCGTTAAATCGCGCGTCTCTGCCGCTAAAATCCCGAAATGCCCGCGCCAGTCATCCTCAACAGCAAGACTTTGCGAAAAGGCATTGCGAGCCGCCGCCCAGTTTTTCTTTTCAAGAAATGCTTTACCCTGTCCGATCAGATCCTCTGTCTTATTTCTGCTCTTAAAAGATTCCTCTACCGCCTTTTTTTCGATAATTTCGGGCTTTGCAACGGTTGTAACTTCCGAAACCGCCATAGATTCTTTCGCTTTTGCTTTCTGCAAAACCAGTGTATCTTCCGCGCTTTCTTTTTCAGTTTCGCAAGCCCCGATATGTATCCCTTTTTCTCTCTCTGCCCGAACAACATCTATAAATGACATACAATTCGGACAAACATCGCTCAATGCATCTTGCCGTACGGAAAAAGGTTTGCCGCATTTGTAACAAACAATTTCTTTTTTCTCCATGCGCTTTCCCCCGATCGCACTTTCTCTCAATTTTTAAAACTCAACGGCAAAAATATTTCACTGTGTTGAATTTCCGTCTTTTAAACTTAGCGGCGCATACATACTCTCGCCCTTTCCTATTTTGATCCTGCCGCAAAAAGCATCGGTTATTTCCAAAACGAACTTTTCCGCTTTATCATCCTCAATAAAGACGCTTGCCGATACGCTGTCTGCATAATCAAACGAATCCGCCGCAAATCCGCCACGGTCAAGAAACTTTTTCAGAAAATCTGTCTGATCATACCCTACACTGAGAGTATATTTCGTACAAAGACAAAACTTTCGTATGTCTGCCTTAGCAAGTACGTCCGCCGCCGCACCCGAATAAGCACGAACAAGCCCGCCCGCGCCCAGTTTTATACCTCCGAAATAGCGCGTTACCACCACCGCCGTTTCAAAAAGCTTTTTGCTTTTTAAAACTTCCAGTATCGGCATTCCCGCCGTTCCCTGCGGTTCACCGTCGTCCGAAAAACGAAGAAGATTTCCTGTTTTATCCGCCACAAACGCAAAACAGTTATGCGTCGCCAAAGAATGTTCTTCTCTGATCGACGCAATAAATGCCCGCGCTTGCTCTTCGTTTTCAGTATGGGCGCAATGCGCTATAAAGCGCGAGCGCTCGATCACTTTCTCCGTTACACAAGGAGTAAAGACGCTTAAATATCCGCTCATTTTACAAGTACGCGGATATGCACTTTCTTGCCCTTATGCAAAATAAATTCACCCTTTTCTTTTGCCGAAGCGGGAAGTTCCGCATTTGCATCGGAAATTTTTTCTTCATCGATCTTAACGCCGCCGCCTTCGATAAGTCTGCGCGCTTCGCTCTTGGATTTTGCCGCATTTACAGCGACAAGCACATCACTGACTGCAACCGTATCCTTGGAAATTTCTGCCGTAGGCATATCCTCCGCGTTTCCGCCGAATGCGGCTTTTGCCTGAGATCTTGCGGCTTCCGCCTTTTCTTCTCCGTGTACCATCTTGGTAAGTTCGAACGCCAGCGTCTCTTTTGCTACGTTGATGCGCTCGTCTTTATACTTGCAAAGCTCCCCGATCTCTTCAAGAGACAGGAAGGTGAGAAGTTTTAAGCACTTTTCAACGTCCGCGTCGTCTACATTGCGCCAGTACTGATAAAATTCATAGGGAGAAGTCTTATTTTCGTCCAGCCAAACTGCACCTTTTGCCGTTTTACCCATTTTTCTGCCATCGGAAGTGGTGAGAAGAGTAAACGTCATCGCAAAAGCAGGCTGACGCTCTTTACGGCGGATCAGATCCGCACCCGCAAGAATATTGCTCCACTGATCGTCTCCGCCCAGTTCCAGACGGCAACCGTACTTTTTATACAAAACAAGAAAATCATATGCCTGCATGAGCATATAATTAAATTCCAAAAACGAAAGCCCGCGCTCATATCTCGATTTGAAACATTCCGCCGTAAGCATTTTATTGACAGAGAAATGTACCCCTATATCGCGCAGAAAATCAATATAATTGAGGTTTGCGAGCCAATCGGCATTGTTTACCATGACCGCGCCGTTTTCTCCCTCGAAATCGATAAAACGGGACATCTGCTTGCGGAAACATTCACAATGATAATCCACCGTTTCACGCGTCATCATCGAACGCATATCCGTTCTGCCCGAAGGATCTCCGATCATTCCCGTGCCGCCGCCGATCAAAACAATGGGTTTATGCCCTGCCATCTGCATATGCTTCATTGCGATCAACTGCAAAAAATGCCCCACGTGCAAACTGTCTGCTGTCGGGTCAAATCCTATATAGAAAGGCACGCTCTCCTTGCCGAGAAGTTCGTATAAATCATCCTCAAAAACAGTCTGTTTTACAAACCCGCGCTCTCTGAGCGTATCCATTACATTTTTACTCATAACCGTACTCCGTATGTTAGTTTTTTCTTGTTTATTAGATTTTAACACAATTCTGATTTTTTGTAAACTTTTAAACCCGATATTCTCACTTTCGCAAAACTTTTTTCCAAAAAATTCATAAAGTCCGAAGAATGTATCCGCGAAAGAATTGAAAATTTTTGTAACGTATGGTATAATTTTAAATGGTATCACAGAATTTTCTGTAAAAGTAAATAATTTATCGGAGGAAATAAAATGCAATATTCTCGCGAAGTTGAAGAAATGATTTGCGTTGCCAAAGGGCCTAACCACGGTCCCGCTCCCATTCCCGAAGAAGGAAAATGGATCCAGGCAAAAGAAATCAAAGACATTTCCGGCCTCACACACGGCGTGGGCTGGTGCGCACCGCAGCAGGGCGCGTGCAAACTGACACTCAACATCAAAGAAGGTGTCATTCAGGAAGCACTCGTTGAAACGCTCGGCTGCTCGGGTATGACCCATTCCGCAGCTATGGCGGCTGAAATCCTGCCTAAGAAAACGATTCTGGAAGCCCTCAATACCGACCTCGTTTGCGACGCGATCAATACCGCTATGCGCGAACTTTTCTTGCAGATCGTATACGGCAGAAGCCAGTCCGCTTTCTCTGACGACGGTCTCGTTATCGGCGCAGGTCTTGAAGACCTCGGCAAAGGCAACCGTTCCCAGATCGGTACGATGTACTCCACTGCCGCAAAGGGCGTAAGATACCTCGAAATGACCGACGGTTACGTTATGAAACTCGCTCTCGACAAAAATAACGAAGTGATCGGTTATCAGTATGTCAACTTCGGAAAAATGATGGACTTCATCAAGGGCGGCATGAGCGCAGATGAAGCGTTCAAGAAAGCTCAGGGCCACTACGGCAGATTTACCGAAGCCGACGGGGCGGTCAAATACATTGACCCCCGCAAACAGTAAGGAGGTATACGGACTATGAGTATCACGTTCGAAGGTTACGAGAGAAGAATCAAACAGATCAAGCCCGTTATGGACAAGTACGGGATCAAAGATTTTGAAGACGCTAAGAAAATCTGCAACGAAAAAGGTTTCGATGCTTATGAGATCGTAAAGAGCGTACAGCCTATCGCTTTCGAAAACGCAGGCTGGGCATATACCTTGGGTGCTGCGATCGCTATCAAAAAAGGCTGCACGAAAGCTGCCGACGCTGCAGAAGCGATCGGTGAAGGCTTGCAGGCTTTCTGTATCCCCGGTTCTGTTGCGGATCAGAGAAAAGTAGGTCTCGGCCACGGCAACCTCGCAGCAATGCTGCTCCGTGAAGAGACGACCTGCTTCTGCTTCCTTGCAGGTCACGAATCTTTTGCTGCCGCAGAAGGTGCGATCGGTATTGCTAAAAACGCTAACAAAGTAAGAAAACAGCCCCTTCGCGTTATCCTCAACGGACTCGGCAAAGACGCTGCTTATATTATTTCCAGAATCAACGGATTCACTTATGTTCAGACAAAGTACGATTACTACACCGGTGAACTGAAAGTCGTAAACGAGACTCCCTATTCGGACGGCGAACGCGCTAAGGTAAAATGCTACGGTGCGGATGACGTAAACGAAGGCGTTGCGATCATGATCAAGGAAAACGTAGGCGTTTCCATCACAGGTAACTCCACGAACCCGACCAGATTCCAGCACCCCGTTGCAGGTACCTATAAGAAATGGGCGATCGAAAACGGCAGAAAATATTTCTCCGTTGCTTCGGGTGGCGGCACGGGCAGAACACTTCACCCCGACAACATGGCTGCAGGCCCTGCAAGCTACGGCATGACTGATACGATGGGCAGAATGCACTCCGACGCACAGTTCGCAGGTTCTTCCTCCGTTCCCGCTCACGTGGAAATGATGGGATTGATCGGTGCAGGCAACAACCCGATGGTAGGTATGACCGTTGCTTGTGCAGTTGCTGTACAGGAAGGCATGACAAAGTAATTTTCGGGAATAATTTTTCGATAAAATTTATTTGAATTTTGCGCGTTTTCCTAAATGCACAAAACCCCGCGCTCAGTTTTGAGCGCGGGGTTTTTATTTCCTTAATAAGTTCTGTATATTTAAGCCTTAAATTTAAATCATCATTTCAGCTTTAACATAAAGATAGATTTAAGTCTGTTTAAAATTTAAACCTATAAATTTTCTGTTTAATTGTTAAACAATCAACTGCCAATGCGTTTCATCGACAGCACCGTCTTTAAAAGGCTGATTTCCCTTGTTATCTGTAACCACAGAGCGGAACAAGCCGCCCTTTTCTCCGTATGACGGATCATAAGCAATTTCATCTTTACCGTAAACCAACTGACTGTTCCACGCAGACAATGCCTTTGCACTGTATTCCCCGCCCGAAACTTTCAGGGCAAGCGCGGATAAATTATTCAGGATCTGCTCATAAACAGATTCTGACGGTGTTTGCGGCAATTCCGATTCTACTCCCTGTTCAACCGTGAAAGGACAGTTTTCCGTCGCTACGATCTCTCCGTCCTCACCTGTATGGAAATAGAATTGCACGCTGACATTCCCCGACTTAGCCGTCGCCACAGCAGGCAAAATTCCCCTCCACGCCGAATAATATTTACCGCTTTGCTCCTCACAGACACCTGTTATTTCTCCGCAACACTCCGTAAGCTCCAAAGGGGTTGCTGAGCCGTCACTGAACCCGAACGCCATACTTACTTGCGTTTCAGGATGAAAAGGGGCAAAAATCCATAACTCAACCGCACGTGCGGAACCCTGATAAACCCGCATAGGCTGTGTTCTGATGATTTTACCCTTGCTGTCCGCTATATAAATCATGCTTTCTCCTCCTTATAAGACGCACTTTTTATACGTTTTTATTTTATTATAACCTGTAAAAACGTCGATTCACAGTATGCCTGCCAAGAAGATTTATTTTTAAGTTTTTTTATTGTTTCTACCCTTCAACGGCTGACTTTTTCGACAATTTATGATATAATGTTCCCGAAATTTTTTTATAAGGACGTAAACTACATTGAGCGGATTTTTTGGCGTAGCATCAAAAAAAGACTGTGTGTTCGATCTCTTTTTCGGTACCGACTATCATTCTCATCTCGGCACAAGACGCAGCGGTATGGCTGTTTACGGAAAAGACGGTTTTAATCGGGTGATCCATAATATCGAAAACTCCCCCTTCCGTACTAAATTTGAACGCGATTTTACGGAAATGAAAGGAAATATCGGTATCGGATGTATTTCAGATAACGAACCTCAACCTCTTTTGGTCAGATCACACCTCGGAAACTTTGCCATCGCAACCGTAGGCAGAATAAACAATATCGATGAATTGGTAAAAAAAGCATTTGCCGAAGGCGCGACACACTTTTTGGAAATGAGCGGCGGCAATATCAACGCAACCGAACTTACCGCTTCCCTTATCAACCGTTGTGCTACCATCCCCGAAGGAATTCGGTATGCGCAGAGCATGATAGAAGGCTCTATGTCCGTCCTCATCCTGACTCCCGAAGGAATTTACGCGGCGCGCGATAAAATGGGCAGAACTCCCGTTGTTATAGGCAAAAAAACGGGAGCGTACTGTGTGGCGTTTGAATCCTTCTCCTATCTGAACCTCGGATACGAACACATGAAAGAACTCGGTCCCGGAGAAGTCGATTTTATCAGTGCAGAAGGTGTACAAACCATTCTTGCACCCCATGATGAAATGAAGATCTGCACATTCCTTTGGATCTACTACGGTTTTTCCGCTTCTTCTTATGAAGGTCTCTCAGTTGAAAAAATGCGCTACAACTGCGGCGATATGCTGGCAAGAAGGGATCATACCGAAGCGGATTCGGTATCGGGCGTTCCCGATTCGGGTACTGCACACGCAGTCGGTTATGCAAACCGCTCCAAAATCCCTCTGACAAGACCCTTCGTAAAATATACCCATACATGGCCTCGCTCATTCATGCCCGCAACTCAGGTCAAGCGTGATCTGATCGCACACATGAAATTGATACCCGTAGACGAACTTATACATAAAAAACGTCTTATCCTTATCGATGATTCGCTCGTTCGCGGTACGCAGATGCGCGGAACAGCAAAATTCCTCTACAATAACGGTGCAAAGGAAGTTCACATCCGACTTGCCTGCCCGCCTTTGTTATTCGGTTGTCCCTATCTGAATTTTTCAAGGTCTTCTTCGGAATTGGAACTTATTGCAAGGCGCAAAGTTATGGAGTTGGAAGGCGAAAATTACGAATCAAAGCTTCCCTTATACGTCGATCCCGATACCGAAGAACATCTCGCCATGATCGAAGCGATCCGTAAGGAACTCGGCTTTACCAGCCTTAAATATCATAGGCTTGACGATATGCTCGAAGCAACAGGTCAATCTCATTGTAAATTCTGTACTTACTGTTGGAACGGGAAAAAATAATTCTTTCCTTTTTTATTAACTTATTATAAAAATATTTTTTACGCCGCTGCTGAGCAGCGGCGTTTTTCATTTTTTTAATTTTTAAATTTTACGCATTTTTAAATTATTGTTATCAGTATAGGCAAACCCCTTGCCTAACTTTCATCTCAGTGCTATAATGATACAATCAACCTGAGGAGTTTTCCTATGGAAGAAATGAAAGAATATGAAAAAGTAAATCAAAAAGAAAAGCGTGCCTCGGATATGTGCACAAGGCCGCTGCTCGGAAAAATAATTCTGTTTTCACTACCGCTGATCGCAACGGGAATTTTACAACTTCTTTATAACGCTGCCGATATCATCGTTGTAGGAAGATTCGCTGACCATACCGCAATGGCGGCCGTCGGTTCAACAAGCTCGCTCGTAAACCTTATCATAAATCTCTTTATCGGACTGAGCGTGGGAACATTATCCGTCATGTCCAGACAGATCGGCGCAGGCAACCGCGAAAAAGCAGATAAAATCGTACATACTTCTATCCCGCTCAGTCTGATCGGCGGAGTTATCGTAGGCATTATAGGTTTTTTCGGCGCAAGATTTTTTCTTGAACTCATGAAAACCGATCTTAAAGTGATCGACCAGGCAGTAATTTATTTGCAGATCTATTTTATCGGAATGCCCTTTTGTATGTTATACAATTTCGGTGCATCCATACTTCGCGCCTGCGGAGATACAAAAAGTCCGCTCATTGTATTATGCGTTTCGGGACTGATCAATGTAGGGATCAATTTCTGGCTGGTAGCAGGATATAACCTTGGCGTCGTCGGTGTAGCCGTGGGAACAACAGTATCTCAGATCATTTCTTCTATCGCTATTTTGTTTCTTTTAGCCAAAAGAAAGGACTACGGTAAATTTTCCTTCCGTAAAATGAAAATACACGGAGCAACCTTGGCTGAAATCATCCGAATCGGTTTACCGGCAGGTATTCAGGGCATGACGTTTTCACTGTCAAACGTAATTATCCAGTCCTCCATAAATTCCTTCGGAGATATTGCAATGGCAGGAAACGCAGCCGCTTCCAGTATTGAAGGTTTTATATACACCTCAATGAATGCAATTTCACAGGCTTGCCTAACCTTTACGGCACAAAATTACGGCGCTCATAAATTATCAAACCTTAAACTTGTTCTCATACAATGCATACTCATTGTTTGCTCGATCGGCATCGCCTTGGCAGGAATAGTATTCTTATTCAAAGAGCCCTTACTGACCTTATATAATAAAGAACCCGAAGTTATCCGTTACGGCGCGGAAAGACTGGTTTATATCTGTCTGCCCTACCTCCTTTGCGGAGTAATGGAAGTTCTTGTCGGAAGCCTCAGAGGTATGAGATGTTCGTTTTTACCGATGATTTTTTCTATTGTCGCTATCTGCGGCGGCAGAATTCTTTGGATCTATACCGTTTTTAAATTTAAACATACCCTCCCGATGTTATACCTCTCCTACCCGATCTCTTGGCTCGTTGCAATACTTTTACATTTCTTTACCTACATTTTTATTTCAAGGAAAGTAAAAAAAGAATTACTTCCTGAAACTACTCAATCACAGCAACAATAATTTTTTAACAATTACCCTTTAAATTAATTACATCAATTTAAAAAAACGCCCTTGCGGAGTACAGTTTTTACTGCGTTCCGCAAGGGCGTTTTTCTGTTTTTATATCTGATTCAAAACATAACTTTATTGTTTGCTTACAGAGTCAGGAACAATCCGCTTATCAGAATTGCCAACATACAAACAGGTGCAATATAGCGTATCATTATCGAGAAATAACTGCGCGACAGTTTTTTCTTTAAGCCGATCTCGTCCATGATCAATGTCCTGTCCATAAAATACCCGACTAATATGCAGGTGATGATAGCAACGATAGGCATCATGACACTGTTAGAAATAAAGTCAAAGAAGTCAAGGAATGCTCTTTCCAGCAACAGGACATTGCTCAAAGGGCCGTTTCCGAGAGAAGACAGTGTTCCCAAAACAAGCATTATTCCAAATACGATCAGGCACGAAACCCAACGCTTCAAATGGCAATTTTCGCGCAATACTGCCACGATCGCTTCTACCAGCGAAATAGACGATGTGAGCGCAGCGAAAAATACCAGCAAGAAAAATAACATACCGATAAATCTTCCTGCAACCATTCCGTCAAAAACCTGAGGGAGAACTACAAACATCAAAGACGGACCGGAACTTTCCATCATTCCTGCTGCGTCCGAACCCGTCGTTGCAGCAACAGAATAAATTGAAGGGATTATGATAGTTGCAGCAAAAATAGCAAACAACGTATCGCAAATGGAAATCTGACGCGCCGAAGTCTGAATGTTTGCACTCTTTTTCATATACGATCCGTATGTTATCATAATACACATCGCCAACGACATGGAATAGAACAGCTGTCCCAATGCAGCAAGCAAAGTTGAAAAAATCTTTTTCGCGTCATATCCTGATAAATCGGGAACAAAAAGTTTCTTTAGTCCTGCCAAAGCGCCCGGCTGACAAACTGCATAAATAGCAAGTCCGACCGTAAGAATGGCAAGTATAGGCATAAGTATCTTACTTACCCTCTCAATTCCCTTCTGCACACCGAAAATAACCACAAGTACTGTTAATACGGCAAAAACCAAAAAGTAAATGAGCGGCTGCCAGCTGTTTCCTATAAAAGATGAAAAATAAGCGGCCGACGAATCAGGATCGGCAAAAGAGGCCATATCCCCGACCGTGAATGCAGCCAGATATTTCAAAACCCATCCACCGATAACGCTGTAATAAGGAACTATTATGATCGGAACCGCCAGGCAGAAAAAGCCAAACCATTTGAATTTCTTATTCAGTGTAGCAAACGCGCCGATAACACCTTTCCCTGTCTTTCTGCCGATCGCTATTTCAAGAATAAGCAATGTAAATCCGACCGTGATCGCAAGCAGAATATAACAGAGTATGAAAAAACCACCGCCGTATTTTGCCGCCAAATAAGGGAATCTCCATAAATTTCCCAAGCCTACCGCAGAACCTGCCGCCGCAAGTACAAATCCGATTTTACTCGAAAAGCCTCGCTTTTTGCCCTCCTGCTGTCCTTCCTGCTGAGGTTCTGCGCTGACCGCTTCCGGCCCCGCATCTTTTGCAAAATCCCCTATCAACGGAGTTTGATCCTCTTTCACGCTATTAGCCTCCTCTCTTTCTGTTTTGTTTATTTCAGAAACGTTTATGTATATTTATCAAACATTTCTATTAATCTGTTTATTTTTCTCTGAAAAGTTTTTAAACAACACCTATTCTTCCTGCTTATCAGCCAATTCAGGTTCGGGCATTTTACATGGCATGTCCTCTGATTCAAGCTCTTTCGCTTCTTGTTGTATACTTTCAGTCTTTTCCTCTAAATCGGTTGATTTACTGAAATATTTTTTTGTTTCCCGAACGACCACCCCCGACAGCAGGAACAGAGCAATCAAATTCGGAACAGCCATTAATCCGTTAAAAATATCTGCTATATTCCATACCGCCGCAATCGTCATATAAGGCCCTATAAACACAGCCGCAATATATGCCGCTCTATAAAGATAGATCGCTACTTTATTTCTTCCGACAATATATTCAAGACAGCGTTCTCCGTAAAAATTCCATCCCAGAATAGTTGTGAACGCAAAGAAAATCAGGCATACCATCAAAATTACGGGACCTGCCACCCCCAGCATTCCGGGAAGCCCATCAGAAAACGCTTTGATCGTAACATCTACCCCGTCCAAGCCGATATTCCATGCTCCGGTGATAACGATTGTAAGCCCTGTCATTGTGCATACAATAATTGTATCCAAAAAAGTGCCTGTCATGGACACCAAGCCCTGACGAACAGGCTCTTTGGTTTTTGCCGCAGCTGCCGCAATAGGCGCAGAACCCAATCCTGCTTCATTTGAAAATATACCGCGAGCAATCCCTTTTTGCATGACTACGATCACGGACCCTGCCGCACCGCCTGCTACCGCCTTCGGAACAAATGCTCCGCGAAAAATTTCAGAAACCGCATGGGGGATCTGCGTAACATTCCCGAAAAGAATGATAAGACATATCAATATATAAATGATCACCATAAACGGAACTATCAGCGATGAAACTTTGGCGATTCTTTTTACACCGCCAAGCAGAACCAAAGCCACCGTTACGGTCAATAGAATTCCTGCGACAATTACAGCCACACTGTATTCCGCGCCGAAAATATTTACTTTCGGTGCTTCGGAAAAGACGTTCCCCACTGCCGAAGTGATACTGTTTACCTGCGAAAACGTGCCTATGCCAAACAGCCCTACACACATTCCCAAAACGGCAAATATAATAGCCAGAAATTTCCATTTCTTGCCTAATCCGCTTTCAATATAATAAAAAGGGCCGCCGAGCACATGCCCGTCCGGATAAACCCTGCGATATTTTACCGCAAGCACACCCTCTGCATATTTTGTCGCCATTCCGAAAAATGCAGCAAGCCACATCCAGAACAACGCACCAGGGCCGCCCGCAACCAGCGCTGTTGCGACACCTACAATATTTCCTGTACCTATCGTTGCAGACAGTGCAGTGCAAAGCGCCCCAAAACTGGAAACCTCACCTTTACTGCCTTCTTCTTTGGAAAACATATATTTGAATGCCCGAGGTAACCTTACGATCGGCAGAAAAATTAAACGAACAGTCAAATAGATTCCGGCGCCTAAAATAAGAACGATCAACGGGATTCCCCATACGAAATCATCGATTTGCTTGATTATGCGCTCAAATACTTCCATTTTCTGTCCTGCCGTTCTTTCCATCCGATAAACATCGGTTTTTCACTTGTTGCACTCAAACTGTCATATCTTTTTTACAGTCCATTATTGATTATACGGCGTTTTACATTATTTGTCAATCAATCATCCCAAAAGACGGCTTTTTCTTTTATTTTATCTTAAATTTTATTAAAAAAAGACGCAAGAAGCACAATTTTTTGCTCCTTACGCCTTTTTTACGACTGATGTATCACTTTTTATATGTCAGACAAGTTTTTTCTTCATTTCCTCCATCAGCTTGCTCTCTATCCGAGAAATCTGTACCTGAGATACGCCTATCACATCAGCAACTTCGCTTTGCGTCATATCTCTGAAATACCTTAACATAATTATCTTTTTTTCTCGTTCAGGCAAGCCTTCGATCACGCTTTTCAGTTGCATCCGCTCGATCATCTCTTCCTGATTATCAACTGACGGCAGTCTGTCTACCAGTTCACCTGTTTTATCATCTTTATATTCGGCCTGACTGTAAATAGATATCGGCATTCTCGACGAACCAAGCACAAACACCGCTTCGCTTTCTTCCATACCAAACTTTTCAGCAACTTCCTTGATCGTCGGCGCTATTCCCTTTTCTACCGTGTATTCCTCAATATATAAGTGCATAGACTTTGCCGTCACTTTTACCGCTCTTGACACCTTCACAGTTCCGTCATCACGCATAAACCGCTTGATTTCACCCGCTATCATCGGAACGGCGTATGTCGAAAACTTTACGCCGAACTTTTCGTCAAAACCCTGAATAGCCTTTAATAAGCCCATCCCAGCCAACTGATAAAGATCATCAAATTCTACGCCCTTACCGAGATACCTTTTTACAATGCTTTTTACAAGCGAAGAGTTTTCTCTCAGTAAAATTTCTTTCGCATTCGCATCCCCATCTTTCGCTGCACGAATATATCCGATCGTCTGTTCATCATTGAGCATGCGCCTTTACTTCCGTTTCTTTATTGCCGCCAAATTTCTTTGTCATTGCAACGGTTGTCCCTACACCTTTTTGCGACTCTACCTTAAAGCCGTTCATAAATGTTTGCATAATCGTAAAACCCATTCCTGATCGCTCCTCTTCTTCCGCCGTCGTGAAAAAGGGCTCTATTGCCTGCGCTATATCTTCGATCCCTTTCCCTTCGTCGGAAATTCTGATATGTAAAACATCTTCCTCTGCCTCACACTCAATTGTTATTTTTCCGCCCTTGCCTTCATACGCATGGACTATACAATTTGTCACGGCTTCACTGACCGCTGTCTTTACGTCTGACAGTTCGTCTAGCGTCGGATTTAAACGCACACAGAAAGCCGCTACCGTGCTTCGGGCAAACGGCTCATTCTCTGAAATCGCGGAAAATTCAAGTTTCATATAATTCTTCATTGTTTCTCTCCTTTATTCCTTCCCGTCTCTATATCCGCGGGATCAATGTGTATATCCCGCTCACCGATAAAATTTTATCCGCCGCTGCGTTCGGCGATTGTATGTACGCCGCTGTAGAACTTCGACGCAATTTTTTATATCTGCCTATCAGAAACCCGATTCCCGAAGAATCCATAAACTTTATTCCCGACAGATCAAACACAACCCTTTCGCATGCCAGATTCTGTTCTATAATTTTGTCAACGTGTTCCCGTACTTTTGCGGCGTTGTATTCATCGAGCTCTCCTTCTAAATATAAATACAACACCGCATCAGAAGTTTTTGCCGTTATCTTCATAGCCGCTCTCCGTTTTTATTTTTAATTTAAAAATCAATCTGTGTCATTCCTGTAAATAATAACACTGAATAGACGTCGAATTTTGTAAGAATATTTCTTTATGAAAAATATTTCGTCGAAAAAATATAATTAAAAAAATAACAAAAAATGCTGAAAAACAGTTGACTTTTTTTCGCAGATATTATAAAATAACCTAGCGTTGTGATTGAGACAATGTAACCCGTATTCGGGGGCCTTTAGCTCAGTTGGTTAGAGCGGTCGGCTCATAACCGATTGGTCCGCGGTTCGAGTCCGTGAAGGCCCACCAAAATTTTGAATACGGCCCGGTAGTTCAGTTGGTTAGAACGCCAGCCTGTCACGCTGGAGGTCGACGGTTCGAGCCCGTTCCGGGTCGCCACTTTTACTAAAAAGCCTGTTTGATAGCATATGTGGGCTGCCAAGCAGGCTTTAAAATGCCTCGGTAGCTCAGTCGGTAGAGCAAGGGACTGAAAATCCCTGTGTCGGTGGTTCGATTCCGCCCCGAGGCACCACTATTTGCTGGTGTAGCTCAACTGGCAGAGCAGCTGATTTGTAATCAGCAGGTTGTGGGTTCGATTCCAATCACCAGCTCCAAACGCAAATAATTAACTTAATATATATGGGAAGATTCCAGAGCGGCCAAATGGATCAGACTGTAAATCTGACGTCACTGACTTCGGTAGTTCGAATCTACCTCTTCCCACCAGCAAAAACACGGTTTTTGACCGTGTTTTTTGCTGTTTTGGGCATTTTCGGGTGGGTTTTCGGGTGGATTTATGGTCGAAACGACGGTGCAAATCAGGCGCAAATGGAGTGTTATTGTAGGCAATTTTTTAATTTTCGCAAATAATTCGCAAATGAAATCCGCCTGAAAAAGCTGAAATTTCAGCCTTGTTCCCCATCGCATTCTTGTGGATTCCTTACAAAATCTTCTTGCTTATTGGAGCTACAAGACAAGTCCTCTAATGCTTGCCCTTTGTCAATAGGCTTTCGCGGCATAATCGCTCCTTCGTCGCTTTTATTCCACGACCTATTGACAAAGGGCATTTTCCGCTAATCTTTCGCGTTGCCGAAAGCAACTCAAAAGGATAGACACCCTTTTGGGTTGCTATTCGTCCTCGCTCATTGTATAGCGGAAAACCGCACGCCGACCGACAGGGAATCCTACTTTTTGCCTCTGCAATCTAAAAGGATAGATTTTTAGAAAGGTAGCCAACCAACAGGAAAGATGCCGCGCCATACGGCGCGGAAGCCTTTTGAACCAAAGACATACTACCGTGACAAAGGGGTATATCCCTCCCCTAAAAAAGCAGGTATCCACCCCTTAATGAAGAACATTTCCACCCCCTACGCTTGATGAGTACAAAAAGCACAGCGTGCGCGCAAGCGCACGCCAATTCGGGAGGCTGGATTCTGACGAGCGCGGAAAGCGCGAGGAATGAATTCACATCCCGAATTGTTAAAAGAAGCGGGAAAGCGATGAAAATGTCTTACGGGCAGAATTCTTGGTAAAGCATAATGCCGCTACTCAAGATGCCTTACGCAAGGGGCGTGGGTGGTTGCGATTTAAGGGTGATGCAGGAAAGCGTGAGGGCGCCCTTCCGGAAGTTGACGGATGCGATCAGGGGAGTTATA
>CASEHS010000024.1 GCA_949287815.1 uncultured Bacillota bacterium | reverse complement strand
TATTGTCTTGCTCGTTGCCGCCGTACCCGAAGGACTTCCGACGACGGTTGCAATATCCCTTTCCATCAATGTGGCGCGCATGGCAAAAGAGAGTGCGCTGGTCAAGAAAATGGTGGCTTGCGAAACCATAGGTTGCGTGAACGTGATCTGTTCGGATAAAACGGGTACGCTCACGGAAAATAAAATGACGGTTACGGATGCGTTTGCGGGCGGCGCGGCAGCCGACTGTACATCTTTTTCTCATAATCGAATGATACAAAATTTCTGTCTGAATTCCACGGCGGACGTGAACGGAGAGCAATTTGTGGGAAATCCGACCGAGTGTGCACTCTTGGTGTTTGCGCAAAAGAACGGTATTGATTATCGTACTGTGCGTGAGGGGGCGGAGATTGCCGAAGTATATCCTTTTTCATCCGATTTAAAAAATATGACTACGGTCGTGAAGGAAGGGGAAGGATATGCGGTTTACACAAAGGGAAGTCCCGAAAAGATACTTTCTCTATGTGATATTTCCGCCGCAGAAAAGGCAAAAGCGGAACAGGCGATCATCGCTCTGCAAAAGCGGGCGCGCCGCGTAATTGCTTTTGCGCATAAAATGACAAATACCTGTCCTGAGGACAGACAGAATGCCGAACGAGGCGTTCATTTTGACGGTTTTGTCGGAATTGCCGATCCGCTGCGCAAGGAAGTGTTTGATGCAGTTGCATCGGCACATGGCGCGGGAATCGAACTTAAAATGCTCACGGGCGACAATATCGTCACAGCAACCGCGATTGCGGAGGAACTCGGTATTCTCGACGAAAAACACGTTGCAGTGGAGGCGGGATATCTTGAAAAACTTTCGGATGCGGAGTTTTCCGCGATTTTGCCCTCCGTCCGAGTGATCGCAAGGAGTACACCCGTTCTGAAAATGCGAGTTGTGAAAGAGTTGCAGGCGCAGGGTAATGTGGTCGCAGTGACGGGCGACGGGATCAACGATGCGCCCGCTTTGAAAAATGCCGACGTCGGTATCGCAATGGGTATTTCGGGAACGGAAGTTTCCAAAGAGGCGGCGGATATCGTATTGCTCAACGATTCCTTTTCTACCATTGTCAATTCTGTCAAATGGGGCAGGGGCATTTATGAAAATTTCAAAAGATTTATCCGTTTTCAACTGACCGTCAATGCGGCGTCCGTTCTGCTCGTCTGCCTTTGCGTGATAGCGGGGTTGTTCGATTCTCGTTTTCATACACCGTTTACGGCACTCGATCTTTTATGGATAAACGTAATTATGGACGGCCCGCCCGCTCTTACTCTTGGAATGGAACCCGTCAGCGACGATCTGATGAAAAGAAAGCCTACGGGCAAGAATGAAAGTATCGTTTCCAAAGAAATGCTTTCCCATATCGTTGTTTGCGCACTGTTTATGTGTGTGATTTGCTTTGCGCAGCAGGGCTGGGATATTCTCGGCGTAGGTGCGGAAAAGTCGGATACGGCTGTGTTTACGCTGTTTGTGCTCTTTCAGCTTTTCAACGCTTTTAATTGCAGAGAACCAGGTTATGATACCATATTCCGAAATTTATTCGGAAACAAACTTATGCTTTTAAGTTTTGTAGCGACGCTCGTTTTACAGATCGTGATCATCTGTTTCGGCGGAAAAGTTTTCCATACCGTTCCCTTGGATATTGTGTCGTGGCTGAAAGTCGGAGCAATGGCGTTATCGATAATTGCTTTGGATGAAATTTTCAGGCTGATCGTTCGTATTGTGAAAAAAAATCGGGGCAAAAAATTGTCCGTTTCTGTTGACAAAATGGGCTGATCGGTATATACTGTTAGTGAAATAAATATTTCGGCGGAGAACAGGAGATGCCGACAAAAGCGAGACGAAAATTTCGTCTCTGCTTTTGTCGGCTTTTTTATTTGTCAAAGAGCAGATTTTGGCAAAAAATTTTCCGAACGGAAGCAAAAAGTTTTAGAAGAGGTGAGTTTATGTTTGACGTTGCCGTAATCGGTGCGGGAGTTGTCGGCGGATTCTGCGCAAGAGAATTGATGAAATATCGCCTTTCGGTAGTCATTCTCGAAGGCGCGGACGACGTCGCGGCGGGCGCGAGCAGGGCAAACAGCGGGATCGTTCACGCAGGGTTTGATGCGAAGGAAGGATCTTTGAAAGCGAAATTCAATGTTTTGGGCAATCGCATGATGCCCAAGGTCTGCGAAGAACTGGGCGTTGGTTACAAAAACAACGGTTCGATCGTCGTTGCGTTCGGAAAAGAGCAGGAAAAGACGTTATCAGAATTAAAAGAGCGCGGTGAAATAAACGGAGTTGAAGGATTAAAGATCGTTGACGGGGATCATGCGCGAAAGCTGGAACCCAATCTCTCCGAAGAGGTTACTGCGGCTTTGATCGCTCCTACGGGCGGGATCGTCTGTCCTTTCACTTTGAATATAGCGGCTGTCGGAAATGCAATGGATAACGGCGCAAAACTTCGCTGCGGTTTTAAAGTCATTGCTGTACAAAAAGAAAAAGAGGGTTATAAACTCATTTCCGAAAACGGGGAAGAGGTGTTCGCAAAATATGTTATAAACTGTGCAGGCGCGGGAAGCGAAAAAGTGGCAAATCTTTTTGCGGATACGTCTTTTCGCATTATGGACAGAAAGGGTGAGTATATTCTGCTCGACAGTTCTGTGAAAAACTACGCGCATCACACTGTATTTGCCGTGCCGACTGCGGCAGGCAAAGGCGTCCTCGTATCTCCCACAACGGACGGTAATATTCTTGTAGGTCCTACTTCGGTAGAAGAAGAAAACTACGATACTTCCGTGCGGGTGGAAGGGTTCGCGGAAATCAAAGACAAAGCGTCAAAAATGATGAAAAGCATTCCTTTCTTTGAGACCATCACCTCTTTTGCGGGTGTGCGCGCGTATTGTGACAGACACGATTTTGTGATCGAGGAAAGTAAAACCGCGGAAAACCTGTTTAATGTCGGCGGAATTGAATCTCCGGGGCTTACGGCGTCTCCCGCGATCGGAAAATACGTTGCCGAAAAAGTTGCGGAAAAATTACACGCGGAGAAAAACGAAAAATTTGATCCCGTGCGGCGCGTCAATCATTTTAAAGAACTCAGCGAGGCGGAAAAAAATAAGGTGATCGCAAAGCATCCCGAATACGGAAAGATCGTATGCCGCTGTGAAAATGTGACTTTGGGCGAAATACTCGAAAGTTTAAGGGCAAATCCTCCAGCAAAGACGATAGACGGAATCAAACTTCGCACGCGCGCGGGAATGGGAAGATGTCAGAGCGGATTCTGTCAGCCGCATGTTTTCAATGTATTAATGAAAGAATACGGCTACCGCGCCGATGAAGTGACGAAAAAGGGCGGTAAATCTTACATCATTGTCGGAGGTGAGTTATGAAAAAAGATCTTGTCATCATCGGCGGCGGACCTGCGGGGCTTGCCGCTGCGGTTGCGGCTTACGACGCGGGTGTGCGCGATCTCGTTGTGATCGAGCGCGAAAGCGAAGCGGGCGGCGTTCTGAAACAGTGTATACATAACGGATTCGGGCTTACCCGTTTTAAAGAAAATATGACGGGACCCGAATATGCGTATAAATTTTTAAGCGAAGCAAAATCTCGCGGCATTGAAATTATGACGGGTACGTTTGTGATCGGATTTGCACAGAATAAAACGGTTACCTGTATGAATGAAAAGGGTATCTTTGAAATACAGGCGAAAGCCGTTATTCTTGCAATGGGTTGCAGGGAAAGGAGCCGCGGCGCTTTAAATATTGCGGGAACGAGACCTGCGGGCGTTTTCAGTGCGGGAACGGCGCAGAAATATGTGAATATGCAGGGGCATCTCCCCGGGAAAAGAGTCGTTATTCTCGGCTCGGGAGATATCGGTCTGATCATGGCGAGGCGCATGACGCTGGAAGGCGCAAAAGTGCTTTGCGTCTTGGAAATTATGCCACATTCGAGCGGACTTAGAAGAAATATCGCGCAGTGTTTGGACGATTTCGGCATCCCTTTGTATCTGGAACATACTATTTTAAAAATAGAGGGCGAGGAACGAGTTACCGGAATTACCGCCGTTCAGGTAGATAAAAACAAAAATCCTATCCCGGGTACGGAAAAACACTTCGATTGCGATACGGTACTGTTTTCCGTAGGGTTGATCCCCGAAAATGAGTTATCGAAAAAGGCGGGGCTGGTTCTCGATCCGAGAACAAAAGGTGTTACGGTTGACGGAAACCGCGAAACGGAAGCGGAAGGCGTTTTTGCCTGCGGAAACGTTTTACACGTGCACGATCTTGTGGATTTTGTTTCGGAAGAAGCGGAAGTTGCGGGAAGAGCCGCCGCAGAGTATATACTGAAAGGAAAAACGCATAAAAACTATATCCCCACAATTTCAGGAGAGAGGGTATCTTATGTTCTGCCGCAGAGACTGGATAAAGAGAGCAATTTGCCGCAAAAACTTTATTTCAGAGTCAAAGAGGCTTTTCGCGGAGCCGTTGTGAAAGTGGAAGCGGGTGCTTTTGTGAAAACGATCAAAAAGATCGCAGTTGCTCCGGGAGAAATGGAGTATGTCGTTTTAACTCCCGAACAGATACGCTCAGCCGATTCCGTTAAGATTTCCGTGCTCAAAGGAGAAGAATGCGATGGAAACATATAATTTTGTGTGTATAGAATGTCCGCGCGGCTGCGATCTTACAGTTGTTAAAGACGGAGAAAATGTGCAGGTATCGGGAAACTTTTGCCCGAAAGGAAAAAAGTATGCAACGGACGAGGTGACCGAACCCCGCCGTATCGTAACGGGCAGCGTTCGCGGTGAATTCGGCATGATCTCTGTCAAGACAAACGGATCGGTAAAAAAATCGGAAATTTTTTCCGTTATGGAAAAAATAAAAAAAGTAAAAGTATTTACAAACTTGAAAATCGGTGATATCATAATAAGCAATATTGATGGGGAAGGGACCGATCTGATCGCGACCAGACCCTACGAAAACATTGCGAAAGAGGACTGATTTTTATGTTCAGGTTTGAAAATCCCGTCATAGCCGCTGTGCGCAGCAAGGAGGAGTTTTTATCCGCTCTTTCATCGCCTGTGGACGTAGTTTTTTTGCTTAAAAGCACGATCAACGATTTAAAAGAGGCGATCGATGCAAAAAATTCATCGGGCAAACAGCTGTTTTTGCATGCAGATATGTGCGACGGATTGGGAAAAGATAAGGCAGGTATGCAGTATCTCGCTGCTTTGGGAATGGACGGGATCATCAGTACCCGAACCAATGTGATCGCCGCGGCAAAAGCGGCTGGACTGATTACCGTACAGAGGTTTTTTATTATCGATTCGGCTTCGGTACATACGGCTTTGGAGAGCCTTATTACAGCCTGCCCCGACTGCGTAGAAATCATGCCCGGAACTTTGCTTCCGCAAATTGAATTTTTCAGGAAAAACGCGAAAAATATGCGACTTATTGCAGGTGGCTTGATAGAGAATAAAGAACAGATGGTTGCGGCTCTTTCTGCGGGAGCGGACGGTGTTTCCGTAGGGAAAAAAGAACTTTGGTTTGTTTGATGCAAGGGCGTAAGAATAAGCGTGATTTTATCAGCATAATTTAAAACAGAAAGGGAAATTCTTATTGCTTTTGGTGTAAAAAAGTATATTGTTCGTCGGGTCATCCGACAAAAAGGAGAAATAATGCCGAGTTTTGAAACTCAGTTTATGCTCGATCAGTTGGTGAATCTGGGCAGCATTCTTTTGGCGGTGTTGCTGGGATTTGCGATCGGGTGTGAACGTAAAATCAGGTTTAAAGAGGCGGGAATTCGTACGCATACGATCGTATGTGCGGGATCAGCATTGATCATGGTCGTTTCAAAGTACGGTTTCGGTGATTCTATTGAAGCAGATGCATCCCGTGTAGCAGCGCAGATCGTATCCGGTATCGGTTTTTTGGGTGCAGGTATGATCATTTACAGAAGACAGGTCGTACACGGCCTTACGACAGCCGCGGGCGTATGGGCTACGGCGGGCGTAGGTATGGCGGCGGGCTGTGGACTGTATCTGGTTGCAATCGGTTCTGCGGTAATCATTATTCTGGTACAATGTATCTTACATATGAATGTACGGCCTTTCCATACAAAAATCTATATGCAGATCAAGGTTTGCTTTGAGCAGGTCAGTGATGAAAATAAACAAATTCAGGAAATTTTCGGGGTAAAGAGATTTATCCGCGTAAATGTCTTTAAAGAAGGGGAAAAAATCATTTATAATGCAACACTGAATACCGAAGAAGAGTTTTCATCCACTCAGATAGGTAAAATCATGAAAGAGCATCCCTTTATCCGTTCGATCGAGCGGTGTGACGATGACAGATAATAATAATATCAGTTTGTAAAAAGCGCGTCTGTATGGTGTTTTCCTTGCAGACGCGCTTTGTTTATTAAAAATTTAAATTTTTCTGAAATTAATTAGATTTTCCCGTTAATAGTTAGCCTTATTAACAATACAATAAAAAAACGACTTACCATTTTTGCTTTGCAAGAAAAGTAAGTCGTTTAAAACTTATTCGCTTAAATTACTGCTTATTGCTGTTTTCGATGTAGCTTCTGACCGATTTCACGATAAAATTCTGCTCTGCTTTACTCAATTTGCAGAAATCGTCATAAAAGATCTGCAAAGTTTTGTTATCGGTATAAACGTGATTATTTTCAAAATCAGATTTTCCGAGCAGATAATCGGTTGTGGTGCTGAAAAGATCGGAAATCTCCACGATCTGTTCAAACGTCGGACGGGATCTGCCGATTTCCCAGCTGCTTACGGTCGATTGTTTGACGCCCAGCTTTTCTGCCAGTTCGCATTGTGTAGTGCCGTTTTCTTTTCTAAGGGTTTTCAGGATTTTAGCAAACATATCTGTAAATTCAAACAATGCGATAGTTTATAAGGCTCACGCCTCAGCGCATTGCTTTCTCGCTTATGTGTCTGATCTTAAGATCAGTTCATTCTCCCTACCCGTATTTTATTCTTTCTCGCTTGTTTAATTTTTCCTATATTACCATTATGCAATCGTTTTGTCAAGTGAAATTGATTGAATTAAACATTTTTCGTTATTTACGATAATTTTTTGATGATTTGTAATAAATGTTATGTTTTTGTTTTTTTATGCTTTTTTAATATTTTTAATGTTCGTTTATTTTTTGGATTTTATAAATGCGGCTGTTGCCTACTTGCCAAATTGCGGGAAATGGAGTATAATATGTTTTGGAATCTGAAATTTTTAAGAGGTATATAATATGAAAAAACCTTATGCGATTATTATTATGGACGGATACGGCATCAATTCCGAACGGGAGGGGAATGCAATAGCGTTGGAAGGCAGTCCCAATGTTGCGCGTTATGAGCGCGAATATCCTTCCTCACAGCTCGGTGCGAGCGGTATGAGCGTAGGTCTTCCTGACGGGCAGATGGGCAATTCCGAAGTCGGACATCTGAATATGGGGGCAGGCAGGATCGTTTATCAGGAACTGACCAAAATTACCAAAGAAATTCAGGACGGCGGCTTTTTTGAGAATGAAGCACTCAATGCCGCGATCGATAATGCTAAAAATAACGGCAAAAAACTGCATATCTGGGGGTTATTGTCTGACGGCGGTGTGCACAGTCATATTACCCACCTTTTTGCGCTTTTGAAGCTTTGCAAAGACCGCGGGCTTGATAACGCGTATGTGCATTGCTTTATGGACGGCAGGGACGTATCTCCGACTTCGGGCGCGGGTTTTGTACGCGCGTTGCAGGCGGAGATGGATCGCATCGGTTTCGGTAAAGTTGCGTCCGTTTGCGGAAGATATTATGCAATGGACAGAGATAACCGTTGGGAGCGCGTTGTGAAAGCTTATGAAATGCTTACGCTGGGCAATGGTATTCCTGCGGAAGATCCTGCTGAGGCGATCGAAGAGTCTTACAAAAAGGATGTTACCGACGAGTTTATTCTCCCTACGAATGTGGTTTCAGGCGGAAAGCCCGTTGCACTCGTGGAAGAAGGGGACAGCATTGTATTCTTTAACTTCCGTCCTGACCGCGCGAGAGAGATCACGCGTGCGTTTACAGAGCCAGATTTTGACGGTTTTGAAAGAAAGACGGGACTTTTAAAGCCTTTTTATGTCTGCTTTACGCAGTACGATGCAACTTTTGCGCATGTGCAGGTGGCATTCAAGCCGCAGAGCCTTAAAAATACGTTGGGAGAATATCTTGCATCTAAGGGTCTTACCCAGCTTCGTATTGCGGAAACAGAAAAATATGCTCATGTAACTTTCTTCTTTAACGGCGGCGTTGAGGCTCCGAATGAGGGTGAAAACCGTGTGCTGATCCCTTCCCCGAAGGTAGCAACGTACGATTTAAAACCTGAAATGAGCGCATACGAAGTAACCGAAAAGGCGATCGCGGAGCTTTCTACGGGCAAATATGATGTAATGATCCTCAATTTTGCAAACTGCGATATGGTCGGTCATACGGGCGTGCTTGCGGCGGCAGAAAAGGCTGTTGCGGCAGTGGACGAGTGTGTAGACAAAGTTCTTTCCAAAATATTGGAAATGGGCGGCGGCGCGCTTCTCACGGCAGACCACGGCAATGCGGATAAGATGATCGATACGGACGGTTCGCCTTTCACAGCGCATACGACCAATCCAGTGCCCGTTGTGCTCGTCTGCGATGCTCTGAAAAATGCAAAACTTCGCAAAGGCGGCGTACTTGCCGATCTTGCACCTACCTTGCTCGATATGATGAATCTTCCCGTGCCTGAGGAAATGACGGGTAAAACTCTCATTGAAAAATAATCTTTTTTCTCAAAAAAAAGCTTTTCAGGCTTGAAAAACGGTTGAAAAATATTTGCAGATATGATATACTGTTTCAGCATTAAGTATCAAAGAAATTTTTTCCGGAGAAACGCAAATGTCCGATATGATGTCATTTATGTCTAATTTATTGGTTCCGGCAACGTCCGAAGCCACCTATACCGCATACAGGATAGTCAGTCTTATTTTGCTGCTGATCATGTTTGTCAGCGCACTCGTAGCGATCATCATCGTTCTCATTCAGCCCGGTAACTCGACCGGTATCGATGCTCTCGGCGGATCGAGTGAGACCTTTTTCGGTAAGAACAAAGGCAGATCGCTGGAAAGCAAGATGAAGAGATGGACAGTCATTTCTCTTATCGTGCTTGCCATTTTCGCGGTTGCGTTCTATGTTCTGCAGGTTTGGTAATCCTATTAGATTTTCAGAAGACGGCTTTTCTTGGGAATTGCCGTCTTTTTATTTTGTCGTAAGAAATTGTATAAACAGTTAATCATTGCAGAATAACAGAGAGTGTCAGCGGAAAATTTAATTTTGAAATGCGACACAACAGTAAAACAAATTATACGGGTGAGAAATGTCAGCAATACAGGAATTGCAGGAAAAATTTAAAAACGGGGAACTTGAATATAAAAAGTTTTCGGAAATCTGCCGATTGCTCGGTGTGACGGGCAAATCAGAACGGATCATGGTGGAGCGTATTTTAAAAGAAGCGGAAAGTGACGGAATGATTGTCCGTGACTCGAAAAACCGCTATGTCCGCCCCGAACGGATAGGTCTTGTCAAGGGCGTGATCTCGGGCAATGAACGGGGATTTGCCTTTCTTTTGCGAGAGGGCGGCGAAGACGTTTTTATTCCTCACCGCGCATTGCACGGCGCATTGCATAAAGATACTGTTTTTGTACGCGTTGTTGCGGGCGAGCGCGGAGAAGAGGGGGAAGTCTATTGTATTCTCAGCCGCGGGTTAAAGAAAATTTCGGGAACTTATTATCGGGAAAGAAAAGGCGGTTTTGTTGAAGCGGACGAAAAGAAATTTTCCGAGCCGATACGTGTAACGGGCGGAAAGGTACGTGCGGTGTCGGGTGAAAAAGTTCTGGTAAAAATCACGGCATATCCCGAGGGACGCTGTCCTGAGGGTGAAATAGAGGAAGTTTTAGGCAGAAGCGGCGAGCTCTTTGCGGAAGAAGACGCAATCATTCTTAGTGCTGGGCTTGCGGGTGAGTTTTCGCAGAAAGTATTGGCAAGCGCGCGCGCTGCTGCCGAAGAAAAGCCCGATCTTACGGAAAGAAAAGATTTTCGGGATCTTCTTACGATCACCATTGACGGGGAAACGGCGAAAGATTTCGACGATGCCATCTCCATAGAAAAGACGGAAGGCGGTTATCTTCTCGGCGTGCATATTGCGGACGTATCCAATTATGTCAAACGGGGCAGTGTGCTCGATAAAGAAGCGTATGCGCGCGGAACGAGCGTATATTTTCCCGACCGTGTGCTTCCGATGTTGCCCGAGGTGCTTTCCAACGGTGTGTGTTCGCTCAATGAGGGCGTGGATCGCCTGACCGTTTCCTGCATGATGAGAACGGACGAAAAGGGAAAAGTCATTGACAGTCAGCTATATACTTCTGTAATCCGTTCTTCTGCGCGGATGACATATACTTCCGTCGCGAAGATCCTTGAAGGGGATGAAGAGGAAAGAAAAAAATATAAAAATCTTGTGGGTATGCTGGAAGACTGCAATGCGCTTGCAAAACTTCTGAGTACGCGGCGTTCGGCGCGCGGCAGCGTGGATTTTGACGTAAAGGAAGCGGAGATCACTTTGCTTGACGGTGTTCCCGAAGTAAAGGAAGCAGAGCGGACGCCTGCCCACAAAATGATAGAAGAATTTATGCTTCTTGCAAACGAAACTGTCGCGTCCTTTCTCGAAGGATATGAAATGCCGTGCGTTTACCGTATTCACGAAAAACCCGCCGAAGAAAAGGCCGCGGCTTTCAAAACTTTTCTGGACGGATTGGGTATCCGTTCCAATTTAAAAGCTGACAACGTTCATCCGGGTGAATACGCCTCCGTGCTTAAAAAACTGGAAGGGGATCCGCGCCGCAGGGTCGTGAACAGGGTAATGCTGCGTTCTATGTCAAAAGCAAGATACAGCGGAGAAAATATCGGGCATTTCGGGCTTGCTTCCGATTGTTACTGTCATTTTACTTCTCCGATCAGGCGGTATCCCGACCTCATCGTACACCGCATTTTAAAACTCGTGTTATCGGGCAGAGCGGGAGAAGCGGAAGAGTTCGCTTCGTTTATTCCCAATGCCGCAACGCACTGTTCGGAAACGGAACGCCGTGCGGACGATGCGGAGAGAGATGTCGACGAACTGTATAAATGTATGTATCTGCATGATCGAATGGGACAGGAATTCGATGCCGTGGTTTCGGGTGTAACCGCTTTCGGGGTATTCGCAGAGTTGGAAAATACGGTGGAAGGAATCATTCGTATAGAAAATCTGCCGTCCGACGATTATGCTTTTTCGGAGGAAAGATATCTCCTGAAAGGTAAAAAGTACTCTTTCAGGATTGGTGATCCTATAAAAATCAAAGTTGTCGCCTGCGATCTAGGGACGAGAAAATGTGAATTTATCTTGGCAGAAGAGCAAGAGTGATTCATGGTAAAATTTTCTCATACCTGAAATTTTTAAAGATAATAAAAATAATTTGTCCGAATTCGGGAAATTGTGTTATAATAATTAATGAACTTTTCCGTTCAGCAGGAGAAAGAGAAAATGGATTTCTGTTTAAATAAATGGGACAGCTCATATATTTTCTCATTGGCGGAGAATGCAAATGATGAAAGGATAATCACTTGGCTGAACGAAGGATTTCCTCACCCGTATACGCAAAAAGATGCAGAAGGATTTATAGGGATGGTGCAGTCCGATCAAAATGCTTTGCACAGGGCGATCGTTTTACAGAACAGAGCGATCGGGGGCATTTCTCTTATGCTCGGCAGCGGCGCAAAAAGATTTAACGGTGAACTCGGGTTTTGGCTTACACCGAAATTTTGGGGACAGGGTATCATGACTGATGCTGTAAGTCTTTTCTGTAAAGAAATTTTTTGCGTAACGAAGTTAAAGCGCATTTTTGCAGAAGTTTTTGTTCCCAATATTGCATCCTGCCGCGTATTGGAGAAATGCGGGTTCAGTAAAGAAGGTGTTCTCCATGCGAGCGTATTTAAAGGAGGAAAGTTTTACGATTCGGTGTTGTATGCGCTGGTCGTATCTGAAAGCGGTAAATCATGAAGGTCATTGCGGTCAATAAATCTGCGTCGTTTGAATATTTCATAGAGGATAAATTTGAGGCGGGCATTGTGCTGGAAGGCAGTGAGGTAAAATCTGTCCGCGCGGGAAACTGCAATCTAAACGACTGTTTTTGTTTTGTACGGGCAGGCGAAGTTTTACTCAAAAATATGCACATTGCCGTGTATGACAAGAGCGGCGCATTCAACACAAGGGACAGCAGAAGGGACAGAAAACTTCTTCTGCATAAATCGGAAATTGCAAAAATTGTCGGTAAAGTCAACGAAAAGGGATATACGCTCGTGCCTTTGAAAATTTATTTTCAAGGTTCTTTGATAAAAGCGGAAGTAGCTCTTTGCCGCGGCAAACATACTTATGATAAAAAACAATCCCTCAAAGAAAAAGATATCGCACGGGATAAGGAACGGCAGATCAGAGAATATACCTAAGATTCTGTTTTACAGTTTTACAACATAAAGAGCGTATTTACATACAAAAATAATTTGTTTCGGAATTTACTTCCGTAAGGAGAAAAAATTATGAAATACAAGAAAGATACTATCTGTGTACAGGGCGGTTATCGCCCGCAGTCGGGCGAGTCGAGAATTCCGCCCATCAGCCAGAGCACCACATATTTTTACGCAAGCACACAAGGCATGGCAGATCTTTTTGATCTGAAAGCAGACGGTTATTTTTATTCTCGTCTTGCCAATCCTACCGTGGCGGCGTTTGAAGGCAAGGTCGCAGAACTGGAAGGAGGTGTCGCAGCGATCGGCTGTGCTTCGGGTATGTCCGCAACCACGCTTGCCGCTTTTACCGTCTGCGGGGCAGGTGATAACATCGTTTCTTCTTCTGCTATTTATGGCGGAACATTTAATCTGTTTGCTGTAACGCTCCCGAAACTGGGTATCGAATGCAGATTTTTTGATCCCGATGCACCGAAGGAAGAAATAGAAAAACTCATCGACGACAAAACGAAGATCGTGTTTACCGAAACGGTGGCAAATCCTTCCATTAAAATTTTGGATTTTGATAAAATTGCGTCCATTTGTAAAAAACACGGCGTTCTGTTTGCTGTGGATAATACGCTTGCAACGCCTATCCTTTGCCGTCCTTTCGAGTGGGGCGCAAATATTGTTATACATTCCTCGTCCAAATATCTCGACGGGCATGCAGCTGCGCTCGGCGGCGTGATCGTGGACGGCGGCAATTTTAATTTCAAAGGCAATCCTCGTTATGCGTCTTTCAATGAGCCTGATGAAAGCTATCACGGACTTGTTTATGCCGATCTTCCTGCTGCGCAGTTTGCTACAAAGTGCCGTGCGCAGATGATCCGTGATATGGGCGCGATCATGAGCCCGCAGAATGCGTTTTTGAGTTATCTCGGCTGTGATACGCTCGCTCTTCGTATGGAGCGGCACAGTTCAAATGCGGCAAAAGTTGCGGCTTTCCTTGCAAATCATAAAAAGATCGATTGGGTATGGCACGCGTCTTTGCCTGATAATAAATACCATGACCTTGCAAAAAAATATCTCCCCGAGGGTACGGGCGGTATGCTCAGTTTCGGAATCAAAGGGGATGTCGCAAAGGCGGCAAAGTTTATGGAAGCGCTGAAACTCATCACGCAGGAAACACACGTCGCGGATGTAAGAAGCTGTGTTTTGCATCCTGCTTCGACAACGCACCGTCAGCTTTCCAAAGAAGAACTTGAAAAGGCGGGCGTTCCCGAAAATCTTGTGCGCCTTTCTGTAGGTATTGAGAATGCGGACGACATCATCGCCGATATTTCTCAGGCGCTTGATCAGATCTGATCGTAAAAACTGCAAGATTTGAGTTTGTATTTACGGATGCCGTAAATGAATTGATACGGCTTGATAAAAGGAGGAAAGATTATGCCTATTGTAATTCCCGAAGATATTCCCGCCTATGCGGCTTTAAAGCAGGAAAATATTTTTGTCATGAACGATGAACGCGCTTTCACGCAGGACATCCGTCCGCTGGAAATCGCTATCCTCAATCTCATGCCTACAAAAATTGAAACGGAAACGCAATTCATGCGCCTTCTTTCCAACTCGCCTTTGCAGGTCAATATAACTTTACTTTATACCGAATCTTATAAGAGCAAAAACACTGCTGCGTCGCATCTGGAAAGGTTTTATAAAAAGTTCGAGGACGTAAAAGATAAACACTTCGACGGTATGATCATTACAGGCGCGCCCGTTGAAACATTGCCTTTTGAAGAAGTAAAGTACTGGAAAGAACTTACCGAAATTTTTGATTTTGCAGATAAAAAAGTAACCAGCACGATCTATATCTGCTGGGGCGCTCAGGCGGGGCTATATTATTATTACGGTATAGACAAACAGCTTTTGCCTGAAAAACTTTTCGGTATCTTTCCGCATAAAAAGTATATTGATCAGCACGATCCGCTCTTAAAAGGTATCGACGACGTCTTTTATATCCCGCATTCGAGGCACACCACCGTTGATGTGGAAGACGTCAGGAAGGAAAAGGAACTCATCATTTTGAGTGAATCAGAGTTTACAGGGCTTTCCATTGCCAAATCCAAGGATAACAAAAAGATTTTTCTTACGGGGCATATGGAGTACGATCGTAATACTCTTAAAACCGAATATGAGCGGGATCTTGCAAAAGGTTTGCCCATCAAGCCTCCGTATAATTATTTCAAGGACGATACGCACACCGACGTCAAGGTGACATGGACAAGCGCAGCGAATTTATTCTATACCAACTGGCTCAATTATTACGTCTATCAGGTCACGCCTTTTAAGTTTTAATAAAGTAATTGCATTTTTTGGCGTTATACCGTATAATAATATAGTAATAACGGCGGAAATACCGCTGTATATGGGGTAGCACCGGTTTCGATTGTCGGTGCGCGGGCAGGTAAGCACGTCGAGGAACGAGTGGCCTCGTTAAAACATTCGGCTTAAATTTAAATGCAGACAATGCAAACTACAATGCCAACGCTCAGTTGGCATATGCTGCTTAATTAACGAGCAGTTCGTCCGTACCTTTTTCCCGTCGGAAGGCTACGGGCGTCAATTCAGGCGGGGAACTGTCGTTTTGATTTGAAATCGGCAAAATGACGGATTTTAAGATTTCTGCGGATATACATTTTCGGTCGCAGAGGTGTGTATTTTAAGTTAATTGCGGCATAAACGTGTAGAAAGCCTACTGGCAATCCGGCAAGACGCGAGTTCAACTCTCGCCTACTCCACCAGTGTCGTCAAAGTTTAATCACCACAAATACGGAATATATTTTCGTGGGTGGTGTTGTTGGCTTTGTGGCATACAAGTCAAGAAAGAGAGCAACGGAAAATCCGTTGCTCTTTTTCTATTATATTGTCAAGGACAACCACTCACTGAGTGAGTGGATAAAGAGCTTAAAGCTATGGACAAAAATAAACTCCTGTAATACAATTGAAGCGACTGGCAATCGCAACAAAAGTAAAACAGGAGGTCTAATGAAAGACACGGATAGTTTAGCACATACAAAGTGGAGATGTCAATATCATATCGTGTTTGCGCCGAAATATCGCAGACAAATCATATACGGGAAGTATAAAGCGGCAATAGGAAAGATATTACGGCGGATATGTGAGCGATGCGAGGGAGTGGAAATCATAGAGGCAAATGCGTGTGAAGACCATATCCATATGCTGGTAACAATACCGCCGAAGCTGAGTGTAAGCAAATTCATGGGGATACTCAAAGGGAAGAGCAGCCTGATGATATTTGACCAATTCGCCAATCTGAAATACAAGTACGGGAACAGGCATTTTTGGTGCAGAGGTTACTACGTAGATACTGTAACATATTTTTATGGATAGAATTTATTACTCTTGCGTTTGATTATTGCATCATAGAATTGAAATATTCCTTGATGGGCTGAATGCTCAAACAGACGCAGGTACTGTATTAGTATAACTAAAACACGGCGGATAGCAAGTTATAAATATTCGTATAAAATAGCCAAAGCCACGATAAAATTAGTTTTCGTGGTTATTAATATTTCATAAAAATAAGGACGTTTTAAGGTATTTAATTTGCTTTACTTTCAATGTACTCTTGTAATTTTTTAAATAAATCTTCGGCCAGGCAGGTGTTATATTGCTTAAAGATTTCGCAGGTAGCATTTTTCGGAATTTCTTTCGGAATTAGCTTCAATTGATTCCCGTTTTGGCAGAGCCCCTCAATTTCTCTAACGGTAATCCCCCAAAGGTGACAAGCACCAAACGCGATATCGCAAGGTTCGCCTTTCGTTGCTTCACCTTTGAACAGAGACATCGCTTTTTGAATGGAACTTTTATCATCCCCGCTGGTATGTATGCCGACAAGTACACCCTCAATTTCCAAAACGGTGCTGACGTACGGCGAGGCGCAACGCCGTTTGGCGCAAATAGCTTGATATTTCCGTGCTATCTTCTTTTCAATGAATTCTGTGTCATAATTTTGATCGGGATATATACTTTTAACCTTATCTTTATATTCGTGAATAATCTTCACAAACAATGTTGCCAATGTAAGAGATTTTCCCGTATTTCGTTTTCCTTGCAGTGCATAAATTAACATAATTTTTTTCTCCTGTTTGATATATTTCTAAACGTTGTAAGACATATAGAACTTTTATGTTATCCCTGATACCCCCAGACCACGGGACAGTAACTGTAATTCCAATTAGTATTCCAACCGCTCGGCCGGTTTATTGCTTCGCAATATATAGTCAGGTTGCTACAACCAAAGAATGTAAGTTCCCCGATACTCGTAACATCGTCAGGAATAATTATACTTGTAAGTCCTGTGCAACCACTAAATGCAGAAGAACCGATGCTTGTTATACTATTGGGGATTGTTATGCTTGTAAGTCCTGTGCAACCACTAAACGCATAAGAACTGATACTTGTTATACTGTTGGAGATTGTTATGCTTATAAGTCCTGTGCAACCACTAAATGCAGAAGAACCAATATTTGTTATACTGTTAGGAATTGTTATGCTTGTGAGTTCGCTACAAAAGTTGAATGCTTTCTCACCAATATTCGTTACACTATATTCGTTCCCTTTATATATTACTATAGTGGGGATATTTGCTGAAGTTATATTTAACGGTTGTTTTACTACCGTAGCAATATTGTCTTTCAAAGAATATCGTATACCATCTATTACGGTATAAATATAACCATTTTCATCTTTTTCGTTGTTTTTACAATCCCAAATAACGGGGCAGTTGTTCGAATTCCAATCATTGTGCCAATTGTTTTGCTTACAATCAGTTTCACAGTATATTGTCAAGCTCTCACAAAAGGTGAATGCGTAAGAACCGATATATGTTACATTGTTGGGTATAATAATTTTTGTAAGCACACTGCAATTATAAAATGCCTGCATACCTATACTTGTTATACTGTTGGGGATAGTGATGTTTGTAAGACCAGTGCAATGGTTAAATGCTAGTTCTCCTATATTTGTAACTCCATCGGGTATTGTGATGGTTGTAAGTTCGTAGCAACCGCTAAAAGCAGAAGAACCGATGCTTGTAACGTTATACTCGATTCCTTTATGCGATACTACTGAAGGTATATTTACAGTAGTATTATTTCTTAATTGTTTTATTACCGTAGCAATATTATCTTTTAAGGAATATTGAATACCGTCTATTACTACATAAACATAACCGTTCTCGTCTTTTTCATTATTTTTATAATTCCAAATAACAGGACGACTATCCGAATTCCAATCACTATTCCAGCCGCTTGGTTGACTTTCTTCTTCACAATGTATGTTAAGTTTGAAACAAGCTTCGAACGCATAAGAACCAATGCTTATAACACTGTTGGGGATAGTTATGCTCGTAAGTTCGCTACAACCACTAAATGCATATGAACCGATATTTATAATACTATTAGAAATTACAATGTTCACAAGATTCAAGCAATTTTTAAACGCATAATCTCCTATATTAAGAACACTCCCGTCATTTGGGATTACGCTGTTTTTGCAACCCAAAACTAAGGTTTTTGTCGCTGTCTCAATTATGCAATTGTTGTCGCTGTGATATGTTATATTTCCGCTCGCAACTACAATGCTTTCAAGATTGTAGCAAGTACTAAAAGCTGTCTTATCTATGCTTATTACGCTTTTCGGAATGATAATGTTCGTTATAGGATCGCCGCTAAAAGCGGAATGTCCAATGCTCGCACAGTTACTATTTTCTGAGAAAAGCACTTCTACAATGTGTGATGTAAAAGCACCAGTACTAAACAGATAAGCAGGAATTCTTTCGACATTATCACCTATATGTACAGTAATACCCGATTCATTGTTTCCCGAGCTAGAAAATACGTTACTATTATTATTTAAATCCTGACACTCTGTTGCATTGTAGTAAATCCGTGTCAATTTTTGACAGGATGCGAATGCATTATCGCCAATATTTACAATATTAGAGGGTATTGTAACATCGGTTAAATTGCTACATTTAAAAAATGCAGCATTACCAATATTAGTAGTCGTGTCGGGCATCTTGACATTAGTAAGACTTTCACAACCATAGAACGCATAATTCCCTATACTCGTAACACCATCTGGGATAGTAAGTTCCGTTAAGAGCATTCCTTTTAAGTAAAGTTTTTTTGCGTGGTATAAGGGATTTGAATCACCATTGCTAAATTCTATTTCGCTCCAGTCTGCTATGTCAGCAATATATACACCCCTAAGTCCAATGCAACTGGAGAATGCATTAGAACCGATACCTTCACATTTACTGTTTTTTTCAAAAACTACGTTCACGATTTTATTAACTGAACCAGAAAATAAATAAGCGGGGATTCTTGTTACGTTTGAGCCTATATTTACTGTAACCCCATCGCTGTTTTGCCCTGCACCTCCGAATACGCCATATGAATCAAAATCAGCACAAGACATTGCGTTGTAATTTATTTCCGTCAATCCCGTGCAACCGCTAAATGCATAAGTACCAACACTCGTTACACTGTCAGGGATAGTGATGCTCGTAAGTCCACTACAATTATAGAATGCATAAGAACCGATGTTCGTTACGCTGTCAGGAATAGTAACATTCGTAATCCTACTACAATTATAGAATGCATAAGAACCAATATTTTTGCACTCGCTACCTTTTTCAAAAGCTATATTCACTACTTTAGTAACAGAATGGAATATATGTGCAGGAATACTCGTTACGCTTGTACCTATAGTTACCGTTATGCCGTTATCATTTTGTCCCGCATTATTAAATACTTGATTGTTAAAACCGAAATCCGCGCAAGCAGTGGCATTATAGTTGAGTTCTGTTAAACCGGTGCAGCCATTAAACGCAGAAGAACCGATACTCGTTACGCTGGCGGGAATAACTATGCTCATAAGCCCCGTGCAACCGTTAAACGCAGAAGAACCGATGATAGTAATACTGTTTGGTATAATAATGCCTGTAATCTCGGTGCGTCCACTGAATGCATAAGAGGCGATGCTTGTTATGCCGTTACTTATGGTTATATTGCCGCTTAATTGGGAGGGGATTGCTACAAAAGATGTTTTTGATTTATTATATAAAATTCCGTCTTGACTTGCATATACGGAATTTTTGTCGCTTACAGTGATACTTACAAGTTCATTACAACCATCGAACGCAGAATTTCCAATACTTGTTACGTAATTTGGTATTGTTATTTTCGTAATCGTTTTGTTTATCACGTCTGAAATTGTGCAAGTTTCGAGAGTAGAAGTGAAATTGAAATTACGCATTTCGACGTTTACTTGATATTTTGCAGTTATTGAAGTATCACTATCAGGTAAATCGAACGTGTATTCTAAATTGCTTTCGAGCAAATCATCGCCGTTATACCAACCGAGAAAAGTATAACCGAGATTTTGTGTTGTCGCAAGGGTAATTTTGGTATTATAATTGTACTCCCAACCGTTTGAAACATTGCTGGTAATCGTTCCGCTATTGGACATATTCCTATAGATACGGAATGTATATTTATTTATCTGCCATTTTGCCGTAAGAACCGTTGCATGCGTGAATTTACTGTCTTGTAGGCTATTGCCGTCATCATTCGTGATTTTCGTTTCGCCGTCATACCAGCCTAAGAACGTATGCCCCGTTTTTTTGGGAATCGGCAAGACATAAGGTCTGTCGTATGTAACGGCTTTGAAGTTTTCCGAAACCGTTCCGCCGTCGGCATCAAAGGTAAGTATGTAGTCGTTCGCCGTACAATCGGCATAAAGATCCGTGTCGGCAAATGGGATAATCTTTGCCGTTTGTTTACCGTTCAATTTCCAACCATTAAAGGTATACCCTTCAATTCCAAGTGTGTAAGTTATTGTATATTCATAGCCCGAGTATACGCTTTCCGATTTGATAATCTCATTATATACGCCGTGATAATTAATGGATATTGCAAAGCTTCTGTAAATCGTGAGCGTATACGTGTCTACGAAATCGCCTTTGCTATCCTGTAAAATTATATAAAAATTATTTTCGCCGTCTTTCAGTTTTCCGTCTGCGCCTGCGGCAATTTTCGTCGGAATTTGATTTTGACCGAGAATGTCCGAGCATAAAAACCATTTTCCTGAAGATACGATAACTTTATTGCCAAGCGATACACTGTTCGTTGTATGATCTACGAGCATATTAATTTGCGTGCCATCGATTTCTGCGCCGACTACGTTCGTAATTGAAGCTTTGTTTATCGTAACCGTACACATCGCAGTTTTTCCGTTTTTTGTCGAAACAGTTATAATGGCTGTACCTTTGGATACAGCGGTTATGTTGCCGGTTGCGTCTACGCTTGCAATATTCGGCTTATCACTTTTCCATGTTACCGATTTATCCATAGCATTACTCGGAAAAATTGTTGCCGTAAGTGTTGCGTTTGCACCGATATCGAGAGTGAGTGACGTTTGATTGAGCGTGATCGACGTTGCCTCAATAATTAAAGGAATGTAACCGCAGATAGAACAAGAGCCATTTACTCCGAGCGCATCGTGTTCACCGTAACCGTCTTTCTGAGCATTATCGGTGATTGGACAGTCTGCGACTGTACAGTCGTGCCAATGGTACATGTCGTTGTTTTTCCAAATCTTAGCCCAAATATGAGAATGCTCAGGTAGGTTTTCAATTGGTTTTACAGCTTCACACTTTTCACATTTATTATCTACACCCCAAATATGGTTTTCGATATTTTTATCGGGCATATTGCAGCCTTCCACCGAACAATGTTGTTTATGTGTACCGTCACCGTTATCTATCCATTGATAACTGTGCGTGTGCGTAGGGAGATTGCCGTTATTTTCGCTGCAAGCAGTCAAAGCTAAAGCGCAAAAAAGAAAACAAATTATAGTTAAGATAATTACCGAAATCTTCCTTTTCATAAGAAAACCTCCGCAAATAAAAAAGTTCGCCAACCGAAGTTAATGCTTGAAAAACGTAAACTCCGACTGTGGCCAAACAATTACTATATAGGATGGATATATTACTACATAATATAATATGGTTTCGCATTTTTACCAAATTGTATTACATATATAGGAAAAATATAAATTTAAAAGTACCTATATTTCTAATTAAGGGCATTGGTAAATGTTTGGCATAATCAATATATCACATTTTCGAAGAAATTTCAAGTATCAAAACTATTGCTGGCGTTTGAATAAACAAGAAAAGAAATATAGAGACTATCTTAATCCTATTATCGAACATACATTTTCAAGAATCCACCATTCGTGGTCTACATATATCCCAATACGCAAGCTTTTTGTGTCTTGAAATAATTTACCTAAATATTTTGGAGGGAAAAGATATCTCAATATTTCTCCGAATTTGCTTTTTCGGAGACGTAGGTTAGCATAGTTCCTCGCGGAAGTCAACGGTCGCAAAATCGTCGCTTAAAACACCCATAGAAAGACTTTAAGAGCCGAGTAAGGGAGTTCTCCTTGCTCGGTTCTTTCTCTGTTCTATGAAGCATTTGCGCGTCTAAAATGCAACGATTTTTCTTTGTACCGTTGACATCCGCAAACTTTATTTTGAATTTAGAGACATTTCCCGTCCTATGCTCCTTCGCCTCTTGCCCGAAAAAGGCAAAACAATTCGGAGGATGTAAGAATGGAAATGTTGGTAACAAAGTTCTCAAACGGAAAGTATCGGAATGAAGGTGAATTGTTTGATGAGCCTATCTCAAATGAAAATGTAAAACTCATGGGAGAGATGATTGCATTGCAAACACTTCGTACCTTAAAGAAGTACGATTGGAAAATCGCAGATAAATATTATATCGGTCTGATCAAAGATTTGCATCATATGGGCGAGGTCGATTATATCGTATCGGACGGCTACGACGTAGCGCAGACAGCTATCAGTTTTCTGTATCAATTCATAGGCAGAAAGGTATCGGATATTTACGGCAAAGACTGCAGAGGAAAAGAGATCACGATCAAACTTGCCTGCTATCGGGAAGTAGACGGAGAGCTTATGCGTTATCGCAGGAAAATGGAGAAAACCTCTTATATTGATTTTACAAGCTATAAGGCACTACCTATGGATCCCGTAAATTGTTTTGAGCATGAGCAGACAGATTACACAAAAGCGGATGCGATATTGGAAGCCATGCATCTGAACGAAATGGAGCTCGCCGTACTTGATTGCGTTCTGAGAGGTTTAGTGCGATCGGAAATCATCGCGGAACTTGGAATCGGGCGTGGCAGTATCTGCTACAGAAAAAGACAGATAAGAACAAAATACCAGGCATATATCGGTTCTCTCCAATGACGGAGAGACTTATTTTTTCTCATTCGTAAAAAGCTATAAAATAACCTAATGGCAGTTAGGCGTGATCTTGTCATAGACGAGTGCGGCGGCGCTTCGCGCCGCCGCAGACAAGCTCCCGCCTAAAATCAACCGAAACGCAACCGCTCAAACGAGCGGAACAAAAAAATACGCAGCGACAGAAATGCCCGCCGCGAAAAGGCGTCCGCGCTGACCCGCTTGCGGATCGCCTTTTTCTCTCGCGGCGGGCGGGCTTTCGTTGCAGATCTGCGGCATGTTTTTTGTTTGTTATTCCGCCCCTTTCCCTTCGGTATTGTGCATAACTCTGAAAAATTTTTAATTTTTCTTAAAAATATGTGAACATATGTTTGACTTTTTAGAAAAAAGGTTGTATAATACCCGCATGCACCTGAAAAGGGGCGAGTACAACTGAATAAGAGAGCTGATTTATGATTTGATTGAGTAAGTAAGATAAGAATAGAGAAGCCGTGAAGCGATACCATTGAGATTGTAGCGAGCTGAAAAAGCCGCGCCGTTACCCCGAGCGGAAGAGTCGGGGCGGGGTCGTTATCTTCAAGGGCATAACATAAAAGAAAGAAACTAACTGACAGTGATTTCTCTCTTTTGTGCTATGCCCTTTTTTCGTGCAAATTTTATCTTCGGAGGACAGAAATTTGCAGGAAAACAAGACAAAAGGTATTGCGGTAACGCGGCGCTGTTGAAGCGGGGAGGTGTCGAATGAACCTACTCGCGGCAAAGATATATTACGACGGCAGCCACTGGATAGCGATACCGCACACGGAACGCCCTTACAGGCAAAGGAGACGGCGGAAACAGCCCGAAAAGAGCGACGAATTGCAGCAGTTCGAAAAGGCATTTACCAAATTCAAAGGCAAGAGAAAAAACCGTAAAGCCAAATTGTTGCAGGAATTTACCCCTATGTTTCAGGACGAAGATGAGGCGGCGCAGTTTGTAGAAAAACACTTCAACAGGTTAAGCCGAAACCGTTGGGAACGGTACAAGCGGATGATACGGCGTGGCTATACAAACAGTTGGAATTTCTTTTGCACTTATACTTTTGATTCCCGAAAGCATACGGAAGAAACTTTCCGAACCTCGCTTATGAATACGCTCTACCACTTCTCTGCACGGCGCGACTGGCGGTATATGGGCGCATGGGAACGCGGAGAGTTGGGAGAAAGATTGCATTTTCATGCGCTTGCTTACATACCGGAAGGACAGATGCCGGGCGAGTTGGAAGAGCATGAGGATTACAGTACCAAACGGCACAGGCGGGAAAAGAGCATACAGAACAGTTTCTTTAACGAACGGTTCGGGCGGAGCGATTTTTCGGCGGTCAATAACGCCTATGAGGTCGCGGACAGCATCAAGTATATGCTCAAATACATCAGCAAGAACGACGAAAAGATCGTGTACTCGCGCGGGCTAAAAACTTATGTTGTTTCGGACGTTCTGGGCGAGGATATCCTCTGCTGCACGGGAGATGAAGAACACGGTTTCAAGTATATCCTTGCCCCTAATTTTACTTGTATGGTAGACGGCGAAATCATGGGTACGGTCAGCCCGGAAGTGATCGAGAAAATGCCGAAGGCAAACTAATCTTTTGTCTTTCGGCGGAGAAGTGTAAACGGAAACGCCCTTCCCGTCAAGGGCAAGGTGCATTGCCTTCGGCAACCCTTGACGGAAAGCAATAAACAGGACAGATAAGGGTAAGATTTTGCGTTTCCGTTTGTTTTTTCTCCGTCGAAAGACAGAAAAAATCAAAAGGAGGAAAACAGAATGAAAAATATTTACAGCAGCGTAGAAGAATACGAAAAGAATTGCTATCTCTTTGCCCCGTCCGTAAGCAAACGGAAGACTGTGGGCGGGAAGTCATACTATGTCCGCAGGTACTTCAAAGGCGGCAAAGACTTTGAGCGGACGATGGAACGGCTTGCGGTGAATCAAGCCAATAAAGCAGCGAGGTGACGTATGAAACAGAAACACTACATAGCAGGTCTTTATTATAGGCTTTCCCAAGAGGACGAACGTCAGGGCGAATCGGTATCCATAGACAATCAGCGGGCTATTTTACGCAAGTATGCAGAAGAACACGGCTTTGAAATCCACGGCGAATATATCGACGACGGCGTATCGGGTACCACGTTCGACAGACCAGAGGTGCAGCGATTGTTGGACGATGCCAAGACGGGAGTTATCAATACCATCATCGTGAAAGACCTGTCGCGTTTCGGGAGGAACTATATCGAGGTCGGGCAGTACGTCGATTATGTCTTTCCGGCTTTCGGTATTAGATTCATAGCGATACAGGAT
>CASEHS010000023.1 GCA_949287815.1 uncultured Bacillota bacterium | reverse complement strand
TAGAAGAAATTTTGAAGTTATTGGGCGCAGGGTCTAAAAAGGATTTAGTGTCGATTTCTTCTCAGGGCTTTATCCCGTTTATATTTGGGTTTATATTTACAGGGGCTTGGATCGCTTGTCTTTTTGCAGTGCCGGATAAAGAGATTTTTGCGGCAAAGGGAAAAGAAAAACAAGCAGTATATGTTGTAAATCAGAGCGTTATGGCACCCGTAAGTGCAAATTTTGCGGCTGAAATTGCGGTTTCTGAAAATATTCCAGAAGTTAAAGCGGTTAATCATCCGACAGAAGTAAAATCTGTTGATAAACAGGCCGAAATGAGTATTGTTTCAGTGGCTCAGCCCCAAAAGCTGCAGATCAGTGAGGCAGAAAAAGTGCAATTGCTAAGAGATTACGCACAGCTTCTAAAAGATGGCATTATTACTCAGAAAGAGTTTAACGCTAAAAAGAAAGAATTGTTGTAAAATTCATAAAAAATTTGAGCATTATCATATAATTTAATTATTTGTGATAATTCAAAAAAAAATAAATTTAAAAGGGAGGACATTTATGAGGATTTCTTTTAAAACATTGGCTTGCGGCGTTGCCGCTTTTGTGGTAGGTTTGATCGCACTTACAGGATTGAGTTCGGCTCTTTCGAATGTAACTATTTCTTATGGAGTCAGCCAAACTGTGAGCGAGAACGGATTTGATGTGTTCGATTTCAAAAGTTTATTTTTGGAAGGAAGCAATAGGGAATGGGCGGTATATGTTGCAGGTGCAATATCCATTCTGAGTTGTCTTGTCGGGGTTGTTACGATGGTTTTCGGTGTGCTTTCCGTTATGTTTAATAAATATGAAAAAGTCGCAAAAAAACTGATGATTGTGAGCTTAATATGCAGTTTCTTATATATGGTTTTTGGGATTATTTATAATTTGCAGGTAAAAGCGGTTGGAGGAACAGATGCAACCGAAATGGGAATATCCATTGAATATACTACGTCTGCATTTGTTCCGTTTATTTTCGCAGTGCTTTTCACGGTCGCTTATTTTGTATGTCAGAAAATGGTACCTGATAAATATGTATACGGCGTCAGTAACGAAGCTGATGGCGAAGCCCCTGAAAAGAACGAAGCACAAAGCGAAGTTGCCGCAACGTATTCTGCTCCCACAGCGGGTGCAAAAATGTCAGAGGAACGTAAAGTAGAGGTTCTGGCAAAGTATTCACAGCTTTTAAAAGACGGCGTAATTACCCAGGAAGAGTTTGACGCCAAGAAAAAAGAGATTTTGTAATGAACACTATAAATACCGCACGCAGCGGACTCGTTGCGTGCGGTATTTCTTTTATTACGAAAAAGCGCAAACGGTTTTTTAAAGTCGGAAAATAAATTTTAAGAGAGGAGGGTAAATAAAAATTCGCACTTAAGTTGATTGCGCTCAAATATTTAAACTTTATATGAAAAAAACGCCGAACACTGGTTTTACAGTGTTCGGCGTAAGTTTTAATAGAAAATTGTTTAGTTTGCCTGTTCTTTTTCGGCAGCGCGGGCTTTGATTATTTTTTCCGCTTCCGCAAACGGCACTTCTTCATAGCGTTCGAGTTCCGCTACAAATTTGCCGCGACCCTGCGTCATACTGCGAAGATCGGTAGCGTATCTGAAAAGCTCCGCTTGCGGCGCTTCCGCATTGACGACCTGCATATCGTCGAGCATATCTATTCCAAGTATCCTGCCGCGCCGTTTATTCATATCTCCCATGATATCACCGAGGTAAGATTCGGGGATCGCGATGCGCAGTTTCATGATCGGTTCCAAAAGCACAGGGTTGGCATTTTTCAGTCCTTCTTTGAACGCAAGCGCTGCCGCAAGTTTAAATGCCATTTCGGAAGAGTCTACGTCGTGATAACTTCCGTCGTAAAGCACGGCGCGAAGTCCCGTTACGGGATAACCAGCAAGAACGCCGTTAGGGAGACATTCACGCAAACCTTTTTCCACGGCGGGAATATATTGTTTGGGCACGCTTCCGCCGACTACTTCTTCTGCAAATTCAAATTCGCCGTCGAACGGTTCAAAACGTACTTTACAATGTCCGTATTGACCGTGTCCGCCCGATTGTTTTTTGTGTTTGCCTTCCGCCTCCACCGTCTTTCGGATGGTTTCGCGGTAAGCGATCTTGGGCGTTTTGAGGAGTGCGGATACATTGAATTTCGCTTTAAGTTTTTTGTTGATGACGTCAAGGTGCGTTTCGCCCTGACCGCTGATGACCATTTCGCCCGTTTCCGCATTCTTGGAAACAGTGAAGGTATAATCTTCTTCCGCAAGTTTATTAAGACCTGCAAAAATTTTGTCTTCGTCGCCTTTTTTCTCCGCATAGATCGCCATGGAAAGAACAGGGCGGGGGAAGTGTATGGGATCGAATTTTACTTTTTCGCTTTCGTCGCAGAGGGTGTCGCCCGTGTTTGTCGCTGTAAGTTTGCTCACCGCGCCGATATCTCCCGCATTGAGTTCGGAAACAACTTCCTGTTTCTTGCCTTTGAGCAGATAGATCTGAGAAATACGCTCAGTTTTGCCTGTCGTGGAATTGTATACCGTCGAGCCTGATTTCAGCGTGCCGCGGAATACTTTCATTACGTTGAGTTTTCCGACAAACGGGTCGACCACCGTCTTAAAGACTTGGGCTGCAAAAGGAGCATTTTCGATACAGGTGATACCGACAAGTTCGTCTTTACCTACCGCGGAGGCAAGTACTTCGCGCCTCTCGATGGCTTTGGGCATATATTTAACGATTTCATCCATCAGGTTAATGATGCCGCGGTTTTGAAGCGCGGAACCTGCCATAACGGGGATCGTGTTTACGTTATAAATACCTTTACGGATGCCGTGGATGATCTCTTCTTTGGAAAGTTCGCCTTCGCTGAAATATTTGTCGAGAAGCGCCTCGTCGTTTTCGGCTGCGGTTTCCGTCAGGTTTTCCTGCATTGTGGCAAGAGTTCCTTTCATTTCTTCGGGAATAGGTATCTCTTTCAATCCTTCCTCGGAGAAGCGGAAGGCTTTTTCGGTAAGGGCGTTGATATAGCCGATCATCTTATTTCCCTGCATGAGCGGGATCTGGATAGGTGCAATTTTGCCCGCGTATTTTGCTTTGAGCGCATTTACTGTGCCTTCATAATCTGCATTGTCTTTATCCATGCCGTTGATAAAAATGACCATAGGTATTTTGTTTTTAAGGCACAAGTCAAGGCACTTTTCCGCACCCACGGAGAGCGTACCGCTCGCCGAAGTTACGATGAGTGCGCCGCCTGCCGCGCGGAGTGCTTCGTTGAGTTCCCCTTCAAAGTCATAAAACCCCGGAACGTCGAGGAGGTTTATCTTTACGCCGTTCCATGCGGTGAATGCCGCAGAGAGTGAAATGGACATCTGACGCGCAATTTCCTGCTCGTCATAGTCAGTCACGGTAGTTCCTTCCGTAGTTTTGCCGAGTCTGTCAGTAGATTTTCCGTTGAACAGGATTGCTTCGCAAACGGAGGTTTTGCCTTCGCCGCTATGCCCGATCACCGCAATATTTCTGATGTCTTCCGCCTTGATGCTCATAAATTTTTCCCCTTTTCGGCTGCGGGCGAGCCGATATAGATTTTTTGCCCGCAACATTTAGATACCTCATTATACAATACAATTTTGACATTTTCAATAGGAAAGTAAAAATTTGTCTTTTGAATTGACTATTTTTTGAGAATGAGCATATATTTTTTGAATTTTCTGCCAAACGCTTGAAATGGAAAAGGGAATCATTTATAATGGAACTTACTTTTGTCCCGTAAAGTGAATGTGACCAAAATTGAAAGTTTGGGAGGGGATCGTATGAATGAGAATTACAGTCGTGAAACGGCTCTTATCGGGGTTGCCGCCTTTGAAAAACTTCGCTCAGCACGTGTTGCGGTATTCGGGATCGGCGGTGTCGGTTCATATACTGCGGAAGCGTTGGTGCGTGCAGGTGTGGGCGCAATCGATTTTATAGACGGCGATACGGTTGCAAAATCAAATCTGAACAGACAGATCGTTGCTCTTCATTCCACGCTCGGCAAGCCCAAGGCGGAAGTGATGAAGGCGCGGGCGCTCGATATAGATCCTGATTGCAGGGCGAACGCCTTTAATTTTTTCTTTGACGAAAGGACGGCGGATTTTTTTGATATGACGGCATATGATTACGTAGCCGACTGTATCGACAGTGTCCAAAGCAAAGTGCTTCTGATAAAAACCGTAAGGGAAGCGGGAGTTCCCGTCATCAGTTGTATGGGGGCGGGAAATAAAATGAACGGCTCTGAATTTCGCGTTGTTCCGATCGAAAAGACGAGGGAATGTCCGCTCGCCAAAATCATGCGAAGGGAACTCAAAAAAGTCGGCATCGAAGGCGTCAAGGCGGTTTATTCGGAAGAAGCGCCCCTTCAAATTTCAAAAGAAGGTGCAGACGGTAAAAAGTTTATCGGAAGTATCTCTTTTGTGCCGTCGGCGGCAGGGCTTCTGATTGCGGAAACGATCGTAAAAGATCTGATCGCAAAAAGTTGATAAAGGATAAAAAAATCGGTAAATTTTTGGAGTCAGACTTTCTGCCTGCAAAAAGGGGGAGATTATGAAAAAAATCATAGCGGCGTTCAAGACTCATTTTGATTACGGATATACGGATACGGCAGAAAAAGTTCTCAGCCGATATTGCGGAGAGATGTTGCAGAATGCTCTTGCTGTCTGCGAGCAAACGCAAAAGTACGGAAAAGAACTGGAATATAAATGGACTTTGCCTGCTTATCTTCTGAAAATGATGTACGAAAAGAACGATGAAAAGACAAAAAAGCGCCTCAAAGAACTTGTCGGGCGCGGTCAGGTATGTTTTCATGCTCTTCCGTTTACGATGCACACGTCTTTATTGGATGAAGCGGCTTTGCGCAAAATGTTTGTTTTTGCCGATGATTGCTGTCAGATCTTCGGCTGTGATTTTCCCAAAAGCGCAAAAATGACGGACGTACCCGGTCATACGAGTGCGATCATCCGCCCGCTGGTAGAGCGCGGCGTAAAGTTTCTGCATTTGGGGAAAAATCCTGCAAGTCCTAAACCGAAAGTTCCGCTTTTGTTCTGGTGGGAAGATCTTGAAGGGAACCGCATTTTAACCATGTACAGCGGAGATTACGGTACAAACGTACTTCCGCCGAAAGGCTAGAAATTTCCTGTTTGGCTCGCTTTTATGCAGACGGGAGATAATGTCGGCGTGCAAAGCGGCGAGTACATACTCGAATGCAAGAATAAAGTCGGAAAGGATACGAAGTTTATAACGGGTACGCTGGACGATTTCGCGGACGAGATTTATAAATGCGATCTGTCGGGACTTAAAGTGATTCGCGGTGAAATGAGCGACAGCTGGATACATGGCGCGGGAACTTATCCTGACGCCATGTCCGAATATAAGCGCGATCTTTGTAAATTTAAGCAAATGAACGAATACGCAAGATCGGTCGGTGCGGATATTTCTCAGGCAGAGGACGAATTTTACCGTGCGGCGCTTATTTTTGCGGAACATACTTTCGGAATAAACGTTTTAAAATTTTTCGAGAAAGAAAGAAGTTACGAAAAGGCAGATCTTTCCTTTTTACGGAAAAACGATGCGGTGTATCGTCTTGCGGAAGAGAGTTGGCAGGAACAGAAAAATTATGTAAAAAATCTTTCCGCGATCTGTCAGGGTACGGCGGAAAAATTAGGGTATGTGCCAGCTAAGAAAGTTGAGGCTTTTTTACCCTTTGAAATTGCTGTCCGAAACGATAAATTGGATGTATTTCTTCCGAACAGAGAGAAAATAACTTTGTCGTATGAATATATTGTGTTCGGGACGGAAGATCTGCATCGGTTCATGAAAGAGTATCTCGTGCGGTATTGGGAGTGGTCGCTTTCCGATTTCGGAAGGTATTCTTATCCCGAAACAGAGCAAAAGAGATATTCCGCAAAGGTCGTAAGCGTTGAAAAGGTACAATCGGGGTATAAAGTGCTGTTGCAGCCGCCCCGTGAAAGTTTTGAAAAATATGGAAATTCCCGAAATCTCAAACTTGATCTGTCGCTTACAGACAGCGGACTTCGCATCAGCCTGGAAGGCGCGGACAAAGACGCGACTGCGATGGTAGAGGCGGGGAATTTGCATATAGATCTGAACAGGCACGGAAAAATTTATAAGGTTAAGCAGGGAAGTTTTTCTGTGGATGTGGATAAAGATATTGTTGCCGAGTCGAACCACGGGCTTTGGGCGGTCAACGGCAGAGCCGAAATTGACGATACAGTGCTGGAAACGCCCGACGCGCCGCTCGTTTCCTTTGGCGGAAATGCAATTTGCCGTTACAGAAATCACAGGTATAAAAAGACTAATGCTGAATTTACGGTAAATTTATTCAATAATCACTGGGGAACAAATTTTCCGCAGTGGATAGAAGGGAACTTCCGTTATGAATTTTTCTTGAAAAATAAAACGAAATAAGTAGGTTAAATTATTGGCAAAAAATACTGCGGATATAAAATATATATCCTGTTTTAAACAGAAATTATTTTGTGGATTGGCGCACAAGCATATGATTGGAAATGATAATGGGGTCGGGTATGTGTTGGCGCGTCCGTATGACAGTACACAGAGCGTCGATCGCGTTTGCGGAAAGTTCCTTAAAATTGTAGGCGATAGTGGTTATGTTGATTCCTGAAATCGTACTGATAGGCAGGTTGTCATAACCGATCACACCGACTTGTTCGGTTGGACGGCAGGCGTGTACTGTGCGCTTAAAGAATCCCTTTGCCGCTGATTTAAACGGATAGAATTTTATAATTCAGCTAAAAATTAAACCCTGACGCCATAAAAGCGTCAGGGTTTTAAAGTTTGCCGCATTCAGTTTTTACGTGTTCGGATGATCCGAAAGTTGTTTTTTCAATTCATCTAAAAATTTTTGCGATGCAGAGGAAAATATCTGATTGTGTTTCCAAACAACAGATAGTGAAGACTGAAAAGAGGGCATAAGCGGTCTGAAACAAAGATCGCTGTCGCCGGTGGTGTTGATGATTTTATCCAGCCCGATTGCATAACCTAATCCTTCCCGAACAAGTACGGAAGCATTGTATAAAAGATTATATGTCGCGACAATATTTAAAGTTTGGGTATCGCATTCAAACCAGTCGGACAAAGCGGTTGTATTTACGGCGTGTTTTGAACGAATTAAAGGTTTATCTTTAAGATCCTCGCGCGTAACATATTTTGTTTTGGAAAGGGGGCTGTCTTTTCTCATCAACACGCCCCAAGTATCTTTTTGTTTCAAGCGGAGGGAGTTATACTTTGAGGTGTCGGCAGGTTCTACTAAAATGCCGAAATCAATGAGTCCTTTATCCAGTCTTTCCGCAATTTCCTGCGTATCTCCGCTGAAAAAATGAAAAATAATACCCGAGTGCTGATCGTGCAGTTTTTTTGCAGTTTTAGCGACTTCTTCTATCACGTAAGATTCACCGCTTCCGATAAAAATTTCACCCGAAAAATTGTCTGTCTGCTCGGTTAGTTCGGATTTTGTCTTGTTATGCAAAGATATAATTTCTTCCGCGCGTTTTTTCAAAAGCATTCCCGTTTCGGTAAGAGTGGTAGCCTTATTTCCGCGAATAAAGAGTTGTTTACCGATTTCCTTTTCCAGGTTCTGCATTTGTCGAGACAGGCTCGGTTGTGTTATGTATAATTTTTCGGCGGCCTTGGAAATGCTCTTTTCCTGCGCGACGGTCAGAAAATATTTGAGTTCACGAATATCCATTTTCTTCTCCTTATATTGTTATTATATAAATTGAATTTATGCCTGTCAAGCATGGCAGAATATAAAATATAGGTATTTGACATAGTATTTGAATGAGACTATAATTAAATCATGGAACTTAAAGATTTTAAAGCATACGTAAAACAGGGAAATAGGATCAAAGCGGGATCGGAAGAACATCTTTTTATGCACGAAATGTCCGAACGGGCGAGAATGATTACGGGCAAGATGAACAGCGGTTATAAAACGCAAGAGGAATTGCAGATTTTATTTTCGGAGTTGACAGGAATGAAAAAAGACGAAACTTTTCACCTGTTTCCGCCTTTTTACACGGATTTCGGACTGAATATTGCTATCGGAAAAAATGTTTTTATAAATGAAGGGTGTTGTTTTCAGGATCAGGGCGGTATTGAGATCGGGGATGATTGTCTGATCGGTCAGCAAGTCGTTTTTGCTACGCTGAATCATGATTCGGATCCTCGAAAGCGTGCGGATATGTTTCCTGCGCCGATAAAAATAGGGAATAAAGTCTGGATCGGCACTCATGCAACAATTTTAGCGGGAGTTACGGTCGGTGACGGTGCGATCGTGGCGGCAGGGGCTGTCGTAACGAAGGATGTTCCGCCTTGCACAGTCGTTGGCGGTGTGCCTGCAAAGGTAATCAAAGAAATAAAAGAAACAGTTTAAAACAGAGTATTTTATTTAAATAAAAAAATATTAAAGGTAAATTATAGCCTTTTTAAGGAGGAGTTATGAAAAGAATCGTTGTTATCAGTTCTACATACCGCAAGGGCGGAAATTCTGAGGTACTTGCGGAGAAATTTGCAAAAGGGGCGAAAGATGCGGGCAATGATGTAAAGATGATTCATCTGAGAGATTTGAAAGTCGGGTATTGTATCGGCTGTATGTCCTGCCTGAAAACGGGCAAATGCGCTCTGCGTGACGATATCAATGAAATTCTTCCGATCATAAAAAATGCGGAAGTTCTTGTTTTTGCCACGCCTGTCTATTATTATTCCATGAGCGGACAGTTAAAGACGTTTCTTGACAGACTCAATCCTCTTTACGGTCAGCAAATTTCTTTTAAGCAGGTATACTTATTGACATCTGCCGCAGAAAACAGTAAAAGTGCGATGAACGGTACAATTTCGGGTATACAGGGCTGGATAGACTGTTTTGACGGCGTAAAGCTTTCGGGTGTGGTATACGGGATCGGCGCAGATGCCGTCGGTGCAATTTACGATACAGATGCGGTGAACGAAGCATACGAAATGGGAAAATCCGTTCGCTGAATAATAAAACGAAATAAACACTTTTAAGAATATATTTTGATAATATACGAAAATAAAATATGAATAAAAAAATAAATGCACAGATGCGGACAATATGCGACATCTGTGCATTTTATCTTAATATTTGGCAATATCAGCGGGGGAAACGGTATTGATTGTTACGTACGGTTTGTGTATAATAAAAAGGGTTTCAGCGCGTCGGAAACAGGGGAAGCACGCTCAATGTCAGTTCGAACATTTTGTTGTGTTGTGCGACGCGGCGCAGAATTTCGGGTGTGATCAGAGTTCCCTTTTTTACGATTATGTTGCCGCGTACGTCAGAAACATCCGTTGTCGCTCGTTTACCTGTCAAAAGCCCGCCGCCTGCGCGAAGGGGAATGTCGGGAGTTTCCGCTTTTTTATCTTTTTCTTGCGGTTGTACGGACTCTGTTTTTGCTTCTTGTTTTACTGAGTTTCGAGTGCGTGAAGGTTTTTTCTGTTTGACGGGCAGAATTTCTGAGGACAAATCGAGAATAAGCGCGTCGCCTATTCCGCTGATACGAAGTGAGGAGATTTCTTTCCCGTCAGCTAGGACAATACCGGATATGCTTCCGCTTTCTGCGGTAAAATCACGAACGTGTCCGAGGTTTTCGCCTTTTTCCGAAAACGCAGCGATCCCGAACGGAGCAGGTACGGCATTTTTGCAGGGCAGGCTGAGCGATTTTACGATGAGTGCATCGCCTTCCGCTTTTATGGCAGAAAGAGGAAGGGTGAATTCTTCTTCCGATTCGTCGAAGTATTCCACGCCTTTTATTTTTTTGAGATCGGCTGTCACGCATACGTTTTTTACCGTTCCCGCATATCTTCCGTCAGTAGTAAAAAGGGCTTTTCCTATCATTTCACTAAGATGATTCATAATGCTTTCCTCGTTTTTATTTTTATTTTATTGTATATGAATTTCGGCAAAAACAGAAGAATTTTTTTTGGATTTGTGTGTCGCGCGGAGGCGTATTTTGTCGAAGGATATTGACATTTTTTCGCTTTGATACTATAATAAAAAAATACGGAGGCAAACATGAACACGAGCATGTTGGAAAAGGTATCGGACGAAAACTTGCGGGAATTGAGCCAAATGGCTGATGAGTGCTGGCATTCGGCTTATGATGAGTTGCTGGGAAAAGATGCGGTAGATTATATGCTGGAAAAATTTCAAAGCGTGCAGGCGCTTAGAGATCAGATAGAAAAGGAAAATTATATTTATTTTTATCTTACGCAACAGGGCGAGAAAGTCGGATATTGCGGATTGGCTTTACAAAACGAGAACTTGTTTTTGAGTAAATTGTATCTGAAAGAACAGATGCGCGGAAAAGGTTTAGGCGGCAAAGCTTTGGGAGAAGTTATCGGCTTTGCGCGCAAGGTCGGGGCTAAAAGAGTATATCTGACAGTAAACAAGAAAAACGAAAGGGCTATCCGCGCTTACCGTAAGTTCGGGTTTACAAAGTACGGAGAAGGAGTTGCAGATATCGGCGAAGGCTACGAAATGGACGATTATTATTTCGAGTTTTTGCTGTGAGTGTTGAAAATTTACGAGAATTTGATTTTGGCGAAAACATACAAGTTTTTGTCTGTAAAATAATTTTCAAGGCAATTAAGGAGGATTTATGAGAAAAAAATCAGTGGCGGCTAATTTTGATACGTTCGGAGTTATGCTGGATTGTTCGCGCGGTGCGGTACATAAGAAAGAAACGCTCTTTCGTATGATCGATATTTTATCTGCGGCAGGATATAATATGCTGCAACTTTATACAGAAGATGTTTACGAAGTAAAAGACGAACCGTATTTTGGTTATCTGCGCGGCAGGTATTCGGGCGCGGAGCTGAAAGAAATCGACGCATATGCTTCATCAAAAGGTATAGAACTTATTCCGTGCGTACAGGCTTTGGCGCATTTAAGCGGTATTATGCGCTGGGATGTTTACAGCCGTGAATGTTTGGATTTCGGGGATATTCTTCTCGTGGGGGAAGAAAGGACATATGAGCTGATCGATCATATTTTTGCAAGTCTTGCGGAAAACTTCAAAAGCCGCAGGGTCAATATCGGCATGGATGAAGCGCATATGGTAGGCTTGGGCAAATATCTCGACAAGCACGGGCTTCGCGATCGTTTTGATATCCTCTGCGAGCATCTTGACAAAGTAGTCAAGATCGCGGAAAAGTACGGATTCAGACCTATGATGTGGTCGGATATGTTTTTCCGTCTTTTAAATCAGGGCAATTATTATGCAGACGGATCGGTATTTGATCGCAGTGTAGTGGATAAAGTGCCGAAAAATCTGGATCTTGTTTATTGGGATTATTATGCGAGGGATAAAGAGCATTACGACAAGATGATCAAAGGGCATTTGCAGTTCAATAATCCTGTCTGGTTTGGCGGCGGAGCGTGGACGTGGAAAGGTTTTGCGCCTCAGAATGAGTTTTCAATGGAAGCGACGGCGAACGCCATCAGAAGTTGTATCGAGCACGGCGTAAGGAATATGTTTATCACCTGTTGGAAAGATGACGGTGCGGAGTGTTCCTTATTCGGCGTGTTGCCTTCGCTTATTTATGCGGCTCAGTGTGCGAAAGGGGATTTTGACATAGAAAACACAAAAAAAGTTTTCAAAAAAATTATCGGTGCCGATTTCGACGCGTTTATGCTGGCCGATCTGCCTGACTGTAAAGAACCCGGAAAACCCATTTACAATCCATCTAAGTATCTTCTTTATGCAGACCCGTTTGTAGGGATGTTGGATTATCAGGTAAAGGAAGATATGCCTGAAAGATACGCAAAAATCGCTGAGAAACTGAGAAAGAACGTAAGGATGAAAGAGTTCGGATATATTTTCCGTACGCTCTCCGATCTTTGTGATGCGGTTTCGGTGAAATGCGATTTAGGTGTTCGTACCCGTGAACTGTATAGAAAAGGGGATAAAGCAGGCCTTTTGGAACTTGCAAAGACGGCATACCCCGAAACAATGAAAAGGGTAAAGAAGCTTTATAAAAGCCTTGAAGAGCAATGGGCAAAGGAAAATAAGGAAAACGGCTTTGAAGTGTTGGATATCCGTTTCGGCGGATTATTGAACAGGCTCAACCATTGCCAAAAGATGCTTACAGAGTATGCAGAAGGTAAAATTGAGATCATAGAACCTCTCGAAGAAGAAATTCTGCCGTTCTGCTCGGGTGTAAAAAAAGGCGAGGATATTTGTTATAACGGATGGGTAACAACTGCTATGGTCAAACCTTTCAGTTAAGATTTTTTAGGATAGAAAGAAAAGCTCTGTCGGGAATTTTCCCGACAGAGCTTTTTAAATATTTTTTATAAGGTTATGCAAATATTCTCAGATCTCCGCTCAAAATCACGGTGATCAGGTCAGCAAAGAAGAAAAACACTTCGCCGATCAAAAGCAGTTGCAATACGCCCGCAATCAGATGTCCGCGCTGTATGCGGGTGATCCCGCCCAAAATCCAGTTTGTCGGGGGAAGGATTGCCAGAATCAGATTGATCAGCCATCCTAATCTCGCGTTAAGATAGCCTTTTGCATTTTTGCCCATAAGCAGTACCTCCTGTCGTTTCTTTTATTATATTCTATACTTTAATAAAAGTAAACAGTTTTTTAAAATTTGTGTTTTCATAATCAATTAGAAAAGATAAGTTTTTATATTATAAATCCTGAGCAAATAGCAGGGGACGCAAAATAAAAATCCGCAAGACAAATCAAAACCCGCAAGGCAAATCAAAACCCGCAAGACAAATCAAAACCCGCAAGGCAAAAGCGCTTGCGGGTAAATTTTCATATATTCAGTTTTAAGAGACTGCCAAAGACATTGCTTTTCCGTTCAAATTCTTAAAATTGCAGAAAATCTTCGCGCCTGCAGAGCGCACGGTATTCCGCTTATACGGTTTTGTCTTACTTTACGTCTCCGAAGTTACATAGTACATTGGACCGCCCTCCATTTAAGCAAGTTTTCTTAAATCGGACTTGTACATACAGTACCTCCTCGTCGCGGTGCGGGCTGCACAAATTCTTGATTTATCATGCGGTCATCTTTTCCGATTGCCCAAGTGTGAGACAAGAATCCGGCGGCTTTGCTTCCCGACATCCTGCGGCGGAAAAGCCTTCCCTTTTCCTTTGTTCTTTTTGCTTTGTCTGTCCGTTCAGCGCTGATACCCGAGCAAACTCTGCACTTTGCCGCGAGGAGCGTTCCGTGCTCCGCTATGAAAGCTGTACCGAGGGAAAATCTGATTGTATTTTTTCCCTTTGGTCAATTTTATTATAACACGGATTTTTACTTTGTCAAGAGCAAATTTGAAATTTTTTATCAATTTTTTTTAAAAACTATCATTTTAAAGCGGAGAAGCGGATATCGTACCTTGTTTCAACGCGGTTTAAAATGGTATTTTTATAAGCGTTGTATTTTTTATGGTGGAAACGGTAGAGTTGCATTTTCATGCCGAAAAGGTCGCATCCCGCGGCTGCCGATTTTTCAAATGCGGAAGATAATTCTTTTTTGAATTTTTCTTCGGCGGCGTTGAGTACTTGTTCGGGTACGAGTGCCGATTGAGTGATCATCAGGATACTGTCCGATTTATTAGCGTCGATAATTTTTGCTTGGGCGCGGATGCGGAAAGTAAAGACAGGTTTTCCGTTTTCAAAAGAAAGCTGAGCGGATTTTTTAGTGATTTTCATTTTCAGATCGTAAACCACTTTGCCGTCCTTTTCATCTACCTCTATATTTCCGAACGCATAGTCGGTAGGGGTGTCCGCCATATTGAAAGCTAGCGTCTCATCGGGGGTGAGAAGCGCCACACCTTTTCCGTTTTGAAAAAGCATTGTCCGAGACGCGTCGAATACGTCAGATTTCTTTTCGCCGCTTTTTGCACCCTCAGACGACACCGGAGAAATTTCCGAATTTATTTTTCCATTGAAGACAGGTTTTTGCGCCTGGTCGTCGCCCTGGCTTTCCGCTTCCTGCTTTACGGCAATAAAGGGGAGAAATCCGCCGCCTGAAACAGAATAATAATTTTTGGCAAAGTCTTTGAGGTTGGTAACTGAAATAAGACCTGTTTTCTGAGCTTCTGAGGACAATACCTTGGAGATCGCGGAACTTGAAATATCTTTTACGGGAGAAGTCGCTTTGAACGCGTCTTTGGCAAGCCCTTCGCATACGCCGACGAGACAGGTATCTTCCACCAATTCACTTCTTAAAAAGTAGTCAAGAATTTCAAAAACATTTTCGCGGGTGGTTTCTTCGCCTAAAAGAACGAGTTTACAGTGTACAAGTGTAGGGTACCAGCCCGTTTTATGGTTGAGTTCGGTGATTGCTTCGCCTACGGTAGAAGCGCCTGTAACGGTCACGTTTCCTGCCGTTCCCGTGCCCGTTCCCGCAGGAACGGCGATCTGAGCGGAAACGTCGAATTTTCCTTCTTCTTCGCCTTTATCTATGGCAATGGCGATAACGATTGCCGTTTCCTGAATATCGATCAGCCCGAAATCGTTTGAAAAGAAGAGCAGTAATAAAGCGCACGCCCCGCAGATAAATATTCGCATCCATAACTTATTCATAGAGCTTCTCCTTCTTGTTTTTATACTTAGGCAGAATTTTTTTCGGAAGAAGCAGTGCGAGAACGGGTAAGAGATATGCAAAAATCAGAAAGACAAACCAAGCCTGACTTGTCAGAAATGTTTGCAATTCGTTAAAGGAACGGTTGAGCAGAATGACAAGTCCGAGCATGGCTGCATTTACGGCAAGAGAGGGCAGCGTCGGTCTGCAATTTTTAAATGTTTTACAAATGCAATGCACGCAAAGCTGAATAGGCACGCAAAGGTAAAAAATCATAACGAGGGTAAGCGCAAACAAAAAGAGGTAGTCGAGCCTTCCGAGTGAGGTGAATGCGGTAGTGTATTTCGGAAGTTGCGCAATGGCGTTCTGTTGACGTATTGCGATGTCTGCAAAAACTCCGTAGAATACGGCAAGAAAGATAAGAATAAAAAATGCACCCGCCGCAAAAGACAGTATCACTTTTTTTGACGCGTTTTTTTCGTATTTGAAATTTCCGAGGAAAAACAAAAGGAAAAAACAGTCGGTAAACCAGTTGACGGAAAAAAGACTGCCTTTGCCTATGGTCAGAGGCGAAACGGCTGTGATGGGCAGCAGCGCGGAAAAATCGGCGTGCGGCAGTGATAACAGAAGTATTACGGTAAAAGATACGGCAAAAACGGGTAGACACAGATCTGCCGCTCTTCCTATACTTTTAAAACCTTTTGTGCAGGCGAAAAAGCAAACGAAGAAAAAAGGCGCAAAGGAGATGATAGAAGGTACGTTTTCATAAAATACCTGCATTACAAACAGTTTTTGTTCTGCGAGCGGCAAAAGCGCGGAAGCAAAAAAGAATAATGCGCAGACTGCGTATACGATCCTTGCCGTCAGATTGCCGAAGCGGTCTTCTATCAGAGAAAAGAACGACTTGTCCGTTTTTTTTGCGAGCAGCATGATCAGTCCCACGATCACGCCCTCGATAAGAAGGTTGCAAAACGCCGAAATCAAGAGGTCGTTTTTTACATAATAAGTGAGTGTTGTGGGATAGACGAGCATTTTTGTAACAGGCATCATGACCGCAAACAAAAAGCAGATCTGCCTTATTTTGATTTTATCCATTGTCAGCCTCCTTTCGCTCAGTCGATGGTTTGAGGCGTGTTTTATTTTTCGGGCGAAAGACCTCGGGTCTTGTAGTCAGATCAGTCATAGGCGCTTTGAGCAGGGCGTCACGCATATCTCTTTTTACAATGGGTGAAAAGGGGGCGAGCATAGGGCTGCCGTATGCATCGGAAGATATCAGATAATAAAGAAGCAGTGCGCAGAGCAAAGGTATGCCGTACGTTCCGATACTTCCTGCGACTACTAGAAAAGACAGCCGTAAAATGGAAACCGTACCCACGAGGTCGGGGACTGTATATGCAGAGATCCCCGAAAGGGCCATAATTATGATCGCGGTAGAAGAAACGATCCCCGCTTTTACGGCGGTATCGCCTAAGACCAGCGCGCCGATGACGGAAAGCGCTAGCGCAACATAGCGCGGCATTCGGATACTCGCTTCAATGAGAATTTCCAGCATCAGCAACAGAAAAAATAGTTCAAGGCTTGGCGAAAGGGGAATATCCTGTATACTGCCCGATATCGTCAGCAAAAAACCGAAAGGCAGAAGTTGCAGTTTAAAAAGCTGTGCGGCAACATAAAATGCGGGCAACAGTACGGAAACGCACACTGCAAAAAATCGGAAGAGCCTGGATAGAGTTGCCCTGTACGGCGAAACGAAATAATCTTGCGGCCCCTGAAAATCTTCCGTAAGGAGATAGGGAAGAGTGAGCGCGATAGGCGAGCCGTCCGTAAAGACGGCGATCCTGCCTTCGAGAATCTTTGCGCAGAGGATATCCGGCTTTTCCGTTGTGCCTACCTGTTTGAAGAGTGAATAGGGGTTTTTCGCAAGAAATTTACCTATATAAGACGAGTCGGGTATGGAGTCGATATTGATGGATTCTATCTTATCGCAAATTTCTTTTGCCGTATCGGGGTTTGCGATCCCGTCTACAAACACGACGCAGACAGTCGTTGCGCTCTGTTTTCCGACTTTAAAAGTCTTTACTTGTAATTTTTCGGTGCGAAGTCGGTTGCGGATCAGTGAAACATTGGTTTTTACGTCCTCAATAAACCCTTCGCGCGGCCCTTTTACGGCAACGGAAGTGGGCGGTTCCATAATGGCGCGCATACTGATTTTTTTCATTCCGATGATCAGAGCTTCGCCGATTCCGTCGATGAACAGAGCGGTATTTCCCGAAAGGATCTCCGAAACGATATTTTCGGGTTCCGTTTCCCGCTTGTTTTCGGGCGATTGCAGAAGTTTTGCCGCTTCTTCTGCGTTTTTCGGACGTGATTCCGAAGATAAAGGCCTTGCAACCTGCTCGCCTAGCAGCATTTTGTCGGTTATTCCGTCAGCGTATACGGCGGCGCATTCGGTGCCGTCTTTCATCGTGAAAGAAAAGACAAGTATGTCTTCGGACGAGAGGATTTTTTTAATGATTTTTACGTTTTCTTTACAGATTTCAGATAGTTTTTTCATTACGGAAAAAGTATACGCAAAGGACAAAAAAATATCCGCGCGCAAACATTGCGCGCGGATACCCGCCCGGGAAATCAGACGTCTCTGATTGCTTTCAGTACAGTTTCCGCAATAACAGCTGCCCCTTCTCCGAGTTCAGCGATCATTTCTTTTGCGAGGTTTTCATCCGTTTTTGCCGTTTCGGCAATTTTTTCTGCCTGCTCGTCGGAAATTTCCGCGTAGGGCGCGATTAATTCTTTAACGAGTTCCGTGCGTGTCTGCGAGGCCGAGGGGATCACGCCCGACAGAATAAATTGCTTGCATACTACATAAATTACGGTAGCGAGCGAACCGCAGGAAAAACCTTTTTGTGCAAAAAGTGCCGCATTTTCCGCAAAGTTTCCGATCGCAAATCCTCCGTAGATCAGGTATGCCGTAACGCCCAGCAAAAACGGCACAAAGGTGATCAACTTACTGCTTAGCTTTTTCAAAACAGTTCTTTTCAGAACTTCGGTAAGGACAAACACGCCCGCACCGATCACTACTACGTCAATATTGTATAATCTGACGTATTCGAGAAATTTAATAAAATCCAATCTTATACCGCCTTTCAGAAGGCGAAAAGACTGCTTACCGCAGCCGCAATATTGCGCTTGCGGTCGCCGTATCTGAAATGAAACGCAAACGGCATATGTCCGTTCACCTCCCGCAATTTTTTCCCGCCGCAAGTATTATTATATAGGAAAAATGCGCAACATTCCAGTCTGACTGCCGTTTTTTTAAGACTTATGCGGATTTTCCGGTGCGGAAAAGTCTCGTCGCTACGGCAGTCATATCGTCCTCAGCTTTTCCGTCCGTTCTTTCGAGCGCGCCCTGTAAGAGCGAGTCTGTCAGGGATTGCGGATTGAGCGGGGACAGGGTAGAAAGAAATTCGGCAAGATCTGCGCTTGAACCAAATGCGGATGTGATTCCGTCGCTGATGAAGAGGAGTGTATCCCCGTCGTCGAGTTGTTTCTGCACGGCTGTCGGGCGCACCCCGTCCAAAATTCCGAGCGGCAAAGATCCGCTTTCGAGAATTTCTATTTTGTCCGTAGTGAGAACGAACCCCAAAGGCGAACCTATTTTTACAATATCGGCGGTTCCGCTGTCAAGATCGACCGCGGCAATATCTACGCAAGCAAAACTTTCTTCTTTATTAAAGGAAAGAAGACGGTTCACCGTTTCCAGTACGAGTTCGGAAGGAAGACCTGCCCTGTAAAAACTTTCCACGAGCGAGATGGCGGTTTCCGAAATTTTTCTTGCATATTCTCCGCTGCCCATTCCGTCCGAAAGTGCAGTAAGGAAAGTCCGCTCGTCTATCCGAATGACGGAATGGGTATCGCCGCTCGCACTTTCACCTTCCTTTTTTGCCGAAGAAATGCCGAATGCGGCGTCAAATGCGGGGCGGGGACGGAATGCGTAACAGAATTTTTCCGCGGCAAGCGCCGTCTTTGTGCATAAAACATACTGTTTTTGCATGATTTCCGAAACGAGAGAAGTGAGTTTTTTTACATCATATTTTCCTGTCGCGGTAAAAGAAACGTCTTCTCCGCAGACGAGGATCTCACGGCAGATCACACCGGCGCGTCCGAGTTTTTCGCCGAGCCTGCGCTCAAAAGGTGTGTTCTCGTTTAGAGGAATGCTCTTTTCTACGGCAAGGGCGCGTACCGTTTCACCGACCGCCCTTGCCTGGTCTGCCAATAACAGCCTTGCCGTTGCCGCATTTTCCAGTTCTGCCGCGCAGCGCCTGTATTCGGAAAGAAGTTTGTTAAGGCAGAATAAAAGTCCCGAGGGATTGATACATACAGAAGTGAGTGTAAAGGGCAGATCCATTAAAGTTGCTTTCCCTTTGCCGCAACAGACGTTTACCAATTTTGTAAGTGCGTTGTCGACTTCTTCATTTTTACACCGTTCTCTGTTTTCGCATTGCGCGCAAACTTCATTTAATATCCCTTCCTTGACGGCGTTTCGCGCGCCTTCTTCGTCGCAGCCGTCTCCGAGGGTGCGGAAGGTATTTTCTATTTCACGGAACGCTTCCGAAATCGTAAAGAGCCGCTCTGCCGTTCTTGCTCTCTCGGCTTCCACCGTAAGGCGGGTGAGTTGTCTGTCCGAATATTTATGTATGGTTTCCGACCAGCGCAGAAACAGTTTATCCGGCATACAGGCAAAGAGCAGACAGGGGGCGAGCGGTACAAAAAGTTCGGCGTAAAGATCGCCCGAATAAAATGCACCGTCGGCATATTTTATGAGCAGAAAAACGGAAAAAAAGGAGAGGGCGGCGGGCAGCTTTCCCGATCTCAGCAAAGCCAAAGAAATAGCGCAGCATATAGCAAGCAAGGCAACGGAAGTGAGCTCAGGAGCGCCTGCCGCAACGCTTTTCACAACGGCTTCGGGCAGGGCAAAGACAATGGCACAGCCTATGACGGAAGGGTTTCGGAGAATGCCGATCGAAAGCAGGGTAAGTAAAATGGCAATCCCTTCACAGGCATATCCGCCTGCGAGCCTGCAAAATCCGATACCCGTTGCCGTAAAAGCGACAGCCAGGAAAACGATCTCTTCGGCGGTGAGTCTGCATCTTCCCGCGCGGTATAAAAGACAGCGCAGTGCTCCGCACATAGCAAAAGTGAGAAGGCACAAAGCACTTCCCGCGATCAGTGCGCGAATATAATCTTCGTAGACGAATTTTCCGTATAAAAGGATAAAAACGGTTGCCGCCGCGGCAGCATAAAAACAAAGTTCCGCTTTCATGGCTTTTTTCATTTGAGCATAAGCGAAAAAAACGATCAGCATAACAGCGCCCTGTGCGGCAAATACTGCAAAAGGAATAAATCCTTTTGTCAGGCTGATACCGCCGGCAAGAAGAAAAAGTCCCGAAGAGGAAAAAATATTCAGTCCGCACACGAGCATAGCGCAATACAGTGCGAAAGAAAAGGGTTCAAAATTGTCCATCGTGAAATTCAGGCACAGCATTGCAAGAAACAGTGAAAGGTAAAGCAAAACGGTGCCGTAACCGTATTTGAGTGAGAATTTCTGAGTCATATCTGCTCCGAATCGATCGATTTTCCGCAAAAAAACGGATAATATCATTATAACTTTATATGCAAGGCGTTCGGGGCGTTTTTTTGTCGATTGCTGAGGGAATATGTAGTTTATTTATTCAGAGAATAAAGAATGATATAATTTGCAGTTTATTTGTTCCCTGAGTAATATATATCGGGAAAGATTGACAGAAAAAAAGTGATATTGTATAATAAACGGGAATACAATCGTAAATAAAGCGTTTTTTGCGCGTACGGGAGAGATCTATGAAACTCTACAATACATTGACAAGAACGGTCGAGGAATTTGTTCCAAACGAAGCGGGTAAAGTAAAAATGTATACCTGCGGTCCGACCGTTTATAATTTTGCACATATAGGAAATCTGAGAACGTATCTTATGGAAGACGTTCTTGAAAAATATTTCCGTTACGCTGGGTATGATGTTACCCGCGTTATGAACATTACGGATATCGGGCATCTTTCTTCGGATGCGGACAGCGGAGAAGATAAAATGCTGCTCGGCGCTAAAAGGGAACACAAGACGGTTCTGGAACTTGCAAAGTTTTATACCGATGCGTTTTTTGAGGATTGTGCCGCGCTCAATATTAAAAAACCCGATGTAGTCCAGCCCGCTACGGGATGTGTGGATGACTTTATTAAAGTTATTTCTTCGCTTATGGAGAAAGGTTACGCTTATTTTGCGGGCGGAAACGTATATTTCGATACGTCAAAACTCAAAGATTATCACGTTTTCTTTAATTTTAAGGAAGAGGATCTCGAAGTAGGGGTGCGCGAAGGCGTAGACGAGGATTCCAACAAGCGCAATAAGAACGACTTTGTTCTGTGGTTCACGAAATCCAAGTTCGAAGATCAGGCTCTGAAATGGGATAGTCCGTGGGGCGTAGGTTATCCGGGCTGGCACATTGAATGTTCCTGCATTGCAATGAAGTATCTCGGTGAATATGTGGATATCCACTGCGGCGGAATCGATAATGTTTTCCCGCATCATACCAATGAAATTGCACAGAGTGAAGCATATCTAGGGCATAAATGGTGCAATTATTGGTTCCACGTGCTGCATCTGAATACGTCAGGCGGAAAAATGAGCAAATCTTCGGGCGGATTTCTGACTTTGAAAAAACTTGCGGAATCGGGATATTCGCCTATGGAATACCGCTTTTTCTGCCTGCAATCCCATTACCGTAAATCCCTCGTTTATTCGGAGGAAAACCTTGCCAACGCGGCAACGGCATACAGAAAACTCAAAGCAAAAGTGCAGGCTCTTTCCGAAGAAGGAGAGGAAAACGCCGAGCTTATGAATGAGTATAAGAATAAATTTTCCGACGTTTTAGGAAACGATCTGAATACTTCTCTTGCCGTCACGCTCGTTTACGATGTTCTTAAAGAAAAAAATCTGAGCGGCAAGGCAAAGCGTGCGCTCATCGCCGATTTTGAGAAAGTGCTTTCGCTCGGGCTTTTGGAAAAAGAAGAAAAACAGGAAGCAAAGGGTGGGTTGAGTGCGGAAGAGATCGAAAAGTATATTGCTGACCGTGCGGCGGCTAAAAAAGCAAAGAATTATGCCGAAGCGGACAGGATCAGAAACCTGCTCGCCGAAAAAGGGATAACCCTCATCGATACAAAGGAAGGCACGACCTATAAAACCGAATAGAAATTTTTTAAAGAGGGAATTCAATCCCCCGCTCTGTACCGTCGGTACAAAGCGGGGGATTGTTTTATTTGCTGGAATGAAATTGCATAAGAAAATTTCAAAAGACAGATAGTTCATTGAGTTTATTCATTTTATTATTAAGATATGGTATTGACAACTATAAAAATATTTGATACAATCATAATAAGGAGGTAAATATGAAGAAATTATTATGTTTTGCATTGAGCATTTTATTGATGGGCACATTTGTAATATTTTCGGCGTGCGATGAAAAAGAAAAAACGGAGAGTGGATCAAAGGTAACTGAAAAACAATGGGAGCAGGCGTTTTCGGAAGAGGCTTTTGCAAATGTAAGCGGGAGTATAACAATCGGAGAGGGGGATGATCAGATTGTAAAGACTTGTAAAATAGTGAAAACGTCGCAAAGATTCATGCTGGAAATGACTGTTTCGGGCGGGGGAAACAATTGGACTGAAATTTATGTGGAAGAAAACGGAGAGACTGTTCTCTATTCGAACGAACAGGGAGAATGGACTCAATTACCATCCGATATGACAATTGAAGAGATTATGTCGGTTTTTAACATGTTTAAAAGCTTATCTTTTGAAAACGCCAATTATCAAGAAAAAGAAAAATCTTATATTGTTAGTGTTGCGGGTGGTCAGGTAAGTGTGAAATTCGATACGCAGAAACGCTTAGAAAGCATTTCGTTTCCTTCGGGAATTGTCTATCGGTTCTTCGATTACGGTCAAACCGAAATTACTCTTCCCGTAATTTCGGATATTACTCAGCAAATTTTCGAAAATGCGGTAAAAGCAACAAATTATACTCTTGTCCCAGAAATTAAGTATGCAGATGAAGAAAAATCTTATAGCGCGACTTTATGGCGTCAAGACGGTTTATACCGTATGAATATTCCTTACAGGATTATAACGGACAACGTAACCCAGGAATATCTTATGGATTTATATTTTAAAGAAGAAGACGATGGAATATATATTTTGGATTTGAGTAGTCAGTACATTATAAAAGACGAAACGTGGGAAAAATTATCAGAATCTGACTACAATCTTTTTTTAGTCAATAATAACGCAAGCACGATCGGGGAAATAAATAAAGATTTTTTTCCTTTATATGATTACATACCGCAGCTGACTTATAATTCTTTTACAGTAAGTGGGAATTTACTTACTGCAAAGGATAGTTTATTGACATATTTTAACGGTATGAGTGCATATACGAATATTCAGTTAAGTTCGCTGACTGTTGAATTTCGAGGAAATAATCTTTATCAGATTCATGCTGAGGCGGCATATAGTGGAAGATCGGTCAGCATGAAGTACACTTTTAGCGAAGTAGGAAAAACAATAATTGATCTTCCCCCCGAAGAGATGAATTTTTATGTAGATTGGGATCAAAACGGGAAATATTCTCCGATTGCGGGATATGTAAAGCCTATCAGCAATGATACCGATGTCTGGTTGGCGGGGGAAATAAAGTTTTTTTGTTTTGCTTTGGAAAATCTGAGCGGCTCAGAAAAAGATTTTTCATTTGATTTGCATGTAATTGTTGAAGAAGGGACAGACTTGCAGGATTATTCGTTTGCTGTTGTAAACAATGCGAAAAGTAGTGATATAAAAACTTTTTTATGGGATGAACTGGCAGATGAAGAGATAAGACAGTTTTCAGCTGATCAGTTGACGCAAATGGCTGTATTCAATCTTGGACACGGTGAAATACGGTATTTTTTGATTGCAGTACAAAAATCTGCTGTTTCGGATAATGAAAAGGGAATTGCAATGAGAACATATATTACACTATTGGAGTAATGCGCATTGCGGTTTAAAGCTTTAATTTGGCTTTGAAATAAATCCCCCGGGGGAAGTCATTTTTTTAAGACTTTTCCGGGGGATTTTAATTAAATTAGTAATCGGCTATCCGCTACCACTGAATAATTATCTTCTTTTTTAGCGGTGCATACAGCCGAGATATACCATCAGAACCGCTATATCCGCGGGGCTTACACCCGAAATTCTGCCTGCTTGACCGAGGTTTTCGGGACGGATCTTGTTGAGCTTTTGGCGCGCTTCCAAACGAAGTCCGTCGATTTTAGCGTAATCGATATCTTCGGGCAATTTCTTATCTTCCAGTTTTTTCGCCCGTTCGATCTGTTCCAGTCCGCGTTTTAAATATCCCTCGTACTTTACGTTGATACAAGCCGTTTCTATGTTTTCGGGACGCTCTTCCTTTAAAATTTCAAATTCTTTGCAGATATCTTCTATATCGATCCCGCGGCGGATCATATCCGAGTAAGACACGCCGCCTGCCGGTACGGGGAAACCGTGCGCCTGTAAAAAATCGCCCGAACGTTTGGGGGATACGCGCTCGTCGAGAAGTGTTCCGATCCTTGCAACATCCTCCTTGCGCTTTTGGAAACGCTCATATCTTTCTTTTGTGGCAAGACCTGCCGCAAAACCTTTTTCGGTCAGACGGAAATCAGCGTTGTCCTGCCTTAAATGGATACGGTGTTCCGCGCGTGATGTCATCATACGGTAGGGTTCGTTTGTGCCTTTGGTCACGAGATCGTCGATGAGAACGCCGATATACGCTTCGTCGCGGTGCAAGATCAGCGGATCTTTTCCGCGAAGTTTGAGTGAGGCGTTGAGTCCTGCGATCAGTCCCTGGGCGGCGGCTTCTTCATAGCCGCTCGTGCCGTTGATTTGACCCGCAGTGTAAAGTCCGCTTATTTTTTTGAATTCAAGGGTAGGATAAACGTCAAGAGTGTCGATACAGTCGTACTCGATCGCATAGGCATAACGCATGATTTTTACGTTTTCCAGCCCTGCGACAGTGCGGTACATTTCTCTCTGTACGTCGTGCGGCAGAGAGGAAGACATTCCCTGAACGTAAATTTCATTGCTGTCCGCACATTCGGGTTCGAGAAAGATCTGATGTCTTTCCTTATCGGCAAAGCGCACGACTTTATCTTCGATGGAAGGGCAGTAACGGGGGCCTGTACCTTTGATCACGCCCGCATACAGAGGGGAGCGGTGCAGGTTGGCACGGATGATCTCGTGCGTTTTTTCATTGGTGTAGGTAAGATAACAGCGTTTTTGTTTTTGCGGCACGCCGTCCGAGAGGAAAGAGAAGGGATAAATATCCTTTTCGCCTTCCTGAACTTCGCATTTGGAGTAGTCTATGGTCCTGCCGTCCACGCGCGCAGGCGTTCCCGTTTTGAATCTTCTGACGTTAAAGCCGAGTGAAATCAGGTTTTCGGTGAGAAGGTTGGCGGGGGCAAAGCCGTTGGGACCCGAACTTTGTTTATATTCTCCTGCAACGATTTCGCCTTTCAAATAGACGCCCGTTGCAAGAACGACTGCTTTTGCGGTGATGATTTCTCCGATAGCCGTCTTTACGCCCGTGACTTTTCCGTCTTCAACGAGGATCTCGGCGGCTTCGCCCTGTAAAATGGAAAGATTGGGCGTGTTTTCGAGCGTTTTTTTCATTTCCGCGTGGTAGGCGTGCTTGTCCGACTGAGAGCGTAAACTCTGTACTGCCGCGCCTTTTCCGCGGTTGAGCATTCTCATCTGCAAGGCGGTTTTGTCGGCATTTCTTCCCATTTCGCCGCCAAGCGCGTCGATCTCCCGAACGAGGTGACCCTTTGCAGTGCCGCCGATAGAGGGGTTGCACGCCATAAATGCTATGCTGTCGAGGTTAAGGGTGAGCATAAGCGTGCGGATACCCGTTCTGGCAAGGGCAAGGGCGGCTTCCGAGCCTGCGTGCCCCGCGCCTACGACAACCGCTTCATATTCGTTTGTGTAAAATTCGTTTGTTACCGTCATAATTTTGCCGAATAGATGAAATGCAAAAGGCAAACGCCTTTTGCATGAAGTGCGGTTATTTCCGCCGCACTGCGGAGATTTTTAATATAGATAATTTCCTGAAAATAATATCATAAAACTATTTTTTCAGGATCATGTTTCGGATATCTTCCACTTCTTTGGCGATGCGATCGTTGACTTTGATAAGGTTCGCGATTTTTTCGCGGGAGTGGATGATCGTGGTGTGATCCCTGCCTCCCAGCGTTTCACCGATGGAAACGAGGGGAATATTCATAATTTCGCACATAAGAAATGCGCAGATCTGGCGGGGCTGAACAAGTTCTTTTTTCTTGCTCTTGCCGAGCAGGTTTTCCTTTGTGATTTTGTAGAAAGAACAGATACTGGATATGATCTTGTCCGAAGTGATCGTTTCCGCTTCTTCGCTGACAGCTTCGTTGAGAGCGGTCGCGGCAAGTTCCATTGTAACTGGCTTTTCGTGCAGTTTGCTTGCGAAGATAACTTTGTTGAGTCTGCCTTCGAGTGTTCTTACGTCTGTACCCGAATCGCGCGCAAGAAATTCAAGCACGTCGGCGGGAAGTACCGCTTTGCGTTCAAAAGCTTTCTGTTTGAGAATAGCGATCTTGGTCTCGGCGTCGGGCGGCTGGATGTCGGCGATGAGACCGCCTTCAAACCTTGTGCGCAGGCGTTCTTCAAGGGTCGCGATCTCTTTGGGCGGTACATCGGAAGTGAGAACGATCTGCTTATTTTCCGCCTGCAACGCGTTGAACGTATGGAAAAGTTCTTCCTGAACAGATTGTTTTCCCGCAAGAAACTGAATGTCGTCAATGAGAAGCACATCCACATTGCGGTAACGGTTGCGGAATTTTGCCTGCATGCTCCGATTCCCTTTGTAAAGGTAAATGGAATCGATCAGTTCGTTGATAAATTTGTCGCAAGTCGTATAGAGTACGCGAAGGGCGGGCTTGTGCGCTCCGATATAATTTGCAATGGATTGCAAAAGGTGCGTTTTTCCAAGTCCCGAAGCACCGTAAATATAGAGGGGATTAAAATTTGCGCCCGGGTTTTTCGCCACCGACTGCGCCGCGGCGAACACAAACTCGTTGCTCTTGCCTGCAACAAAGGAATTGAAAGTAAATTTCGGGTCAATGGCGCAGGCAATGTCGTCTTCGGAGTCGGGTTCTTCGCTGGAAACAACGATGTCTTCCCCTTCGACCGTAAGGGCAAAGTCGGTAATGCCCGTGTCCGCTTTGCGGATCGCCGATTTCATTTTGTCCGTCAGGTTTTTCCCGATATAATTTGCAAAAAACTCTGTTTCCGTTTTGAGTATGATTTTCGTGCCGTCAATATCTATGGGTACGAGTTTTGAAATATACATTTCGAACGTGATCGGAGAGATCGTTTCCTGCATGACCTCTTTGATCTGTTTCCATAAAATATCGTACTGTTGGTTTTCGGGCATAATGACCTCCGAACACTTTATCTTTTTTGTTGAATCTGTTATAATATATTATGTAGATAAGAAAGTTTTTCCCGCACGGGTGCGGGAGAAATAAATATGTTTTTATTATAATATAATTTTGCGAGAAAATCAAACTAAAACGAAGAAAGATGAGAATAAAAAATCTGTTCCTGAAAAATTTCAGAAATTACCGTGAAGAGACGTTTACCTTTTCGGAAGGGCTGAATGTACTTTACGGTAAAAATGCGCAAGGCAAAACCAACTGTGCGGAAGCGGTGTATTATCTCTGCACGGGTATTTCGCCGCGCGCAAAAAAGGACAGGCAGATGATTTATTCGGGGGAAAACTGCGCGCTCATCCGCGCGGAAGCGGAAAGCAGGTTCGGGAATGTACGCATCGAGGCAGATATTTACGAAAATAAGCGTGAAATCAGGATAAACGGTGCAAAAATAACAAAAAACGCGGATCTGCTCGGCAATATCAACGGCGTATTTTTTAATCCGTCAGAACTTCGTCTCGTGCAGGACGGACCGGATGAACGCAGGCGGTTCATGAATGTATCCATCTCTCAGATATCTAAAAGCTATTATACGGCACTCATCCGTTATAATAAAATTCTGGAACAGCGCAACGCGCTTTTAAAAAACAGAGATTTTTCTTTGGTCTTTGAAACGCTGCCCGTCTGGGATGCTCAGCTTTGCCGATATGCGGCGGAGATAGTTTCGTGGAGAAAGGAATATATTTCCATGCTCGCGCCCATCGCGGCGGAAAAGCACGCCTATCTTACGGACGGGGCGGAAAAACTGGAAATTTATTCGGAGCGAAAATATCCCGATTCAAAGGAAGAGATCGCGCAAAAACTGGAAAAGGAATTTTCGGACAATTACGAAAGGGATCTTCGGCTCGGGTTTACGGGTTCCGGACCGCACCGCGACGATCTGAAAATTCTGATCGACGGAGAGGAAGCGCGCATTTACGGATCTCAGGGTCAGACGCGTACCGCGGCGCTTGCGATCAAACTTGCGGAAACGGAAATTTTTAAGAAACTTTCGGGGGAATATCCCGTTCTCATTCTCGACGACGTGATGAGCGAGTTAGATCTTCCGCGCAGGCGAAAACTTTTAGCCGAGATCGAGGGAATACAGACGGTTTTGACCTGTACGCATACGGAGAAGGTGCTGTTCGGAAAGACTGTAAATAAGATACGCATTTCGGGCGGCGCGATCAAGCGCTGAATAAAAGAGCCAAAAAACGGAAAAAACCGAAAACGTGAAAAACCCATTTAAGATTGCACATACTTCCCAAAGAGGAATACGCGCTATGTGCAAGAAGAAACTATTGAAAAATTTGTTGCTCGCGGTATTTATCGCGGGCTTTTTTATTTTATCGGCGGGTTTTTTACGAAGTGATTTTCCCAAAGGAACTATGATAGAAGGCGTTTCGGTATCGGGCATGAAAACTTCGGCGGCTGAGAGGCTTATTGAGGAAAAGTTACAGAAGGAACTGGAAAACAAGCGGCTTACGGTAGAAGTGGACGGGGTGAAATATCATTTTTCGTATCCCGAGATCAGTCTGAAAACCGATCTTAGAAGAACACTTACCAAAGCGAAAAAAGAGGGCGGCAAACACATTCTTAAAAAGAAATGGGATCTTGTCGGAAAAGAAAATGTGATCCGCGGCATTTGCGACGATTTTTACAGAAAAAGCCATAGTGCAAAAATACATTTTCACCCTGATTCGGAAACGCCTTTTACCTATGATGCGGAACAGAGCGGCAGATATTTGAGCGGAGCGGCGCTTTCGGAAAAGATAGATCTCGCTTTGGAGAACGGGACGGAAAAGGTAGTGATGAAATCCTGCCGTGAAGCCGCGCCGTTTAGTATTTACGACGCGAAGAGGGCAACGACATTGCTTTGCGAGTTTTCCACGAAATACAATCCCGCAGTTTCGGGAAGATCTCAAAACATTCGACTTGCGGCAAAAAAGATCAACGGTACGGTACTGGAAGTGGGAGAGACCTTTTCTTTTAACAAAACGGTAGGCGAAAGAACGCGCGCGAACGGGTTTTGTGAAGCGCCTATCATCGTTGACGGAAGTTTTGTAAGCGGAGTGGGCGGCGGTGTGTGTCAGGCAAGCACCACATTATACAATGCCGCTTTGATATCGGGATTGAAAATTGTGGAATATCATCCGCACAGTCTGCCAGTCGGATATGTGGAAGCATCTTTTGATGCGATGGTCAGCGGTAAAAATTGCGATCTGCGCTTTACAAACTTGCTGGGCGGTAAAGTGTATATTACTTGTTTTGCGGAAAACGGAAAGATAACCGTTCGGATCTATGGTGAAAAGAGTTCGATAACTTACCGCCGCGAAAGTATTGTTACGGGTCTGATCGAGCCTCCGGCGCCGCGTGAAGTAGAGGGGGAGGGGATATCCAAAGACGGAAAAAGCGGGCTTACGAGCGAAGGGTATCTTGTAACTTACAAAAACGGCGTTATGATCTCAAAGATCAGGCTTCGCAAAGACAAATATTTGCCAACTCGTGGAATTATTTACAAAAACGCGCAAACTGTTGCATAATTTTGTTCAATGTGCTAAAATATCCGCGGACAGGAAAAGTAAATAACAACTTCTGTCGGCGCGCATTTACCGTAAATGCGCGCAAAGACTTTTAACTTGCGGAGAAAATCAATGATAGAAATAAAAGAAGTAAAAACGCGCAAGCAGATGCGCCGTTTTACGCAATTTCCTTTTATGCTTTACAAAGGTAATCCCTATTATGTTCCTTCGTTTCGTGCAGACGAGAATATAATCATGGATCCTTTAAAAAATCCGTCACTTGAAAAGTGCGATATCCGTTGCTGGCTTGCTTATAAAGACGGCAAGGTTGCGGGCAGGATCGCGGCTATTTTGCAGAAACAGTACAATGAGATTTCGGGCAGAAAATGTATCCGTTTTTCGAGGTTTGACTGTATAGACGATGAAAAGGTTGCCGCTGCTTTGCTTGCCGAAGTGGAAAAGTACGGCATCGCATTAGGTATGGATACGATGCACGGTCCTTGGGGATTCAACGATCAGGATCGGGAAGGGCTTCTTACATACGGGTTTGACAGGCGTTCTACATATTGTACCAACTATAATTATCCTTACTACGAAAAACTTGTAAAGAGTCAGGGCTTTGAGGATGAAAGCGAGTGGCTCGAATACGATTTTGTGATTCCTGAAAAGACGGATGAGCGTATCGCGAGGATCGCGGAAAGGCTGAAAGACAAATTCCGTGTGAAAGAAATGGTCGGCACAATGCCGATGAAAAAACTCATTGCAAAGTACGGACACAAGGCTCTTGAAATGGTGAACAAAGCGTATGCGGTACTCGACTGCTATGTTCCCGTAGAGGGCGGGGTGGTCGATTCCATTCTGTCGCAGTTTGCAACGATCATCAATCCGCGGTATTTTTCCATGCTCGTAAACGATAAAGATGAAGTGGTGGGAATGGCCGTAATGCTTCCTTCCATCTGCGAGGCGATTCAAAAAAGTAACGGAAGGTTGTTCCCGTTCGGTGTTTTCCGCCTTCTTAAAGCGATGCACAAGCCGAAAGAGTTGGAAATGGCATTGATAGCCGTACGCCCCGATTATCAGAAAACGGGTATCAATTCGCTGATGATATCGAGGATCATGAGCAATATCATCGAGGACGGTATCACAAAAGTGGAGTCAAATCCCGAACTCGTTACCAACACGGCAGTGCAGTCGCAGTGGACTTCGCTTGAAAAGAAAGTCATCAAGAGAAGGAAATGCTTTGTTAAAAAGATCGCAGAGAGCCAAGTGGTCGCAGAAGTCGCTCCGACTGATGCGACAGTCTCCGAATAAATTATATCAAGAAGTAAAATAAAGCAATCGCCCGTCGGCATAATTTTATGCCGACGGGCGATTTTTCTATCGGGATAATTTTTTATAACGGTTAGTTTGGTTTCCTTAAAAAAGGGAGTTCGGTGTTTTTCTGCATTTTTCGACAAAAATGTTTCACGGACAAAAGTGCTCTTTTATCTATTTTATGTTTTTCGGTAAATATACTTGATAAATTTTGTGAATTTTGTTACAATACAACGTAATGATGACACGCGCGCGTGTGTTAAAAGCAGCGTAAAGCGTCGTGTCTTGTAAATTTGGAGCAAAAAAATCGGAGATATAGGGTTATGCAGAGAACTACGATAAAAGAATTATATCGTTCATCCGCGGAATTGGGCGGAAAAACGGTCACGCTCATGGGTTGGGCAAAGACGATCAGGGACAGTAAAGCGTTCGGATTTATCGAACTCAACGACGGAAGTTGTTTTCCCAACTGTCAGATCGTATTTGAAAGGGAAACTCTTTCCAATTACGATGAGATCGCCCGTCAGAACGTGGGTGCGAGCCTTGTAGTCACGGGAACGCTGGTGCTGACCCCTGAAAACAGACAGCCGTTCGAAGTCAAGGCGGAAAAAATTGAAGTGATGGGGGCGTCCACTCCCGACTATCCGTTGCAGAAAAAGCGCCATACAATGGAATTTCTGCGCGAGATCGCTTATCTTCGCCCGAGAACGAATACGTTCAATGCGGTGTTCCGTATCCGCAGTGAAGCGGCTTTTGCCATTCACAGTTTTTTCAACGAGCGCGGATTCGTCTATGTGCATACCCCGATCATTACGGGCAGCGACTGCGAGGGCGCAGGCGCAATGTTTCAGGTAACGACGCTCGATCTCGATAAGATCAAGGGCGAAGTGGACTATAAGAAAGACTTTTTCGGAAAAAAATCTTCGCTTACCGTTTCGGGACAACTCAACGTCGAACCGTTTGCAATGGCTTTTTCCAACGTCTACACGTTCGGACCTACTTTCCGCGCAGAGCGTTCCAATACGACCCGTCACGCTGCGGAATTCTGGATGATCGAGCCGGAAATGTCTTTCTGCGATCTCGCGGGGGATATGGACGTTGCCGAGGCGATGGTCAAATACGTGATCGGTTACGTTATGAAAACCTGTAAGGATGAGATCGCTTTCCTCAACAATTTTGTGGATAAAGGGCTGATCGAAAGGCTGAATAACGTTGTAAACAGCGAGTTTGTTCGCCTCACTTATACGGAAGCGGTGAAGATCCTCGAAAAGGTCAAGGACAAATTCGAATATCCCGTTTACTGGGGCTGCGACCTGCAAAGCGAGCACGAGAGATATCTCACCGAGCAGGTCTATAAAAAGCCCGTTTTCCTTACCGATTACCCCAAGGAGATCAAAGCATTTTATATGCGCCTCAATGACGACGGTAAGACGGTCGCGGCGGCGGACCTTCTCGTTCCCGGTATCGGCGAACTCATAGGCGGCTCGCAGAGAGAGGAGAGGGAAGAAGTTCTTCTTGCGCGTATGAAAGAAATGAACCTCAACCCCGAGGAATACGATTTTTATATTAAGCTCCGCAGATACGGCGGAACGGTCCATTCGGGATTCGGGCTTGGGTTTGAGCGTATGATCATGTATCTTACGGGTATTTCGAATATCCGCGACGTATTGCCTTATCCGAGAACGGTGGGAAATCTGGAATATTGAGAGGGAAATCATGACGAAAATCATTTTGGACGGAATGGGCGGAGACAACGCGCCTTCCGAAATCGTAAAAGGCGCCGTGATGGCGGTAAATAAAGACAAGGGGCTTTCCGTTGTCATCACGGGCGAAGAGGAAAAAATTAAAAAAGCGTTGGCGGGAGAATTGTACGACGCGTCCAGACTGACCGTTATCAACTGCACGGAAGTCATCACCAACGACGATGTTCCGACGCTTGCCATTCGCCAGAAAAAGGATTCCTCGCTGGTCGTGGCTTTAAAAATGCTTAAAGAAGACGAAAGCGCGAAAGGTTTTGTTTCGGCAGG
>CASEHS010000022.1 GCA_949287815.1 uncultured Bacillota bacterium | reverse complement strand
TTTATTATACCTCAATTCCTGAAAAATCGCAAGAGTTTTTGGAATATTTTCACGTCCTCTCATAACATGTTTCAGTTGAGTATAATCTTTATAATCCCGTATCAGATTATGACTTCTATCATGCGCAAACGTATTTTTTTTTGCACGATAAGAACGCCGAAAAGAAGAAATATCTTTATAAGGCATATCTGCCCCCAGCTGTTGTCGGGACGAAAACAGCTGGGGTTGCCACTAAATAGCTCTGTTTTTTACACTTTTAAGCTGTTTAAAACAATGTTTATGTAAAAAAAGTGAAAATTAAAAAAATAAACCCACATCATATAGCGAAATCTGCAAAACAGCACTATATATTGTGGGTTTGGAGCTACTGGCCGGACTTGAACCGGCGACCTGCTGATTACGAATCAGCTGCTCTACCGACTGAGCCACAGTAGCGTATTAACTTTTCTAAAATACCGAACTCTCCTCTCGCAACGAATCAGCTGGAGCGACTGAGCCACAGTAGCGTATTAACTTTTCTAAAATACCGAACTCTCCTCTCGCAACAAATCAGCTGGAGCGACTGAGCCACAGTACATTAAAAATTGAATTATTTAATTTAATACAAGCTGACTGTATTAGCACAACCAGCTTGTATATTATACCATATTTAAAAAAAAAATCAAATGTTTTTGCTATGTTTTGGAACAATAACATTAATTTTTTTCGGCAACACACGAACAGAAACTTTTCCGCATAATCCTTTTTCTCCGTCAAAATTCCAAACAATATTTTCCGGAGTGTCTATTTCAAATTCTGAACCCTCTAACCGATAAATTTGCTTTTCCTTTACACTGTACCCCCTTAAAAACAAGTGTATCAAAGCTATAAACGCCCTGATTTTTTTCAAAAAATCAGGATTCTTTTTTTGTTTGATAACCGCAAGTTCAAGTTTTCCGTCCTGAATACTGGATCGATTATTCGCTCTCATTCCTGCTACATACCGCCCGTTCATTAAAAGCACCAATACACCGGAAGTTGTGAGCACATCTTCTCCGCTCTTGATTTTTAAATCAAATACGTTGAACTTCATATTTTTTTTGATCCCTTCAAGGCCATATGCAATACGTCCGATCTGCTTCTTTTTTTTCTGAGGTGTGGTATATGATGCGCTCGTAAATGCTCCCGCTGCTACAACATACATAGCATACCTGTCATTTATCTGCATACAATCAACCATTTCATTTACTCCTGTTACGATCGTATCAACAGCAGACTTAATTCTCCTGGGAATACCCAATGTATGAGCAATATCGTTGACCGTTCCGCACGGGATATATCCAAGCTCCGGCTGAATATCTGATCCGCCAACCCCTTGTACTACTTCATTAAATGATCCGTCTCCGCCTGAAAAAACGATCGCATCATATTTTCCGACCGCATCTCTTGCCGCACGCTCCATATCTCCCGCACATTTTGTTGCGTAAGTTTCCACTTCATCGTACTTTTCTTTAAGTCTCGAAACAATATAATCCAAATTTTTAACTATTTTCCCTTTACCACTTACAGGATTATACACAAAAAAACAACGCATTTCCCATACTCTCAATGACATTTTCTTCTATTATATACAATATTTTTACATTTTGCAACTGATTTCTGATTTATTTACAAAGCGCATATTTTACTCTATCCTATTCGCTGCAATATTTTCTCAAATCAATCTTCTCAGCAAAATAAAAAGTAAAAATCACTTTCTTTTTAATTCTTTTTTTATTATAATATTATTAAATATATTCTGAAGAATATACAAACTTTTTTTCGGACGGTTTTTTTATGAATTATCACATAGGAAATATGCTTATTTACCAGGAATTCAATGAGAACAATGAATGCCCCCTTTGCAAAATAAGAAATATCTTAGAAGAAAGACTTGTATCTCAGTATCTGAACGATTCTGTAATGGAAGATTTTCAGCGCAGAATGGTAAATGAACTTGGATTTTGCTCACACCATACTGAAATGCTTCATTCAAGGCCAAACAAGCTATCTCTTGCATTGCAACACATCACAAGACTTACAACATTAAAATCTAAGCTTGAAATAACGGCAGATTTAAAAACTGCACATAAAGAAGGAGAATTTTTTGAGCACTGCGGAGACACCTGCGTAATTTGTGAAGGCGTTCAGACTAATATGATCCGATATTATAAAACAGTTGCAGAAATGTTTTTTGCTGAACCAGAATTTAAAAAAATATTAAAATCAACGAAAGGATTTTGTATGCACCACTTCGGCGCACTCCTTAAATATGCTCAATATGCAAAATCTCGCAAAAAGGATTACATCTATACCCTTACCAGTCTACAACGCGATGCCATAGATAAACTTCTTCTTGATCTTCAATGGTTCACCGCAAAACACGATTACAGAAATGCAGACAAACCCTGGAACGGTGCCGAAGATGCTTTGCTTCGCTCTGTTTACAAACTCCATGGAATAACAAACAAGTAATTATTTTTATACGCTTTTTTAGCTCAAAACCTCGTTCACGCTAGCAATGAAAGTATCTTAGGCAACATTGTGTAGAATAATCAACACAATGTTGCCTTTTTTGTTGACAAAAACATAAAACACAGGTATAATTTAGCAAAAACGTTCAGGAAGATTTTGAGATGAATACCAAAGACAGAAGAAGTCTGAAAACAATTAAATCCGTTCAGGATGCTCTTTTGCATTTATTGACAGATAAAAAACTTTCCGAAATTAAAGTAGTAGAATTATGTAAAAAAGCAGACATAAACCGAACAACATTTTACATGCACTACAAAAATACAGCACAAGTTCTGCAATCTATACGAGAACAATCAATTTCAGAAATTTTTGAAAAATTCGGAAATAAATCTTTTCTGTACGCAATGCAACACCCCTTGGAATTTTTCCTGACTTGTACGGAAATTTTTTCTACCTACAAAAATTATGAAAAATTCATCCGAACTTCGGTAAACGCTTTCAGCTTCCTCTATTCTCTTAAAAAATCTTTTGCGACCAAAGTTTGTCATGAATATAAAAATATTATAGAAAACCCGAATGAACAATACGAACCGATAATCTTTTTCATTGTATCGGGTATTGTAGATATGTATCTTGAATGGCTGAAATCAGATAAAACCACAGATCTTTCTGATTTGTTTTTATCTTGTGAACCGCTCATTAATGAAGGTTTGAAAATTTTACGACTGAATTAACAATTCATCATTCACAACAGCGAAAACAGTTACTGCATCAAGGAGATAGTGATTATGCGTATAGCTATTATTGCCGATGTGCTCGGCGAAGAAAATAACGGTACAACAATAACCGTAAAAAGACTAATCGATCACCTCAAAGAACGCGGTCATCAAGTAAAAGTTGTATCACCCAGCAAATCAACGAAACCCGGATATTATTCCGTAGATAAAATAGATTTTAAAATTTTTAATAAGTACGTTGCTAAAAACGGGGTTGAGCTTGCCAAGCCCAATGAAAAGATTTTACGTGAAGTTATTTCAGACAGCGATGTAGTCCATATTCTTATGCCTTTTGCAATGGGTTGCGCAGCCGCAAGAATATGCAGGGAATTATCAGTCCCCTTTACTACAGCTTTTCACGTTCAACCGGAAAATGTCAGTTGCCACTTTGGTTTACAAAAAAGTAAAACCATAAATAAATTTATATACAAAAAATTTTATAAGTACTTCTACAGATATGCTGAGTATATTCATTGTCCTACCCGCTTTATTGCCGATAAACTCATACAAAACGGTTATACAGCCGATTTGCGAGTGATTTCTAACGGCGTTGATCCCGCTTTTACAACAGGAAAAAGCGAAAAGCCTGAAAAATATCGTGATAAATTCTGTATTCTGACTACAGGCAGACTTACGAAAGAAAAACGCCAAAAAGATCTTATTCGAGCAGTAAGCAAAAGTAAATATTCCGATAAAATTCAAATTATCATTGCAGGGCTCGGCCCCTTGGAAAACAAGCTGAGAAAGTTAGGTGAAAAACTTAAAAACCAGCCCGATATCAGCTTCCACACCAAAGAAGACCTAGTGAATATTATTCATTATTGTGATCTTTATGTCCACCCCTCTTACGCAGAAATTGAGTCTATTGCTTGTGTAGAAGCGATCACATGCGGTCTTGTTCCTGTAATTTCAAACAGCAGAATGTCAGCAGCACGTTTCTTCGCTCTTTCAGACAAAAACCTGTATAAAGCAAGCAGTCCTTCCGCTCTGGCGCAAAGAATTGATTTTATGATCGAACATCCTGAATTCAGAAATGATATCAGCAAAAAATACATCGAATACGCTGAAAAATTTCAAATCGAAAAATGTATCGATAAAATGGAAGAAATGTTTAACGATGCCCTGGCACACAGGCATCCTTCAAAAAATAAGTATGTTCCATAGTATATGTTTCTTTAATTCATTAAAACAACGCCGAAAGAAATTTCTTTCGGCGTTGTTTTATATTATTTGCTAAATAAAGATATTTCTGTTTTTAGTTAGTCATCCTTATTCTCGGATTCCTGCTCACCGACAGAAAAAATTTTACCGCCCTTCTTTCTTCGGCGAACACATTCGGTAAGCAAATACTCGATTTGACCGTTTACCGAACGAAAATCATCTTCAGCCCATGCGGCAATCTCCTCATAAAGTTTAGGCGATAACCGTAAAGGCACTTGCTTCTTTTGAGAATCGTTCATCAATACAAGCTTCCGGAATTGACTACGGGCTGCGCGTCGCGGTTTCCGCACAGAACAACCAAGAGATTGGAAACCATTGCCGCTTTGCGCTCTTCGTCCAGTTCCACAACATTATTTTTATTAAGCCTTTCCAAAGCCATTTCCACCATACCTACAGCGCCTTCTACGATCATTTTGCGCGCATCGATAATTGCCGACGCCTGCTGACGTTGCAACATCACTGCCGCAATTTCAGGCGCATATGCAAGATAAGTGATCCTCGCTTCAATCACTTCTATTCCTGCTTCCGTAACGCGTTCCTGAATTTCCTTCTTGATTCTTTCTGCAACCACTTCACTGGAACCGCGCAAGCTTCCTTCATCGGCAATTCCGTCTCCCGTAGTATCCACATTCGGCGCAACATCGTAAGGATAAATACGAACTATATTTCTCAGCGCACTGTCACACTGTAAAGACAAATATTCCTTATAATTATCAACATTAAATACTGCCTTCGCCGTATCAACTACTCTCCACATCACTGCGATCCCGATCTCCACAGGATTACCAAGACAATCGTTGATTTTCTGACGGTTGTTATTGAGCGTCATTATCTTTAAAGAAATTTTTCTGCTCATTAAATCAGCAGATGACACAGCTTTCCCCAAAGCCGCAGCTTCGGCAGTCATTTTCACGTCTCCGCTCTGATTTAACTTTGTACTCGCCGCAGGATTGAAGCTCACACAAAAAGGATTTACAAAATAAAATCCCGCGTCCTTGATCGTACCTATGTACCGCCCGAATAAAGTCAGAACCAGTGCTTCCTGCGGTTTCAAGACTTTAAGTCCCATAAACGGAACCCAGCCAAAAGCAATATAAACTAATCCAATGATAATAAATAAATCAACATCTTTCAACGCCCCATAAACCGTTAAACCGCAAGCCGCAAGATATAACAATCCAAAAACGACCAATGCCAGCATACCGTGTTTTTTGTTCTTTAAGATCTTTTCCTGCATAAAAAATTCTCCTTGTTTTGTTGATATCATTATGATATCATATAAATATCTTCATGTCAACAGAAACTTTTAATTTGGCTTAAAAATTTTGAAGATTCAAGTTTTCAATTATTTAAAAGTAAAGCCCGTCTGTACAAAATTGCACAGACGGGCAACAACCATAAAAATTTTTAAATCAATAAAAATCATAGAATTAAAAGTTATAATACTTTTATCGACTGATCATGCTTTCCATAATCCGTGAAGATTACAATATTCGTATACGGCGACCATCTTTTCCCCGTCCGCTAAAACAAATTCTGCGTGAGGGTCATCTCCTGCCTTTAATTCAACTATTCTCTTTTCACGATCTGTTTCCAGAGCGATAAACGAGATATAATGCTCATTCAGTGAAGGATGTTTTACCGATCCGACATCTACAATAATTTTATTTTTTTCCTGACGAACGACAGGAACGTGTTTTTCCGCTGCCCCGTCTGTCGTGCCCGCAACTAATTCTGACATTTTCTCTCCGCAACAAACAAGCGGAACTCCCGCATCATGCAATTTAATTGCAACATTACCGCAATGAGTGCATTTATAAAATTTCATTTTTTTCCTCCCATTTCTTATTAATATTATTTTGCTCTTGATTAAAATTTCTTATTACATTAAAAGCAAAATTTTATATAGTTCATCATAATTTTCCGCAAAAATTTTCGCGCCCGCACTTATTAACTGCTCCTTCGTCCGATACCCCCATAAAACGCTGACACAACGCATACCTGCATTTCGAGCCGTCTCAACATCTGTTTCGCCGTCGCCTACAAACACAGCCTCCTCCGCTTCAATTCCAAGTTCTTTTAAAACGGAAAACGCTCCATCCGGTGCAGGCTTTACCGGAACGCCCTCCCTGTTACCGTATACAACATCGAAATCAAAAGGCTTCAAAATACTGTTTTTTAATACATCCGCGCCCGCTTGGGATTTATTTGTAACGATCGCAATCTTTATGCCCTTTAATTTTAATAGCTTAAGGCACTCTTCTTCCTGCGGATACAAAGCCGTATTTTCATTTTTAAATGAAACATGGATCTTATTATACGCCGCGTAAAACTCGTCAAGACGCCCTCTTTCCGATACAGGCAATGCGCGCTCCGCATATTTTTTACCGCCGTTGCCGACAAATTCTTTTGTCTGCTCTACGCTGATCGTGGGATAACCGAACTGTTGCAAAGTCATATTCATGCAGGTATTAAGATCCTGCAAAGTGTTCAGCAGCGTTCCGTCAAGATCAAATAATACTGCTTTTATCATTCAAAACGCTCCTTTTACAAAATTTCATCTGTATAACGACCCGATTTCAAAGTTTTAAAAAAACTTCTCACATTTTTTCGGGCACACCTATACCCAACAGCGACAACGCATTTTTCAGCACGATAAGAGTTGCGCGCGTCAGCGCAAGGCGGAAATTTTTGTCTTTCTCTTCCGCGCCGAGTATTTTACAATCAAAATAAAATTTATTATATTTCTGAGCGAGGTCTACCGTATAGCGAGCGATAAAGCAAGGTTCGTACTTTTCAAGAGCGTCTTTGAGCATATCGGGAAATTCCGACAATGTCTTTATCAACTCAAACTCCTGCGGACAGATATTTTTTGCTTCATATGATTCGGCGTCACCGCCCTTTTCAAGAACACTGTTACAACGCGCACAGGTATACTGAACATAACACGAAGTTTCACCTTCAAAATTCAGCACTTTATCGTATGAGAATGTGATATCCTTGATTTTATTGTTATACAAAGCACCGAATATAACCGCTCCCACTCCCACGGTTTTTGCAATCTCTTCTTTATTTTCAAGCGACGGATTTTTCTCCGTGATGATCGCCAAAGCTTTTTCCACGCACTTATCGATAACATCAGAAAGATAAACGACCTTGCCTTTGCGGGTAGACATCGAACCTTCTTCCAAAGAAACCATTCCGTAAGCTACGTGAATCAAATCTTTCGCCCATTCTTTGCCCATCAATTCAAGAACTTTAAAAAATTGCTTGAAATGCAAATTTTGCTGATAAGCCACAACGTACAGGCACTTATAAAAATCGTAAGTATTTTTACGATAAACAGCAGCCGCGATATCTCGGGTAGCATAGAGAGACGCCCCGTCCGAACGCAAAATAATGCAAGGCGGCATACCGTATTTTTCCAGATCAACAATTTTTGCGCCTTCGCTTTCAACCAACAAACCCTTTTCGTTGAGTTCGTCGATCACCGGCTGCATTTTGTCATTGTAAAAACTTTCACCTGCCCAACTGTCAAAATGCACATCTAAAAGTTCATAGATTTTACCTACATCTTTAAGAGTAAGTTCCTTGAACCATTCGAATAAAGCGACACTTTCCTCGTCTTTGTCCTCTATTTTTTTGAAAAAAGCGCGTGCTTCATCGTTGAGGCTTTCGTCTTTCTCCGCTTCTTCGTGAAAACGAACATAGAGCGCGTTCAACGCGCGAAGTCCGCCTTTTTCGATATCTTCTTTTTTGCCCCAGCGTTTATATGCGGAAATAAGTTTTCCGAACTGTGTGCCGTAATCACCGAGATGGTTTATTCCGATTGTATTATACCCTAAAAACTTATGAAGTTTATAAAGAGCGCTCCCCAAAACGGTAGTAGAAAGATGTCCTATATGGAAAGGCTTGGCAATATTTACCGAAGAATAATCGATACAGACTGTTTTACCTTGCCCCTCGTCAGATGAACCGTATTTTTCGCGCTCTGCAAGGATCTTTCCGAGCGTCTCTTCCGCCCAAAGATCTCTGTTGATACGAAAATTAACATACCCGTTTACCGCAGATACTTCACATACGATATTATCGGTCGGATATGCCGATTTTATATCTTCCGCAATGAGCGCGGGGGCTTTGCGCATCGATTTTGCAAGACGAAAACAAGGCAACGCATAATCACCCATTTCCGTATTGGGAGGCAATGCGATCAGATCATAAATCTCCTGCTCTGTAAGTTCTCCCGCTTTTACTCTTTCTGCTATATATCCTTTAAAATCCATTCCGAGACCTCTCTTTATCATGTTCTGATTAAGTGTAGCATATTTTAATTTTTTTGACAACTTTTTTGCTTTTCCGCGCCGTTTTTTTTGATTATTTCTGAAAATTATATTATAATTATATTTGCGCGCGATAATATAGCAACGCTGCGCAATTTTTACTAAGCGGCATATTTTGCCGCAAAGAATATTTCTTTTGAGGTATAAAAATGAAACTGGGCGTAGTAGGTCTTCCCAATGTCGGAAAATCCACTCTCTTCAATGCAATCACACACGCGGGCGCAGAAGCCGCAAACTATCCTTTCTGCACAATAGAACCGAACGTCGGCGTCGTTGCCGTACCCGATGAAAGGCTGGATAAACTTGCCGCTCTCTACGACAGCAAGAAAATCACCCCTGCCGTTATAGAATTCGTAGATATTGCAGGTTTAGTGAAAGGCGCATCGAGAGGCGAAGGACTCGGCAACAAATTTTTATCGCATATCCGTGAAGTAGACGCGATCGTTCACGTTGTGCGTTGTTTTGAAGATGAAAATATCACCCACGTTGAAAATTCTGTGGACCCTGTAAGAGATATCGAAACGATCAACCTCGAACTCATTCTTGCAGATATGGAATCCGTACAAAAACGCCTTGACCGAGCTAAAAATTCAGCCAAAGGCGGCGATAAAAAATTCCTTGCCGAAGCGGAATTTTTACAGAAAGTTCTCGATCACCTCGCCAAAGAACAGTGTGCAAGAACACTGCCTCTTACCGAAGATGAAAAAGAATATATGCAAAACCTCTTTCTCTTGACCTCCAAGCCCGTAATCTATGCGGCAAATATATCCGAAAAGGATATGGGAAAGAAAGACGCAGATCTTCCTTTTGTCAAAAAAGTCGAAGAGTTTGCTGCAAAAGAAGGCAGTGAAGTACTTGTCATCTGCGCCAAAACAGAAGAAGAACTTTCAACTCTTCCCCCCGATGAAGCACAGATGTTTTTGGAAGAACTCGGACTTTCGGAAAGCGGACTTTCCCGTTTGATCAAAAAATCATATTCCCTGCTCGGATTGATCAGCTATTTAACAGCGGGAGAAAAAGAAACGCGCGCCTGGACTATCGTAAAAGGAACGAAAGCGCCGCAGGCGGCGGGCAAAATCCATACCGATTTTGAAAAAGGATTTATCCGCGCAGAAGTTGTAGACTGGCAGGTTTTACTGGAATGCGGAAACTATAACGCAGCAAAAGAAAAAGGAAAAGTACGTTCAGAAGGCAAAGACTATGTCATCAAAGACGGCGACGTTGTCCTCTTCCGCTTTAACGTGTAAAACCTCACCTCTTAAAATTTTATAGAAATTGATAATCTAAAAAAATCAATCCCGAATTTCGTTGAGAAATTCGGGATTTTTATTTGGGTATTTAATCTATTATATTTTCTCTTTGAAAAAGGGGCGAATGAAAAAACTCTTCCAATGAAATTCCAAAACCTTCACATATCGCATACAAAGTGCTGACTTTTACTGAGCCGCTCCTCTTTTTCTTTATTGAAGTCAATGTTGACTGAGGAACACCGCTTGCTTTAAATAAATCATATTTTGTCATTTTATGCTCAAGACACAACTGTTCAATCCGTAATATAACGGCATCTGCAAGTAACATACCATTTCCTCCTATACTTATGTTTAGTATAGGAGATTTAAAAATAATTTTACTGCTATATTTAGCATTTATTGAAAATATATTATACAAATGCTATAATAAACAAAAATATTCTAGAAAAATGTGTAAACCTGCATTTTCAACTCAATTAATCTTATAGGAAACATTTTTCATATAAAAGACAAGCGCAGATTCCTCAAAAATATTGTAAAAAATCTTGTAAAATTTACGATTATACTGAATTAATTATGATAGTATGCTTTATTGGTCATAGAAAAATAGAAAATAATAAAAAGTTAAAAGAAAATCTTACAAAATTCATTTATGAATTAATTCCGAAAGGTGCCGACACATTCTTATTCGGAAGTAAAAGCGAATTTGATAACCTTTGTTATGAAATCGTTACTGCGGCAAAATATGATTTTACAAATATTAAAAGAATTTATGTTCGTTCATCTTACCCTTACATTGATTCAGCGTATAAAAATTATCTATATCAATTTTACGAGGAAACCTACTACCCTGATAAACTTAAAAATGCAGGTAAAGCCTCTTATATTAAACGTAATCAGGAAATGATAAACAAAGCCGACATTTGTATATTCTATTATAATAAAGACTACACCCCTCCAGCAAAACTAAATACAAAATCACACATTGAGAATAACAAATCGAAAAGCGGAACAAAAACCGCATATGAATATGCGGTTTCTCAAAAAAGCAAATAATAAACTTTTATGAAATATAACACAAAATATATTGGTAAAATAAAAAATTACATAACGAGTCAGATTTTTGCATAGATCACGGATATATCGTCACAAAGTTTATTTCTTACAAACTTCTCACAGTCAGGATCTGCATTTTGGGCGGTATGCAATTTATTTATCTGGGGAACAATTCCATCTTTTGATACCGCATCGATCACCTCTTTCGGCGTTTTGTAAATCTTGAATAAATCGTAAATTTCTGCAAAGCCGTCCGAGAACAAAAGCACATCTTCGATTTCATCTAATGGGATTTGCCCTGTTTTTGCCGTATCCAACCCCGACGTTTTATAAGAAAGCGCACAGTACCCTTCGGGCGTGTTCATCTTTTTTCTGTTTTTCAATATATAAGGAAAAACATCAAAAAACGCTTCACGAATGGTTTTGCCCGTCTCCGCAGCGATCTTTTTCATTTTCTCAAAATATCCGTTGTCGATTTTAACGAGCCGATCGTCGAGAATATGCAATACTTCTCCGTCCTTCTTACGAATGATCAGAACCGAATCGCCCAGAGAATAATATTCGAGATTCCCTGCTCTTTCCCGTATAACCGTAACAACCGCAGACGGACGATCTTCCTGCTGTTTTGCTCCTTCAAATGTGAGATATTTCCTCGCGATCTTTTCAACACCGCGTTTCATAATTTCAAGGATACTGCTTTCTTCATAAAGCGCGTCCATCAGATATGCCCTGAATTCACGAACAAACCAAGTTGCATCGGTAGCTTCAGGTGTAATCTGTTTCGGCGTAATTCCCGTTGCCCCGTCAAGAATAAACGCAAATTTCTCATCCGCATACAACGCATCTTCACAATAGCTTTCGTGTGAACCGCAAAGATAAGTGCAAATATTCCGCATCTTTTTATCTCTCGCTCTTACTCACCGATTCCACCGCCACAGAACCTCCGCGAACGGCTTCCATTCTGGAAAGATAATATTTTTTATAGTATTTTAACACATCGTCATTTTCCGATTCCGTCTTTACGCTTTCAAGTATGACGCTTGTCTTATCATAATCCGACACTTCCACGCCAAACACTTTGGATGAACGGAAAACTTCTTCCATTTCATCCTTTTTTAAAGAATGTATCTTAATGAACAGAATCTCTTTTTTATGAATAGGCAGATCGGTAAAATCAAGCACTTTGATCACTTCGACGCTTCTGTTTAACTGTTTTTTGATCTGTTCAAAGGTTTTATCATCACCCATCAGGCTGATCGTCACACGCGATACTGTCGGATCTTCCGTTTCACCTACGGTGAGGCTGAGAAGGTTATACGATTTACCTGAAAACAATCCCGCTATTTTCGCAAGAACACCTACATCGTTTTCAACATACAGAGAGATCCACCTTTTTCTCGCCGTCGCGTCCATTTCAGTTCCCCTCCTTTTTATATTCGCAAACCATTTCCGAAAGCGCATTTCCGCCAGGTACGATCGGAAGTACGTTGCTCTCTTTTTCTATAATAAATTCAATCAGTATCGGCGCGTTCGTTTTTGCTTTTGCCCGTGCAAACGCTGCGGGAATCTCTTCTCTCTTTGTTACCCTGATCCCCTCGATGCCATAGCTTTCCGCAAGCTTTACAAAATCGGGAATATAAGGCGGACATTCCGTATTAGGCGAAGAGCACCACGCGCCGCAGCTTTTACGCTTTCTGAGACAGGTACAGGAGTATTTTCCGCCGAAAAACATTTCCTGCCACTGACGAACATTTCCGAGATAACAATTGTTCAGTATACAGATCGTGAGCGGAATTTCCTGACAAACAGCCGTAGCCAGTTCCTGCTCGTTCATTTGGAAGCCGCCGTCGCCCGAAACACAGACAACGGGAAGTTCCGGTCTTCCTAATTTTGCACCTATCGCCGCAGGCAATCCGTAACCCATTGTGCCTAATCCGCCCGAAGTAAGCAACTTGCTTCTGCCCTTCAATTCAAGGAACTGCGTTGTCCAAAGCTGGTTCTGCCCCACATCCGTAGTCACGATCGCCTCAGGGAAAGTATCATTGATCGCCCGTATCACATCCTGCGGCGTTACGTCCCCGCCGCCGTCCTGCACGATCGGCCTATCCTCTCTGATTTTACGAAGGCGCATTGTCCAGTCTCCGATATCATGCTTCATTTCCGGCATTATCTCGTTAAGTTTAGCGAGCGCTTCTCTTGCATCCGCAACGATCGGAACATCTACGACAATATTTCTCGAAATGCTCGCCGCATCGATATCGATATGCACGATCTTTGCGTTTTTCGCAAACTCACTGATTTTACCCGTGATACGATCGTTAAAACGCGTTCCGATGGAAAACAGAATATCACATTCCGAAACTGCCGTATTAGACGCTACATTTCCGTGCATGCCCATATTTCCGATGTAATAAGGGTTATCTGTCGGAATTGCGCCCTTTCCCATTATTGTTGTGATGACGGGAATATGCGTCTTTTCCACGAGCGCTCTCAAAGACTCGCCCGCCTGCGCAATATTTACTCCGCCGCCGACCAAAAACAACGGTCTTCTTGCCGCTGCAAGCATTTCCGCCGCACGTTTGAGCTGTCCCATATGCACGCCTGTGGACGGTTTATAACTGCGCATGGAAACTTCCGAAGGGTATTCGTCTGAACCGAGCGCAAGCTGTATATCTTTCGGAAAATCAACAACCACGGGTCCGGGTTTTCCTGTACGCGCAATATAAAACGCTTCTTTGATGATCCTGCCAAGGTCCTCCCTTCTTCTGACCGTAACGGCGTATTTACAGATACTGCGGCAAATACCAACTATGTCCACTTCCTGGAACGCATCGTTACCAATGAGATTGGTAGGAACCTGACCTGTAAAACAGACCAACGGCACACTGTCAAAATTCGCCGTAGCAATACCTGTAACAAGGTTTGTCGCCCCCGGCCCACTCGTAACAAGGCAAACACCCACTTTGCCCGTAGCACGGGCATATCCGTCCGCCGCATGAACCAGCCCTTGTTCATGACGGGGCAAAACAACATTAAAAGATTCCACCCCGTAGAGTGCATCAAATAAATCAATCGCCATGCCGCCGGGATAAGCAAAAAGCGTATCAACGCCCTCCTGTTCCAGCGCTTTTACAAATAACTGCGTACCTTTGATCTTCATACCAACCTCCGAAACGCCGCTTGATACGGCAATTCCACGGATCTAATCCGTCTTTCGTTTTTCTGTAATTTACTTGCTTTCTGATTTGTAAAAAATCGCCCTGAACGGCATCAAGCCGTTCAGGGCGATATAAATTACCGCGTTACCACCTGAATTCGGAAACAACTTCCGCACTCTGCCCGACAATAAATTCGTCGGTTCCCCTTTAACGGTGGAAAACACCGTCGGAGCCTACACAGGACGATGCCTTTCGGTCCGCCGCTCAGAGGCTACCTTCCCCGCTCTCTCCGTAAAGACTTTCACCTGCCGTCTTCTCTCTGAAACTCCGAAAAGCGGATACTCCTCCCCGTCATTGCGTTTGATCGGAAATATAATATCACAAATCCAAAAAACTGTCAACAATTTTTTCAGATTTCATTAACCTGTACCGTTATTCCGTACGCAACGCTATAACAGGATCTTTTTTCGCCGCCGCACTTGCAGGTATCAGGCCCGAAATCAATGTCAGTACAATAGATATACAAAGCATTATCAAAGCCGCCAAAGGGGGCAATGCCGCAAGATTTGCTATTCCCGTGATCGGCGTAAGTATAAGGTTGATCACTATTTGCAAAACGTACGCGACCACTATACCGATCAGACCCGCTATAAATCCCACAATAAATGTTTCTGCATTGAACACTCGTTTTATATCTTTTTTCCGAGCTCCGATCGCTCGCAAGACACCTATTTCTTTCGTTCGCTCCACTACGGAAACATAGGTGATAACTCCGATCATTACCGTCGAGACAACCAGGGATATACCCGTAAATGCAACCAAAACATAAGTGATCGCATCCAGCATCGTCTGCATGATACTCATCAGCATTCCGACCGTATCGGTATATTTCACCTGTTCCCCTTCGTCATGGGCATCATTCCATGAATCAAGATAATTTAAAACATTATCTTTACTTGCAAAATCTTTCGGATAAATATAAATCGCATTCGGCGTATCATCTCCGCCCAATGCGCGAAGCGCAACCGTTTTATCCATACTGAAATTAAAACCGCCCAAAGGAGAGGTGTAGGGATAATATTCCGTATTCAGATGCGCCGCGGGCGATAAATACACGACTCTCGTCTGTCCCTCAACCTCAACAGGAATACCTTCCTGGTTGCGGATATAACTAGTGATCGCTGAATTGATATTTTCCGCAATATATTTTGATACAAGCTGTTCGCTTAAATTCAACCCCGAAGTCAGACAGCCGTATGTAAGACCGTCTTTCAACCTCAAAATCCCTGAAACACGTATGGAAGTTCCTCCTTCCGCAAAAGAATCTCCGTGATTTCCGTTATATACAAACGGATATTTTATTGTCGGGTCTGTATTAGCCTTATAAACGTCGTCGTTCGAATAAAGGCGAAATTCTTTTCCTACGATTTCTTCAAAATCGATCGTCATGCCTTTATTTTCTTCAGAAGAAGCATCTCCGCCAAGATTAAAAAGTTTAAGGAAATCTTCCTCTGCTATGTAGCCGAGCTGCGCAAGCGTGAGATCGGTCATATCGTTATTTCCTCCGATCACGATCACCGCTTCCGTTGCGCCCTCTTCACTTGCCTCAGGATATTCACCGTAAACCACATCGTACTGGAATTTTACAAATTCAAGATAGTCACCTTTCTCAAGGTTTACCGCCGCCGTTCCCGGCATAACGTTGACAACCTCTCCTAAATAATCAACCAAATATACAAGATCCCCGTATTGCGAAGCCTTTTCCGTCAATTCCGTAACAAAGTAACTTTTAAGCGATGAAAGCGACATATATTGTGTTCGCACATTACCTTCCGCCTCAAGCCCTGTTTCAACGCTCGTAAAAAGATTATCTGACAACGAAACGCCATATGCCAGTCTGATCGCATTGTACCAATCTTCGTTCATTGCATTGACGTAATCTACATAACTGATACCGTTTTCATCCTCTTTATTGATATCATTCGTTACAGTCATTCCGTTTGCAATTTCCGTAAGGAAAGAATTGACATACACCTTGTTATTAAGTTCGGAAAGATCGGGCATATCCTTCGCCGAAGACATTCCTGACAATACTGCCGAAAAATCAAGCGAAGTTTCGGTTATGCTGATCGGATAATAAGAAAGCATATCTTCTTCTGTACGCATTATGTAATTATTAAAACCGTTCGACAGCGCCAATACCAGACATACACTGATAATACCGATACTTCCTGCTATAGATGTGATCAGCGTTCTCGCTTTCTTGGTAAGCAGGTTTCTTCCGCTCAGCAAAAACGCCGTTATAAAGGACATACTCGTTTTTTCTTTTTTCTTTTTGCGAGAAGGGGTAGCCGATTCGGTTTTCTCCGCTTTTACGTTTTCACAATCAGCATCCGACAAAGGATTGGTATCGTCAACAACATTTCCGTCAAGAAGTCTTACGATCCTCGTTGAATACTGCTCGGCAAGTTCAGGGTTATGGGTTACCATAATTACGAGGCGCTCTCCCGCAATCTCTTTGATAAGCTCCATGATCTGAATACTTGTTTCTGTATCCAATGCACCCGTAGGTTCGTCGGCAAGCAAAATCTCAGGATCGTTTACAAGCGCCCTCGCGATCGCAACCCTCTGCATTTGTCCGCCTGAAAGTTGATTGGGCTTTTTGGACAACTCTTTCCCCAATCCTACTCTCTCCAGTGCACGCTTAGCACGTTCTTTTCTCTCTTTTTCCGAAACGCCCGATAAAGTCAGTGCAAGTTCTACATTCCCCAATACACTTTGGTGCGGGATCAAATTATAAGACTGAAATACAAAACCGATACTGTGATTCCTGTATGCATCCCAATCCGCATCTTTATAATTTTTTGTAGAAACTCCCTTAATAACAAGATCACCGCTCGTGTAATGATCCAGACCGCCGATAATATTAAGCAAAGTTGTCTTTCCGCATCCCGACGGACCTAATATCGAAACAAATTCATTTTTACGGAAATTCAAAGACACGCCTTTCAATGCGTGAACAGTAGATTCGGCAACTTTATAATCTTTTACAATGTTATCCAGCCTGAGCATACTTTGTTCTGCCATAATATTTCTCCTTGCCCCGAATTTATTTTATTTTATCTGCAAACAATCCTTTTTCCGCAGAATAATGTGCGATCGCCTGTTCAAACGCCGATACAAATTCATTTGCATCCTTCACAAACTCCGCTACTTTATCTTCACCCATCTTTTCGACCACTTCCGCCAAAATAAGATTGGCTTTGGATTTCATACCGTCGTAAATTTCTTTCGCCGTATCGCTCAGTTCAATGTAAGCAATTTTTCTGTCTTTATCGTCCGCAACTCGCCTTACAACATTTTTTGATTCAAGCTTATTTACCATCTGTGAAATTGCAGATCGCGTAATCCCCAAACGTTCGGCGAGTCGACTGGATATAATTTTTTTACCTTTCCCCGCTTCCATTACAATTTCCCGCAACAACTGCATTTCGGAATTGTTAAAAGAAAAAGCGTTATTGAAAATACGGGTATCCCCTAACCTCTTCGCTATGTTATAAATTTCCTGCATCAATTCGTTCGCATTCATTTTTCTTCCTCCGTCTGTAAAAATGAATAATGTAAAGCTCTTAATTGTTAACCATTATAGTAATTTACTTAATAAAAGTCAAACATTTCGTTTGCGACGAAAAAATTTCACTGAATATACTTAATTTTCAAATATCTTACATCATGAAAGAAACGTGCCGTTTTTCAGCACGTTTCTTCTATCATTTTTATACCGGGTCAAACTGTGAATTATATAGATCCGCGTAAAACCCGCCCTTTTGCAACAGTTCATTGTGCGTACCGCTTTCAATGATATCTCCCTCTTTCATGACGAGAATCAGATCTGCATTTTTTATTGTGGACAGCCTGTGCGCTATAATAAACGAAGTTCTGCCCTGCGTCAGTTTATCCATTGCCTGCTGAATGAGCATTTCCGTTCGGGTATCTACCGAACTCGTGGCTTCATCCAAAATCAGCATAGGTGCATTTTCGATCATTGCACGGGCAATAGTAACCAGCTGTTTTTGCCCAGCCGACAAGGTTGCTTTATCGTCAAGCACTGTATCGTATCCTTTGGGTAAAGTACGGATAAAATGATGCAGTCCCGCCGCTTTACAAGCCCGCTCCACATCTTCCTGCGTGACATTTTCTTTACTGTAAACCACGTTTTCTCGGATAGTACCTTCAAACAGCCATGTATCCTGCAAGACCATGCAGAAAAGGTCGTGAACGTTTTCTCTGGTCATTTCGCTCGTAGGGATACCGTCTATCAGAATCTGACCGCTGTTTAATTCATAAAAGCGCATCAACAGATTGACCATCGTCGTTTTTCCTGCGCCTGTCGGACCTACGATCGCAATTTTTTGCCCCGCTTTCGCTTTTGCGGAAAAATCTTTAATAATTATTCTTTCGGGATCATATCCGAACCGTACGTGAGAAAACTCCACATCACCGCGCGCCTGATCGGCAGGAAGATACACTGTTTTTCCTTTCTCATCGGAAAGCTCTTCTTCCCCGAGGAACTCAAACACGCGTTCACTCGCCGCAGCAGCTGACTGCATACTCGTAAATGCCTGAGCAAGTTGAGACAATGGAGAGGTGAACAGCCTTACATATAAAGTAAACGCAACTACCGTTCCGAAACCGAATTTCCCTGCCGCTACCAATACCGCACCCACGACACAAACGGCTACGTATCCTAAATTACCTATAAATGTCATCAGCGGCATCATCAGTCCCGAAAGAAACTGGGATTTCCATGCACTGGAATATAAATTATAATTGATACGGTTAAATTCATTTTTCACTAACCGCTCGGCATTATATGCTTTTATCACATTATGCCCGGAATACGACTCCTCAATGTGACCGTTGATTTCTCCCAGATATCGTTGCTGACGCACAAAATATTTCTGAGATTTCCCCATGATCAGAAACATAAAGATAAATCCGATCAGACTTGCACCGATTGCTGTAAACGCCATGATCCAGTTCTGCACAAACATCATGACCGTACTGCCCAGCAACATAACGATTGCCGCCACCAGCGTAACCACAGATTGGTTGAGAGTCTGACCGATAGTATCTACGTCGTTTGTAACACGGGAAAGCGTATCACCTACGCTGTGCGAATCGTAATATCTGAGCGGCAATAAATTGATCTTTTCGGAAATCGCCGCACGCAATTTATACGAATTTTTTTGCGTGACAGTTGCCATGATCAATCCCTGTATATAAGAGAAAATCAGCCCCGCTCCGTAAATGACCACCAAAAAGACGCATAGTTTTATTACCCGAGCCATATCCATCTCAAAAATTTGAGACGCAACTCCGCCTTCGATATATAAAAAGGAACTTTGAATTACTTCCGTAAGATCACTCAATACATTCGGACCGAGAAGATTAAGAACCGTTCCCGCAATCGCAAAGACAAGAGCAACTATGATCGCTGCAAGAAACGGTTTCAGATACGAAAACAGTTTACCGATGGCAGCCTTGAAGTTACGGGGTTTTTCACCCATTCCGCCGCGGGGACCGCCCGGACCATGCCCGCCCATCGGGCCTCTGGGACGTTGATTACTCATTTTCCAGTTCCTCCTTCGAAAGCTGTGAATACGCAATTTCACGATAGACTGCACAATCTTTCATGAGGCTTTCATGCGTGCCTTTACCCACCACATTTCCGTCTTCCAATACTACTATCAAATCCGCATCGCGTATCGTACCGATCCTTTGCGCTACGATCAGGCTGGTCGCTCCGCCCGTTTCCTCTTTAAGTGCGTGACGCAAAAGTTTATCCGTTTTATAATCCAGAGCAGAAAAGGAATCATCAAAAATATAGATCTCAGGCTCTCGGCAAACTGCTCTCGCAATGGAAAGGCGTTGTTTCTGACCTCCCGAAACGTTTGTTCCGCCCTGTGCGATCTTTGCATGATAGCTGTCGTCCATTTTTTCCACAAACTCTGTACCTTGCGCGATCCGAACAGCCTCTTTCACCTTTTCTTCCGTATTTTCCAAGCCGTCCTTTTCTCCATATGCAACGTTATCATACACCGTTCCCGAAAAAAGAACAGCACGCTGCGGCACATATCCGATTTTATCCCTCAATGCCCGAAGGGTATACTCTTTTACATTTATGCCGTCGACCAGCACTTCCCCTTCCGTCGCATCGTAAAACCGCGGGACAAGATTGATAGCCGTGCTCTTACCGCTGCCCGTCGAACCGATAAATGCAACCGTCTGACCTTTTTCAGCTTTAAAACTTACGTTTTGCAATACATACTCGCTTGCATCCGGATATCGGAACGATACATTCCGAAATTCTACCGTTCCCACAGGCATTTCCGACGGAGTCTTTGTAAGCGTTCCGTCCTTGATACTTGTTTCTGTTTTCAATACTTCGCGTATCCTTCGCCCCGAAACCATTGCACGGGGCAGAATAATGAAAATCATTGTAAGCATCATAAATGCCGCTATGACCTGCATCGCATATCCCGAAAATGCCACCATCTGTGAAAAAACATCCGCTCTTTCCGCCGCAGTCGGCAAAGCATCTATAAGGTATGCCCCTATCCAATAGATCGCAAGGGTAAGTCCGCTCATCAACATCGTCATGAACGGAGCCATGATAGCCATTGCACGGGATGTGAATAATTGTGTAGATGTCAGTGCCGAATTTGCTTTTGCGAACTTTTTTTCCTGATATTTTTCTGCATTATAAGCTCTTACGACTCTTACACCCGTCAGATTCTCCCTTGTTACTTCATTCAGATTATCTGTGAGTTTTTGTATCCTCTTGAACTTCGGAAATACCGCTATAAGTATAAATAGCAGCATACATACCAATACGATCACTACCGCCCCTGTTGCTACCGTCCATTGCCAGTTCTTTGTCGATATTTTAATGATCGCCCAAACCGCAAGTATAGGTGCTTTTACAACCACCTGTAACCCCATAGCGATCACCATCTGAACTTGTGTGATATCGTTCGTCGTCCGCGTTATTAAAGACGCCGTGGAAAACCGATTGATTTCCTCCATCGAAAAACTTTCCACTTTATCAAATACCGCAGACCTCAACCGAAATGACACGACCGCCGCGATCCTTGCCGCAAAAAATCCGGCAACCACTGAACTCGCCGCACTGCCGAATGCACACGCAAGCATCAATCCGCCGTTTTTCCATATCTCAGACATTCCCGATTGCGCACCGCTGTTTGCCAAATATGTTATCTTTGTCATATAATCCGGTATTGTAAGATCGAGCCAGACTTGTAATACAATAAATCCGGTTCCTAAAATCGCGTACAACCACTCACGCCATTTCAATATCCTTGACTTTTGAGCCATGTAACCCTCCTGCATTTATACTTATGTTACTTAATCACCTCATTAAAATACGCTTATTTTTTATACCACGACATAAAATTTTTGTCAATCAATTTACAAACATTTTTTTCTTGCGTTTAATTAACAATAATTTGATTTGTGCAAAAATAAAATATATTATTTTTCCTCATGTATTATATTTGTTTTGCACTTCTTATGTGATTAATGTATATTTTCTCTTTTAGTTTTGTATTATTCAGAATTATTGACAAAATTATAATAGTAATATATACTGTTGTTACTTATCAATATTTGCGGAGGATATGAACTATGTACAACTTATTACTGCCCGGTTGGGTCATCCCTACCATTATTGTAGGCGTTATCGTGATCCTGATCATAATTCTGATCGCTTCACTGATCGGTACTTACAACAAATTCGTGAAAATGCGCAATTCCTGCGAAGAAGCTTGGGCTACGATCGATGTATATCTGAAAAAACGTTATGACCTTATTCCCAACCTCGTAGAAACGGTAAAAGGATTTGCAAAACATGAAAGTGAAACCTTGCAGAATGTCATTGCGGCAAGAAACATCGCTATGTCGGCAACAAATACAGCCGATAAAATTCAGAAAGAAAATGCCCTCACTAACTCACTGAGAACTTTCTTAAATTTTGTATCCGAGTCCTACCCGCAATTACAGGCGAACGCAAACTTTCTTGACTTACAAAATCAGCTTAAACTGATCGAAACAGATCTGTCAAACGCTAGAAAATTCTACAATGCGAACGTCAAACAGATTAATACCAAGATGCAAACATTCCCCAGCAACATTATCGCAGGATTTATGCGTCTTGAAAAATTCCCCTATTACGAAATCGAAGAAGAAGCCCGCCAAAACGTAAAAGTACAATTCTGAACTTGCGGACGGTAATATTATGTCTTCAATCAAAAATAAAAATTTTCTGGCCATAATTATCTTTGTGTTTCTTGCTATCTTCGTCCTTGCGTTTTTTATTATTCCTCTTCTTGATGACGGAGCCGATGAAACACCCGATTATTCCTATCACATTGAAAATTATAATATAACCTACAAATTCAAAGATGATCGCACTTTTAATGTGCAGGAAGAAATTACAGCCATATTTAACGTCAGCGGCAAACACGGCATTATACGTGATCTCCCCATCAACAGCGGAGAAATTTACAAAAATATTGAGTGCAATGTTTCTGCCGATATTTCTCAATACGGTATGTCTTTCCTTTCGATACGACTCGGCGATGAAGATTTTTTTATTACGCCTGACAGCGAAATCACTTATAAGATTTCCTACGATCTTCGTATTCCAACCACAAAAGGAAAAGATATATTATATTTGAATGTGATCGGTGCGGGCTGGTCTACAACCATTAAAAAAGCTGACATTCAAGTCATTTTACCGGATAAACCTGTTTCCGATGTTCTCGTAAATACGTCTGATTTTCATGGTGATTATAATCTATCCGATAATCTTCTTCAAATTCAGGTAGAAAACCTGAGCCCTTTTACGCCAGTCACTTTTAAGGCACAGCTACCCGAAGGCACAATAGGCACATTTTCTCCTGATTCAAGCGAATGGATAGCTGTAAGTATTTCTGTTTTATTGTTGATCGCGACAGTTGTTTTTGTTCTTGTTATCCCCTACGAAACAATTACGCCTGTGGTTAATTTTACCTCGCCCAACGATATGGATCCTTTACTCATGGGCGCTATGATAGATGGATCTGTTCAACAGGGAGATATCACCTCTTTAATTTATTATTGGGCTAATAAACATCTTTTAGATATCGACTTTTCCGATCCGTCAGACCCTGTACTTATTAAAAAAGGTGATCTTCCCGGAAACGTCCCCTCTTACCAAACAGTTATATTCAATAAAATCTTTTCTTATGGAAATGCAGTAAAAATTTCTTCCATGACAAACACTTTTTACTCGGCTGCGGGTATGGCGAAAGCTCAGGTTTCCGCTTGCGTACCTTCTATCTATAAGAAAAATTTCAATACTTTGAGCACAATCCTTGCAGTGGTTTCCTGCATTATATTTGCCGCGATCTTATTGCTGTCCCAGTGGAGTGTGGGAAATTCTTTTACCTCTTTCATACCTTTCATAGGAATTGTGTTCTTCCCTTTACTCTATTTTGCCGGATATTTTTCTGTTGCAAATGCTTGGAAATTTTCAAAAAAAGCACGGTTGGGGATTTTTATAGGTCAGGTAGCTTTGCTAATATTATTTACCGCACTCTTGACTCTCCTTCTCCCTCAAACCTATTTTTTTAAATGGATCACAGCAATTTCGGCATTCGCACTGGGCGGTGTTGCCCTTTCAGCTCCCTACATCAAAAGAAGACGCGCAGATTATATCGCCTTGATGAATCCCGTCTTAGGATTCCGCGAATTTATAAGTCTTGCCGAAAAAGAAAGATTGGAAATGCTTTTGGAAAAAAATCCCGAATATTACTATAATATACTTCCCTATGCCCAAGTACTCGGCGTTTCTGATATTTGGGAAGATAAATTCAAGGATCTAAACATTGAAGCACCTTCTTGGGCTGTCAATAGGTCTTCTACCGTATTTGATTTTATAGCATTTAATGCTCTTCTGCGTTCTGCCAACAGATCTATGTCTACAACTTTTACTTCGAGGCCTGCTCCCTCCGGTAAAAGCGGCGGCGGACGCAGTAGCGGCGGCGGTTTCAGCGGTGGCGGCGGATTCGGCGGCGGAGGCGGAAGAAGCTGGTAATTTCGCTTTTCTGTTTCTGCAAAATGGTTGTTACAATCAAATAAATATTTATCTACAATATTAAAAGCGGCGAAGCATATTTCAGCTTTGCCGCTTTTCTTGGCGCTTTAGCATGAAAAAACCCCCAGTTCTACTGGGGGAAGATAAAAAATAGCTTTAGCAAATTTAATAATTAAAGAAGTTTACCATATAGCTAATGCGATTTTGTTCCTTAATAGCACGAGGAACCTGTTTTACAGGTGTGCCGTGCGATAGGACGCTATAGTAAAAGCGATACCCGTTAACGGGTTGGCTGGTAGTTTACCCTTTTAGGGTATATGCAAACCACCAGTTCAACTGGTGGTTTTGACTTTTAAAATAAACAGATAATTACATTAAACAATCAGATCTCTAATAAATACTTATTAAATTGATTTTACGAACATAGGATATGCTTACTCAACCGACTCAAAATAGTTATTTAATGCAGAAACCAAAGCTTCAATGGATGAGCGGATGATATCCTCGTTAATTCCTGCTCCCCAATAGCTTTTTCCTGCCTTTTCTATACCCACATAGGAAAGAGCCTGCGCGTCGGATTTCTCCCCGATCGAATGCTGTTCATACGTCGTAAGAGTAAACTGCACATCAAAGTATTTTTTAAGCGCATTTGTAACAGCATCCAATCTGCCGTTTCCTTCCGCCCCGACTACGGCCTTTGAACCTTTTGCTTCTACGGTAACAGACGCTTCAATACCTTCACCTATCTGTTTGAAATGGCATTCAGGTACTTCAAATACTTTTCTGTTATTTACAAACTGATCTGTAAATATCTGATAAACTTCATCCGCTTTCAGTTCTTTATGCAGTTTGTCAGATACCCCTTTTGCGGCGTAGCCCATAGCTTCCTTGAATTTTGCGGGAAGATTCAATCCGTAATTTTCCTGCAAAATATAACCTACCCCGCCTTTACCCGATTGACTGTTGATACGGATCACGTCCGTCTGATACTCTCTGCCGACATCTTTCGGATCGATGGGAAGATAAGGGACATTCCACAGCTCGTTGCCGCGTTCCTTTCTCCACTGCATGCCTTTTGCAATCGCATCCTGATGCGAACCTGAAAATGCAGCAAAAACCAATGAACCTGCATACGGCTGACGAGGAGAGACTTCCATATTCGTAAACTCTGTATACTTTGCACAGATTTGCGGCATTGACGAAAAATCCAGTTCAGGATCTACGCCCTGTGAAAACATGTTCATTGCTATCGTTACAATATCCGCATTTCCTGTGCGCTCACCGTTTCCGAACAGCGTGCCTTCTACCCTGTCCGCTCCTGCAAGCAAGCCCATTTCCGTAGCCGCAACGCCGCAACCGCGATCATTGTGCGGATGTAAGCTCAGCATAACGTTTTCACGATAATGCAGACGCTCAGATATATACTCAACCTGCTGTGCAAATACATGCGGCATTCCGTTCTCCACCGTGGCAGGTATATTGATGACTGCTTTACGATCAGATGTGGGCTGCCATACATCCAGCACCGCATTGCAAACTTCCAAAGCATACTCAGGCTCTGTCCCCGTAAAACTTTCAGGGCTGTACTCAAAACGATAGTTTGCCCCCGCTTCTTCGGTCAGTTTTTTAAGAAGTTTCGCCCCTTCAACTGCAATTTGCAGGATCTGAGCCTTATCCTTTTTAAACACCTGTTCACGCTGCGCAACCGATGTGGAATTATAAACGTGAACGATGACATTTTTTGCACCGCGGATCGCCTCGAAAGTCTTTTTGATTATGTGTTCGCGCGCCTGCGTGAGAACCTGTACGGTCACATCGTCCGGAATTAAATTCTGTTCTATAAGTGTCCTTAAAAAAGTATATTCTGTATCACTCGCGGCAGGAAATCCCACTTCTATTTCTTTAAAACCAATTTTTACAAGAAGTTTGAAAAATTCCACTTTCTGTTCAAGGCTCATAGGCTCGATCAATGCCTGGTTTCCGTCCCTAAGATCCACACTGCACCAGACAGGTGCATGATCGACCGCATCCTTTTCTGCCCACTTCATACATTTTACCGGAGGAAGAAAATATTGTTTTGCGTAATTCTGATAATTTTTCATGATTTTTCTCCTTGTTCTTTCTTTTCCTTAACTTGAAAATATTTCTTTAACTCTCGTTTAAAAAAATTACAAGATATACAAAAAACCCGATCTCGACTTTAAGAAGACGAAATCGGGTTCGCGGTACCACTCCTTTTCGTGCAAAAAATTTGCACGCACTCTGAAATACTTGTCTTTACTGACGCATATTTTTCTCTTTTAACGGCGAGTTCCCGTTTTGCCCTACTTTTCTTTCGGACAAACCGCTCGGCGGCGAGTTCACTCAATCTCTTCGTCCGTCTTACACCACACCGACGGCTCTCTGTCACCCGATTTTTGAGATACTGTTCCGCTTCACAGCGTTTAACCTATTTAGATTATACTCATTTTAGCACAAAAATTTAGTTTTGTAAAGCAATTTTCAGGCACTTTCTTACCAACCACTCAATGATTTGATAATGATAAAATCCCTTCCGCCTCGATCCTCGCATTCAATGCAGCAAGATCTGCACAACCGAATGCAGAAACCACTGTATTCTGGTTAGCTTCCACAGCAGGTTTTGCCAATCTGTAAGGCTCAATTGAACCATCCTTTACTCCTGCCGCAAACTCTTCCGGAGTCATATCTCCATAATGCGCTTTAAAATCTGAAACGGTATGATTTGTCACCGGCTCATTATTTTTCATATCACCAATATTTATAGTTATAACAGATACCAATGACATTGTACCACTGAAAGATGTCAAATCATAGTTACCGTTCGAACCAGGCGTCTTTCCTATATTCAGCTGAACATCACCGAGTGAAGTGTTATTTGCGATAGCAGCTAAACTCAATCCGAAAGAATAACCGTTTTCATCCGCTGAATAAGATTTCACCATATCGCCAACATCGTACACGGACTGCGTCTCTCCCGTACCCGTCTCGGCAACTTTTTCACTAATATAGTTTTGCATCTTGTCACTCAGATTTATTGCAAAGAAGAGCTGCGACATTAAGTTATCTTTCTCAAAGAACTTAGATAAAGACATCGCCCTGTAATCGCTGTAAGGTGTTTTCAGATTTTTAAAGCTACCCAAGAGATAATGATAGGTTGTCTGCGTTCTGCTGATATAAACTTTGCCGTCCGAAATTGTGATATCCGTTACGGTATCACCGTTGATAAGCAAACCGTTTCCAATGATTGCTATAGCCAATGCGTTATAATAACCGCCTGTCGTTAAACGGAGATTCATATAAACCGATCCGTCTTCATTAACTCCGATATAAGCATCAATCTGCACTGTCAAATCAAGTTTGATGCCTAACACACTCATCGTAATATTTCCGCCGATGTGATATCCAAAGTCCTTATAATTATAAGCATAAAGCAAATCTTTCATAAGATCTGCAATCGACGATGCATCAATATAATTTCCTTCGGGCTGGATGATCGGCGCGGTATCAGAAGGCAAAGTTGTCAGATTTAACGTCAAGCCTTCTTTCTGTACAGATAAAGACCAAATTCCTGCATTTTCTTCAATTAAAATCGAGGAATCCGATGTTTGAGACTCATTTTCCTGTTCCTGGCTTGCACTGCCGAATACATCATATTCGTCAAAAATACCGATCAGAAGATCAACCCATTCACTCAAAGACTGTACTCCGAAAATATCACTGTTGATCGTTTCGTAAGCCCCTCCGAGTATAGAGTTTACAAACCCGTAGTAATATGTATCTTCTTCTATTCCGAGAATAGGTGCGAGAATCGGAAGAATCGTTTCTCCGGCTTCAAACAAACTCGAAACAGGCATGGTAACTTTCATCGGATTACCGCCCGTTTCTTTCACTGAATAAGAGAGCCACACTTTATCGTTGAGAATCACTATGCGGATATTATGCGTGTCTGCTCCTTGGGTGATTTTAGCTGAAAGATCAAGATTAAATGTAACTGTTCCGACATCATCTGTCTTTGCTAAATGAAGTTTACCGCCTACTTCCGCTGACATATCTTCCTTTTCTACCAATAAAGAAATGCCAAGATATTCACTTCCGAAAAGACTGCTGTAACCATTGAGAATAAACTCAAAAACATTATCGCAAACAACGTATTTGCTGAAATCATAATTACAATAATTATCAGCAACAAACACTTTTACCGACAAATTCCGAACAGAAAAACCAGACAAACTTACTCGATCTGCCGATAACCGCACTTCGCCAGTGTCATAAGAAATATTTAGCTCTGAAAGACTCAATCCTAATATTATATTTTCAAACTGTGCCAAAACCGAAAGATTTCCTTCCGACGCACTTATTGTAAGACTTTCTGCAAACTTTTGTATTGCCGCAGCATTTTTACTCAAAAAAGCAAGTATAGGTTACTTCTGATTGCTCAAACATTTCGGAAATTTTCTCAAAAATTTCTGAAAACTCTTGCTCTGAGACAAACATGCAATAACCGCCGTATGCGATCGAGAAAGCACCGTCATACAAAATTTCTACGGTATGAGCCGTTGCAGACCCAGCCCTTGCAAATGTAAATGATAAATAAAGCTGTTCAAATTCACGAATACCGCTCTGTTCGTTTTCGGAGAATTTCACTTCACCGACCAAAGAAGTATCCATTACAATGCCTTCAATATCAAATTCAAATTCCGCTGCAAAAACAATATCTTTTGCGTTGATGATGGAAATAATACTGTCGGCAAGATCAAGGAATGTTTTCGCAGAAATATAGTTGCCCTCAGGTTCCGAAACACTCTTTTCGGAAACAGTAGCACTTGCTGAAATTCCCAATGCAGAAACCGCAATTTTTCTCTCGTCTAACAGATACTGCACATTCACCATACCGAGATCATAAGATTCACCGGTAATTACACTTATCAGTTTTGAAAGATCTGCACTCAATCCGAACGCGTTGTCTGTTAAAGATATTTCGCTGAAAATCGTACTCAGATCCGCAGAAATAAGCGCTGAAATTACAGAAGCAATATCGGATACATTTTTATCCCCTAAGGAAGGAACCTGCAAGACCAAAGCATTTTTAAGCATATCGGTCAACCGATCGATATCCGCCTGTTCCGCACAAATCGCAAGCTCAAAAACTTTTAGCCAAACTTTGAACCCGCCATCCGACATAATTGCAGTAAACGTAACGGGGACCTGTAAATCAGAATAATTTACTGTAAACGCTCCCTGCATTGCAAACGTAGAACTTAAATCAACCACAAGCGTTCCCGCAACATTAAGCCCTGCACTCGCGTTTTCATAGGATAATTCTATTTCATATTTTTCCGCCGCAATAAACGACTCTATGCTCTCAATAAACGGCCACAGAGAGACAGCGTCTTTGATCTCAACGAATCCTTCGCCCATACCGGCAGAAACTGTCAAATTCGTTCCGCTCAACGCAAAGCTTCCTAACAGTATCTTGTCTGCAGATATCGCAATCAAACTGCCATCTGTTGAAAGATTTACAGAATCTACATCCAACCAACCGAACAGAGTTGAAAAATCACCCCACAGCGACAAGGTATCATCCGCAGATGCTATCACAGTCAAGCTTTCCAAAAATTTCTGCAAAGCACCGCTTTCTAATATCAAACCGGCAGCCTTGCTTTCCGCATCACCTTTGGACAACAACTGCGCAAGCTTTGAAAGCCCCTGCTCCAACTCGCTTTCCGTAAACTTAACCGCTATTTCTCCGATTTTGATCGCAAGCTCTTTACCCTGCTCATACGAAACAGCTAAAACTAACTCGTTTGCACCTGTTTTTACGGTTACGTTTAACCCTGCTTTTAATTCTTCAACAAAGCTTACTTCTCCGCTTAAATATATTTCCGCTCTGATCCCTTCAATCTCAGCAGTCATTCCGCCAGTAAAGGCAATGTCTTTCTTTTCAAGAATCTCTTTGATCGGTGCTACATAAGGAAGTATTTTACTCAGCGGAATATACTCGTCTTCCGAAACACTTATTTCTTCCGAGCCTACCGTTACGCCTACCTGCAATCCTGCAACGCTTACAAAAAAAGCATCAGACATTGTATCGTATGAAGCTGAAATCTCCCCGATTGCAATATCATTGATTCCGAACGCTTTTAATAATAAGTCCGCATTGATAGTAAGGCTCAACCCGTTTTCCGTAAGCGAAAGTTCTTTAAATACTTCATCGAAATTCAGGCTGATAACTGCGTTTATTAATTCAGCAATATCAAGCTGAATTTTATCCGGCATTTCAACACCTGCGATCTCCAACGCCGTATCAATCGCAGTCTTCAATTCTTCCTCAGTTGCACTCAATTTAATGTTATAAATTTGCAACCACAACGAATCTTTGTATACAAACTTAACGGGTATAGTCAAACCCGCGTAGTTTAATGTAAATTCGCCCTGTACAGCCATTCCCGTACGGAGATCTGCCGTAAGAGTTCCTGCGATGATCAGCCCTGCGCTCTCGTTATCATACGATAATTCTATATCATATTTTCCTGCTGTTATAAAAGCAAAGATATCCTCTGCAAAAGGAGCGACATCGACAGCCGCCGAATAATCTATATCTGTTTCAAACGATTCTTCCGAGTACACGATCTGCGCTGTGACAGGTATTCCGCCAAGCGAGAGAGATGCACGGACATGATCAAACAATATATTGACGTCGCCGTTTTGCTGTTCTTCCGTAAAGCCGAATTCCAGCGGAATTTCAACCCCACCCAAAGACAAATTGCATGTTAAAATAACCTTGCCGCCGTCTTTGGAGGTAATCTCGGAATTCATGATCTGTTCCAGCAAAGCGGATGTATCCAATCCGTCCAACGATCCGCTCAACAAATCCCCGAAAATCCGAGAAGCGTCTGAAACAGAAATTTTTCCGATAATGTCTTTATAAGCTATATATATTTGGCCGCCTTTATATTCCAGCGTCAAAGAGCCGATTTTTGCGGAAAGTTCGCTTAAAGTCCCTTCCG
>CASEHS010000021.1 GCA_949287815.1 uncultured Bacillota bacterium | reverse complement strand
GTTGCGCTCCTTTTGTTTTTTTGCGCAATTAAATAATAAACTAAATCGAGCAAAACTCACCACCTTTTTTGCAATTCCGCGCCTCCCCCTAGGGGGAGGGTTTCTGTTTGGTTTCCGGCTACCTTTCCTTTCTCTCCTTCTTGTTCCGGATATGCGACTGTGTAACAAATGTATTGTAAACCTACAACGCGCTTTTATTTTCCATTTTATTGCGTTAATGTTTGTCCCGAAACACGGAAAATACGTCGCAACGGACACGTTTCGACGGGAAACTATGCCCCTGTCCTTTTCTCGTCGCACGCAATACGCCGCCCTCCCCGGCTGCTCCGCCCGAACGCTCCGCGACAACTTTTTCGTTTGCTCGTCAGATAAAACACGCACTTCGGAACACGAAAACACATTTCCGATTTCAATAACATTTTTCGTCTTTCAGAATCAAATAGGCCTTCCGTAAAATATATTACTATTAGTAATATATTAATTTATCCGCGCAAAGAAGGGCAGAAACAAAAATCCGAATTTTCAATAAAGAAAAATTCGGGCAGAAAAATCATTCTGACAGAAGACACTCTCAACGGTGCATTTTTAATGCATATATATAAACTTTTATGAATAGTATGTATTTTTCATTTTAAGGACACATTGGGCATATCATAGAACATGGGTAACTATTCAATAGAGAGTCTGATAAAGCGCGGGGCTGTTATACCCGACCCTCAGGGAATAATAGTGGACGAGAGCGCGGAGATAGAAGAGGGAGTAAAGCTGGCGCCGTACTGCGTGATAGGCAGCGGGGTGAGGGTACGTCGCGGAGCGGAGATATTATCTTTCAGCGTGATCGAGGAAAGCGACATCGGCGAGGGGAGCGTTATCGGACCGAGCGCTCGTTTAAGGGGCGGCAACGTGATCGGCGAAGGCTGCAGGATAGGAAATTACGTTGAGGTGAAGCACAGCTTTATAGGAGCGAGGGTAAAGGCGGCGCATCTGACGTACATCGGCGACGCGTACATCGGAGAAGGCTGTAACATAGGGTGCGGAGTAGTCTTTTGCAATTACGACGGCAAAAGCAAAAGGGCGACCTATGTAGGGCGCAATACTTTTATAGGGAGCAACTGTAATCTCATAGCTCCGATATCGGTAGGGGCGAACTGTTTTGTGGCGGCAGGCACGACTCTGGGGAGGGATCTGCCGGACTGCACATTTTGCAAAGCTGAGAGAGAACTGACGATACGTCCCAACCGTCCGCGATAGAGGAGGAAAAATCAGAGCGGTTTTAAAAGAAAAAAAAAGAAAGCGGGAACACAGCAAAGTATACCGGGCGGCAAAATCCGAAGCGTACTTCTCTGAATCACTCCTTAAAAGAAGAGCGTGCTTTATTACCGAAAACAAATCATACAAACAGACGTATGCTTCTCAGAAAGTACGGCGAAACAGAGTTTAAAGGCCGAAGCGTGCAACCGCCGACGGCTTTTTATGTGTTGTAATAGGGACGTACATTATTACATACTTCCATTATCAGGCATATTTTTATTCTTACCGATTTTTGTGAGCAGATAAGCGGAAGGAGGAGTCAGCGTATCGGGCGGAACAAAGCAAGGTGCGGGATCCTGAAGGAGAGCTGCTGAACGGGGAGAAGGGAGGCTTTTTTATGGCTGAAAATAAGTGCGTGCAAAGCGAACGCACTGCTTTCCGGAAGCATATTGAAACAAAGAACGAAGAACTCACGCGTAAAAAACATCGAGGTCTTTTGTGTTGCATTAGGGACGGTCTTTATTACATACATCCTTATCAGCTTAATTTCAACGATCCGGATTTTTTCGCGCGCGACCGTGAAACAAGGGGGCGTACCGAAAAAAGCGGCGGAAAAGCGGATGCAATCGGAATGAAGATCAGACGGAAAGGTGATGCGAGGATGTTTTTCTGCGCAAAGGCAGGAGGGGAATGCGGTATTACGCCGTCCGGATTGTAATGATGACGGACTTTGTTACAATCAATTTATTTAAGGCGTTTTCAACTACGCACAGATATTCAGGGGTTTCAGAAAGGTCTTAAGATTATTAAATCTGAAAAAAAGCAGGTTGCTTTAATTTCCGAAGACGGGAGGCGAGGTATTTTCCCGGGGGCGGAGGCGGCTTTTCGATGAAACGGCGAAGGCGTGTACAATGCGGGAAAAAGGATGGAAGCGGGTGCCGAAAAAAAACTGAAAGGTAGTTTAAAAGTCTTGAAATTCAGCGGGCAATATGGTACAATAAAGTAAACACAAAAGAGTATACGGGAGTTTGTCATGGGAAAGATTATTGCTTTTTCCAATCAGAAAGGCGGAGTGGGGAAAACCACGACCGCGATAAACCTTGCGGCGTATACCGCCAAGGAAGGCAAGAAGGTACTGCTTGTCGACTTTGATCCGCAAGGAAATGCGGGAAGCGGTTTCGGTATACAGAAAAACAAGTTGAGCAAGACGGTGTATGATCTTATAATGGGCAAGGCGTCCACAGCCGAGGTGATATATAAAACCGATGTTGACGGGCTGCACATTATGCCCTGCAATATTGATCTTGCGGCGGCGGAGATAGAGCTTGTAGACATGCCGAGGCGTGAGAGCTTTCTCAGAGACGCGTTGGCGCCGATACGGGACGGATATGATTTTATCATGATCGATTGTCCGCCTTCTTTAGGTTTGCTGACGATAAACGTGCTTACCGCATGTGACAAAGTGATAATACCCATACAGAGCGAATTTTTTGCACTCGAAGGGCTGACTCAGCTTATGAACACGATAAAGCTTGTGAAGCAGCGTCTGAACACCGGTATATCTTTAAGCGGTGTTGTGCTCACGATGAACGATACTCGTTCGATAATGAGCAGGCAGGTGACTGAGGAGATAAAAAACTTTTTCAAGGACAAGTTGTATCAGACGCCGATACCGAGGAATATCAAACTGTGTGAATCGCCCAGTTTCGGAGTTCCGGTGATGTTTCACGCGCCGACGAGCAAAGGGGCCAAGGCATACGCGAAGTTAGCAGGAGAATTTATCGAAAGAGAGGGATAAAAAAATGGCAAAAGAGAATAAAGGATTAGGAAGGGGATTGTCGGCGATGTTTGATATAAACGACATCGACTTACCCGAAACCGAACAACCTTCGGATAATCCCGTCAAAGTTACGCTAAAGACGGAAAAAGCTGTCCCTGCCGAAAAAAAGGAAGAACAGCAGACGGAAATCGATCTTTTCGATATTGACCCCAACTATGAACAGCCCCGTAAAAACTTTGAAGAAAGCTCCTTATACGAACTGGCTGAATCCATACGGACACACGGGATCATTCAGCCTCTTGTGTTGAACAAAATGGGGACGAGGTACATGATCATAGCCGGAGAAAGGCGTTACAGAGCGGCAAAATTAGCCGGTCTTACGAAAGTACCAGCGATTATCAAGACGTACACTCCTCAGCAGATACGAGAGATAAGTTTAGTAGAGAATCTTCAGCGTGAGGACCTGAATCCGATAGAAGCGGCGAGAGCGATCAAGGCTCTGATGGAAGAATTCAGTCTTACGCAAGAGGAAACGGCGCGTCGGATCGGTAAAAACAGATCTACGGTGACCAACACCCTGAGGCTGCTTACGCTCAGCGACGAAGTGATCGAACTGGTGGAAAAAGGGCAGCTTTCAGCAGGACATGCGCGTGCACTGATAGCTATAGAAGACAAATGGACACAAATACGTCTTGCACGCAAGGCTGTAGCGGAGGGGTTGAGCGTCCGAGCCGTAGAGAAGCTTGTCAGAAAAGCTACCGAACCGGAACCCGAAACCAAAGAAAAACCGCCCGAAAATATAGAGCTTAAATCTTTGGTGACAGATATGCAAAGAGTATTTGCCACAAAAGTATCCGCCGTTGTGGGAAAAAGCGGCGAAAAAGGCAGAATTTATATAGATTTCTACACAAAAGACGACCTTGACAGATTAGTGACATTGGTCGAAAAATGGAAAGCGAGTAATTTGTAATTTAATCAACGCCGAATTAATTCGCCTTCCTTTATTATCGTTTCAGAAAGAGAGGTGATCTTTTGGCAATTATAGACATAGTCGCAACCGGTTTTATTGCCGTATTTGCGATAATCGGTGTAATAAGAGGAATGGTCAAAACGCTGTTCCGTCTTTTCGGAGTAGTACTGGCGATCGTCTTGGCTTTTTACTCGTGCGCCCCTATCGGGAACCTCCTGGCAGATAACTTAGGAGCGTCGGCCACTGAAGAAGCACGCGAATGGCTCATATCCATTGACGAACAGTATTCTGACGAACTTAAACTTTTTACTGTCGAAAAAGACTGGACCGACCCTCAAAACAAACGCGACGCCGTTTCAAGAATGGGGGTCCCTTCCCTGCTCTCTTCATTGATAGTGAACGCAATGGGTGAAAAATTCGATGAATTCGGCACTTCCGCTGTTCTTGCAGACGTTCTGCCCCCTGTGCTCACAACCTGGGGAATGACGGTATTGGCATTTTTACTGCTGCTTCTCGTATATTCCGTACTGCTTCTCATAGCGCGGATAGCCCTGAGAAAACTTATCAACTCACTTGTTGTACTTAGGGTCGTCGATAAGATCGGCGGTTTCGCGATCGGAGCGATTCAAGGCATACTGATATACTCTGTTATATTTTTCATAATATCACAGGTACCGGTACCCTTCCTTGCGGATTTCAGAGAAACAATATCGGCTCAGCTTGCCGAGTCTGAAGCCGGGATCGGAATAGCCGCATGGCTGGCAGATACTCCGATTATTACCTTCTTAGCAGGTATTTTTTCATTCTGACTCAAGGCCGCCAAGTGCGGCCTTTGTTATTTACCAAAAAAGTACGTATGTTCTATATAATTTCGTTGATTTTATCAAAACTCACATTTTTATATGATTTTTCAATAAGACATCCGTGCCGAAGAACAATTTTTTATACTTTTTTCATCGTTTTATTTTTTTACGATCAGATTACTGCTTTCTTACAATTCTGAAAACCGAATCAATTATCGGAGTAATATTCGGACCTCATGAATTTTATCTCCCGATTATTTTTTCTGAATACTATTCCTCATTTCTCATTCGGATTTTTTTATTTTTTTGATCTTTTTACTAAAAACTCAGCCTCTTAAAATATTATATCACCGCCTTTGCTCTGCATAAATGTATAAACATTTTCTCAGTTTTCTGCTCTCTATCACACATTACTGTTTGTTTTTTGTTTATTAGAAAAAACGGTTTTTTATTTTATTGTTTTGATCTTTTTTTAAATATTTTAATATTTATTTTCAAAAAATACAAATTAAAATATTGTGAATTACATTTTTATGCTTTTTCTTCATAAAAATTATGCCAAATGTTTATTGTTTCCGATTTTGCAGCTTGTTGATTATATGCTCAGCATTAAACACGTGCTTTTTACAGTATTTATTGTAATGTTCCACGTGAAACTTTCCGCATAAAGCATTGCACATTTAATAATTGTCGTATTTTTCGTAAAATTCTGCTTCTTTTATCAGATATATATAAAAACAGGCCTGTAATGTAGTACACTTTCTCGATCGATCTAACGTATATGAACATAATTTTCCTGCAATATGCGCTGATCTTTTCTAAAAACACTTCTATATTGATTAAAGTAGATTTCTTAAGTCGATATAATGATTCTCCTTTAGACTTTTGATTCCTTCGATCAAAATAAAAATTAACAAAGCAGAAATACATGATTTCCGGGAATTTCTAAACTGCTTAATGCTTGTAGAATAAGTTTTTCTTATTCCTCTATATGTTTCACGTGAAACATACAAAAAAAAACAGCCTGCAAATTTTCTACTGTGTTTTTCTTATAAGTGTTATTATTTACGAATTTAGCATAAAGGCGATGTAGAAACAAATATTAAATTGTTTCACGTGAAACATAAAACACGGTATGAAAATTTTCTTATAAGTTTTTCAGACAAGATTATTCCAGAATTTAATATGAAAACGACTTTGAAACAAAAATTAAATTGTTTCACGTGAAACATTCGGCAAAAACCGGCTGTTATTTCATGCTTTGTCTTCTTGTTGGCGTCATCTTTTCCGGATATAGAGCAAAAAGCGATTTAACACTAAAAAATCATGATGTTCCACGTGAAACATCATCAAAAACGCTTGAAAAAGCTGAAAATACAAGGCAGAAAAAGCCCCATTTTAAGGCGTTTTCGGCAATTTCAGGGGAAAAACTGGCTGCAAAAGGCTCTGAGACAGAGAATAAGTCAGCTAAAACAAAAAAGACGGGCAAAATCGAGCGGCCAATAAGGCAAAACAGGTCCAAAAAGCCGAGTTAAAAGCTCAAAAAAACAGATCAGTTTAAATCCGAGGTTTCCGAGTTAAACAATGCATTTTCTTTCTATAGCTGTTAAAAAATAAAAATCACACGAAGTTATTCGTTCTTTCGGTTTCTCGTTATGTGCGTGTTTGTGAAACTGTTATACTGAATAACACGAGAGGCGCATTCGAAGAAAGGAGCATTATATAATATTGCATTCAAATTTGCTAAAAATTGAAATCGTTGATAAAGAATAAAATTCAGACATTAAATTCTTAATTAGCAGTTCTTCCAAAGAACAGAAGGTAAAAACAATATAATGTTTCTTTATTATGGCCAGGAAACTAAAGAAAAAATTTAAAATATTTTTAAACACAATTAATTAAAAATGCATAAAAAATTTGCAATTTTATTTATGAATATAGCAAAGGGTAAAAAAGATTATGTCTTCAGAAAAACGTTAAAAATTTATAAAATCTTTATATAAGAAAAATACAGTAAAATATTTTCAGAGAACGATTTATATAATTCTCTTGTTAAAACAAAATTCAGCAATCAGAAGAAAAAGAGCATATATAATACAAAAAAAGAGAAAATTTAACTGCCTCGGAATAGGGATATTCTGAAAAACAAACGATTTTATTAGAGACTGATGACAGGATTTGCTCGACATAGCCCGTCAACTATGGATTATATACATCCCGGGAGTACAGTCCCAAGTAAGGTAAAAAAACAAAAAATAGGTTTTATAAAATAAAAATAAGCGCTCAGGCGTATCCGCGATCAGATGTACATAAGATATAACCATAGTGTATATATTGCATACTTATTCATGTGATGATTTTTAAAGTAAAGAAGTTTATAATACATATGTACTTTTTAAAAGTCAAACTGGATCAGGGAAGAAAAAACCGATCGACAAACTTTTGTCGTCAAGTTTAGTTTTTAAAGATATTGAATTTTTGGAAAGTTTTACATACGGATAGAAGTATTAACTTGAGCAATAGCAGCAAAAATCCGGCTTTATTAAACGAAAAGCGATTTTCGCGTTGTGTTGTATTATTGTCGGTCTTTATTACAATGGCTCTTATTATGGGCATTTTTATCATTTCATCCGCATAAAACGGAATGGAGAATAAAACACGAGTCACTAAAATCAGATCTATAGGCAAAAAAACGTGCTGTTTTATTGTATCAGTGACGGTCTTTTTTACAACATGCGTTTTAAAGGCGTATTTCAAAAATATAAATAACAGCTTTGAGATAGGCCTTAAATTTTTTGGTTTTTGCGGTCATACCGATCTGCAAGGCGTATGCAAGAAGAGAAAAACAATTTTTTTTGCGAACGAAGAACTCTTTCATCGCGGGCTTACAATCGTGTATTAAAATAAAATTTTCAGTTATTGCAGAATTTTAAAACAGAAATTCAGATTGTAAAAATGAATATATACATTTCAGAAGTTATAAAGAAAGGGTATGAGGTAATTAAAGCTTTTCGTATTTTTTCTTTTTTGTAAAAAATTTTTGATGAGAAGGTTTACAACAGGTTTTTGGGGATATAATTTTCCAGAGGTGAACTGATATGTATTCTTGTTTTTATAAAAATGAAAATGCAGCAAAAAGAATATCCGATGCGATCTCCCGCGTACTGAAGGGGCGTATACCTGTAATAATGTGTCTCGGTTCGAGAGAGCTTCATTACGATTCGCTGGGGTGCAGGGTCGGCAGTCTGCTCGCGGACTCGCCCTTCACAGTGTACGGCACGCTTGAAAACAATATCGAAGCCGGCAAAGTACAGAAAGCGCTGAATTTTATTCGAATAATGCACCCGAACAATCCCATCCTGGTTATTGACTCAAGTCTGGGGCTGATGAGTGAGCTCGGCAACATTTCCGTAAAGGATGAGGGAATAACACCCGGGTCAATAAACAACCTTAACTTGAACAACATCGGAGATCTTTCAATTACGGGCGTAATAGCCACAACGTCGAGATGGGATTTTTGTATATCACCGGCTCACATGAGAAAATTCAGTGACGGTATGGCTGCGGTGATAGCCGATGCGATCCGAGAGCTGGAAATAATATAAGCAAACATGGAAGCCCTCTTCATACAGAAATCAGACGAAAAAAACAGCCGGCAAGTTTTCATGCGCAACAAACTTCTCTGAAAATACGCTCCTAATATCACATTTATCTGCAGAGTACAAACCTGCAGCACCTTGACCGCAAAATTTTCCGACTGCTTCAATCAGTTTTTTATACGAAGTTTCAAACCAAATCTCAGGACTTTTTTCAACGCAACGAAAATTTATAAAACATTATTCAAACCCATTTTTGCAGACCGGCTAATTTTGCAGTCTCCGCGAATTAATGATTCCTCTTTTCCCTTTTATCGGGTCGGCACACCCGCGCGAAAGGCCAGAGAAAAAAGTCTTGTGCTTGGAATATTCCATGACAGCGAAGCAGGGAAATAATGTACGAAAAATGCGTATGCCGTAAGCGAACGTGCTGTCGGCGCAAAATAGTACGACAAAACTTATCATCCTCCAAACGATTAAGCTTCCGGAAAACTTAAATAAATACTTCCGAAAAAAATTTCTCTCAGCCCATAAAATCAAAACCAAATGTCTGCGTATTCGATATCTTAAAAGTTTTTCAACCGATGTTCTTCATCGAATTTATCAGAAATGCAAAAGTAAATAAACGATAAATCTCAGTCACCATTCAGCAGTTTTTTACGCTTAGGAAACATACAAAATCCTTCAAAAAAATCAGACAAGGCCCTCTTTATATCACATTCATCTTATTAAATTTTTTTTATCGCCGTAAAATTTTATTTTTTATTTCATTTAATATTATGCATATTATTTATATCTTTGCGTGTTTAAACTTCAAGAGCACTTCATGACGCACACAAAAGAAAACCTGCCTGAAAAATCAGAACTATGCAAATAATATAAATCCTCAGAATGATCCGTCATGATCGACGACATTTTATTCGCAAAATATACCGTATGGAAAAGCTTTTGCATTTTTTGCCGATAAAAGTCCCGATCACTCGGCGGTTACCTCGTCATTGTACCTCCTTAAACAAAAAACAACGCCCGAAAGTATGTTGTACAAAGGTCGGTCTTTTTTACATATATAGTTTTTATCGTGTTTTTATCGATTATTGAAATAAAATATTTAAAAAACACAAAAATCAACACAAAGTTTTTTTCATTGAAAAAGCATGACAAAATCGGTAAAAATCACGAAAACCATTAAAATACCGGCTTTTTTACCGTTAAAATACAGCAAAAGCCCCGTTTACTTAATGTATCAGCAAGCGTCAATATAGTGTAACAGGGACGGTGTTTTGTACATCATGTTTTATTATCGGTATTTTTGCTTTCAATGTTTTTTTCGAGCGGAAAAAGCGTTATATATGGGAAAACCCGATTTTTTCGGTAATTGCTTTGCTTTCTTTTGCTCCGGAGGTTCAGACTGCCGGCCATGCCGCTTTGTCGAAAGCCGCATTTTTTTATTGTTTATTTTGCGAATATTTATTTTGATATGATTGAACTAACAGAAAAATCTTTTTTCGTCAGCAGCGAAATGCCGGTTCCTGTTTTATTTTTATGTTCGCCTGTTTTATATCCCGGCTTGCTTTGATCGTCTTGAGAACAATATGCGCATATTTTCTGATATTACAAAATTCCTATTTCGGTTTTCGTTTTCCGTTTCGCTGTCACCGTGAACTCGGTTTTTTATTTGATTTTAAATCTCGTTTTTATATCTTTCCCCTGGCGTATCAATGATTGTTTTTAGCGGCTTGGTTTTGTATTATGTCTTTAAGCGTGATCATTTATTTGTGCTTTCATCCTGTCTCTTGTCTGCGTTTCTTAAGTGTATGAATGGTCGTCCGGCGCCCCTTGCACGGCTGCTTAGCAGATATCTTCTTCGCGTTATCGGCAGCTTTTAAGACCTTATAGATTTGACACACCGTTTTATCGTTCGTAAAGCCATGACATAATTTTGATTCGATCAGTCTTCGGAAAAACGACAGTTTTTCCGGTATTGTGTTACCTGCTGCTGTAATCTGCTTTGTCGTCAGTCGGCAATATTATAAAAGGCGAAAGTCAATAATATTATATAAGGCTTTCTTTTTTGCTTTTACTGCTCGGGCGGTTATTCTTCCTGCGGCAGCTTATCGGTCCGAACACTCGGACCGGCAGAGTTATAATAAAACTCGGAAGCGAGTATGGTTTTTTCAATATCTGAGCGTTTTATTTTAATTTTTCAGGCATACAGGAATAATGTATTACTATTAGTAATATATTTTCGGTGTCTGAAAAACTAATACGGAGCTGTTTTTTCAAAACTCGAAAATACCTTGCATTTCACGGCGTGTTATGTTAAAATAATACGTATGTTACAAGCTGTTATTTCAAGGAGGGGTTATGCAAAAGCTGTTACAGGAATACAAAGCATGGAGAAAAGAAATACTCGCATATAATTATATGTTTTACCTGGCAGGATGGGATTCTCAGACTTATGCGGGCGGCGGCGACATGACAGCCTATTCGGAATATATTCCCTATTTAAGTCTGAAGGTGCACGATCTTGTTACCGACTCGCATATTTATGAAGTCGTATGTGAGCTTGCGCGCAATAAGGATAAACTCGAAAAAGTCGAAGCGCATGAGATCGAGGTAATACTCAAGGAAATGGAGGAGAGTCGAAAGCTGCCTCAGGATTTTGTAGAAAGGCAAAGCAGGATATTTGCTGTTTCGCCGAAGGTGTGGCAGGAAGCCAAAACGAAGGACGACTTTTCGATATTTGCTCCCGTTTTGGAACAGGTAATACAAATAAACAAGGAACATATCGGTTACCTTGAGACTCCCGAACTCAAAGGGTACGACAAACTGCTTGACGATTTTTCATGCGGTTACACTCAAGCCGATTACGACAGCTTTTTCGATAAACTGATAAAAGAACTCGTTCCTTTTGTAAACGAGGTATGTGAAAAATGTCAGGCGGAAGGGCTTTCGTTTGCAAGGGAAAAGTACGATAAGACCCGGCAGGAGAAATTTATAAAGTATATAGCGGGCGCAATGGGTTACGATGAATCGCGCGGCAAGATCGGTGAAAGCGAACATCCCTTTACTACGGGGTTCGGATCGGGCGATGTGCGTTTTACCGTGCATTATTATGAGCGCGACGTTTTAAGCGCAATCTTTTCCGCGATCCACGAGGGCGGTCATGCTCTTTTCGAACAGAACATAGACAAAAATCTCAACGACACTTTTTCTTTCGGATGCAAAGATATGGCTTTGCACGAATCTCAAAGCCGTTTTTATGAAAATATTATCGGCCGCAGCAGAGAGTTTTGGGAAGCTCATCTCGCGGAATTCAAAAAGAATTTCGGCACACGTCGGCTTTCCGTCAAAGAACTCACCGCCGACAAAATGTATAAACAGGTGAATATAGTAAAAAATTCCTTTATCCGTACCGAAGCGGACGAGCTTACCTATTTTAAACATATTATTGTAAGATACAAAATGGAGCAGGAGCTTCTGAACGGTTTGTCCGTCAATGAAGCGGAAAAAAGATGGAACGAACTCTTTGAAGAGTTTTTCGGTCTTACTCCTCCGTCGCCGGCTTTGGGAATACTGCAGGACGTTCACTGGACTTCGACTTTCGGCTATTTCCCTTCCTACGCCCTCGGCTCCGCTTTTTCTTCTCAGATCTTCGACGCCATGAACAAAGATTTCGACGTGTTGAGATCTTTGTCTCAAGGCAATACTTTGCGTATCAACGAATGGCTGAAAGAAAAAATCCACCGTTACGGGAATTCTGAGTACGCAAACAAGGTGTTTGAAAGAGCGGTGGGAGGAAAGTTCGATCCCTCCCATTACATAAACTATCTTAAAAACAAGTACTCTGAGCTATATCATGTCGGAATATAATAATCGGAATATAAAAGGTAAAATCATGGATCTTAAAAAGACAGTTCTTGAAAGTATAGACGATAATATAATCGGAAACGACGCACTTTCGTTGATCGTTCCCGTCTCGGACCCTGCTTTAGGCGATTTTGCTCTGCCTTGCTTCAAATTTGCCAAGCAACTGGGCAAAAATCCCGCCGCAATTGCCGAGGCTCTTTCCAAAAGCGTAAAAACGGAAGGTGTTGTCGAAAAAACAGAAGTAAAAGGCGGATACCTCAACTTTTTCCTGAACAGAACAAAAACGGCAGAAAAAGTGCTTGAAGAAGCCCGAAGCGCCGGCGCAAACTACGGAACGGAAAATATCGGAGCAGGGAAAACCGTTATAGTGGAATACAGCAGCATAAATATCGCAAAACCCTTCCACATCGGTCACCTCGGGACTACGGTCATAGGCAGTGCGCTTTATAAACTTTTCAAATTTCTCGGCTATAACACGATAGGCATAAACCATCTCGGCGACTGGGGCACCCAGTTCGGAAAACTTGCAGTGGCGATCAAACTCTGGGCAAAAAAAGAGGACCTCGCTTCTATGAACTTCAACACCCGTTCGCTTCAGGAGCTCTATGTAAGGTTTCACACCGAAGCCGAAAACCATCCCGAACTCGAAGACGCCGCCCGCGAATGGTTCCGTAAAATGGAACAGGGCGATCCCGAAGCTCTGAAAATACTGAACTTCTGCAAAGAGATCACTCTGAAAGACGTAAAAAAAGTATATGAAAGACTTCACGTGCATTTCGACGACTGGAGCGGCGAAAGCTTTTATACCGACAAAATGCCCGCCGTCCTGGACGACCTGAGAAAAAAACACCTCACAGTCATTTCCGAAGGCGCCGAAATGGTGGACCTCTCCGAATACGATATGCCTCCCTGCCTGCTCGTAAAATCCAACGGCTCAACCCTGTACGCCACCCGCGACATGGCAGCCGCACACTGGCGTAAACAAAAGTATAACTTCGATAAATGCCTTTATGTGGTCGCCTATCAGCAAAACCTGCACTTCAAACAATTTTTCAAGGTGCTGGAACTCGAAGGCTGCGAATGGGCAAAAGACCTCGTGCACGTTGCATACGGTATGGTATCTCTCGAAGAGGGCAGTATGTCCACACGTAAAGGAAACGCCGTCTGGCTGGAAGACGTCCTCGACGCCGCCGTCAAAAAGGCGGAAACCGTAATACGGGAAAAAAGTCCTTCGCTTGAAAACAAAGCCGAAACAGCTGAAGCGGTAGGTGTGGGAGCGGTCATATTCGGCGCGCTCTGCAACGCAAGAATAAAAGATATAACCTTCAGCCTCGACAGGGTCCTGAATTTCGACGGCGAAACTTCTCCGTATCTGCAATATACGCACGCCCGCTGTATGAGTCTTTTTGAAAAATCCGGACGCTCCGATGATATAGCCTCCCCCGCAGACTACGGCGCTCTGAATAATCCTTCGGCTTTCGAGACCGTAAAGCTTATTCAGAAGTACCCCGAGATCCTCGTTGACGCCGCACAAAAATACGAACCTTCCGTCATAAGCAAATACCTCATCGACCTGGCTCAATCCTTCAACCGCTTTTACCTTGAAAACCGTATCTCGGGCACCGACGACAGCGCCAAAAAAGCCCGCCTTGTCCTTACCGAATGCACCGAAGCCATACTCCGCTCCGGACTGTCGCTTCTGGGGATAACTCCCGTAGACAAAATGTAAACCGCTTTAATCGGGCGCCGTGAGAATTTAAGGCGCCTCAGTCGCTCCGAGTAACGGAAACTGACTATATTAAAATCAAAAACTCCCGACTTCGTTGCATGAAGTCGGGAGTTCGTTGCACTAAAACCTGTTTTCGTGTCAAATTATTCTGTTTTTCGATATTTACAGACTCTATAGCTTCTGTTTCGACAATTCAACGGGCGGAAGAAAATCTTCAAATATTATATTGTCAAAATACCCCTTGCAGCTTTCAAGCCTTTCGGGCGTCCTCACAGTCCACATCAATACTGGCATCTTCTTCTTTATACGAAGCAGCCTTTTTCTTTTTATCCCTTTGGTGTCGTAGGATGTAAACTGTGCTCCGCATATTCCGTTCAGCATACAATTGCGCAATACGCGCCGCTGCAGCCAAGCCCTTACCCCGTTGCCGAATTCAACGTCAAAAAAAGCGGCAAGCTGTCCGCGTACGAATTCTGGCGCGTTTTTTCTGAACCACTTTACTATGAAAGGATTGAAAGACTGTACGGCAAATTCGCCGTTATAACGTCTCAGCCTTTCCGTTAAAGGCGCTTCAAGCGACCCGATATTTTCGTGAGTCTTTATTTCTATGAGCAAAGGAACTTTGCCGTCTACTGTCTCAAGCAACTGCTCGAGTGTGGGAATGTATTCGTTTTCGCCCCCGATAAGGGGAATGTCTTTTATTTCGTCGTACATGCAGTCGTTTATCACAAGCTCTCTGCCTGTCATGCGTTTCATTTTTTCGTCATGGAAAACGACGATCACTCCGTCTGCGGTAAGCTGGAGATCGGTTTCGATGGCGTAGCCTTTTTCCACGGCGGCACGAAAAGCTCCGAGACTGTTTTCCGGCAAACGCTCGTCATGCAGTCCTCTGTGCGCTATGGTACGGTTAACAAGCCAAGTGTCATATAAATTTATTTTTTTATTCATTATTCTGTCCTTTGACAAATTTTACTCGTAAGCGACTTTTTCCGCTCCTGAAATATTATACCGCAAATTAAAAAAATCTACCACTTTTTTATCCTCTGTTTTTATCTTTCAGGAGTTTTTTTAAGCGCCGAAAACTCCGAACTCAAGACAAATACGGCGAAAAACGACAAAATTGTTTTTATTGCGGCATGATCCGCTGCGGTCGGAGATGCAAAATGAGGGCACTCACCCGCCGGAAGCGGTCGGAAACCTGTCTGAAAAAAAAAGTCTTTATCGAGTCGCTCGGAAGACAAAAAGCAATATGACCGGACGGTATGACCGAACCGACTTCGAGGGGAGAAAAAAATCAAGAGAGGTAGTAAAAATGAAAAAACAAAAACTGATTTTCGGTATCAGTCTCGGCGCGGTAGCTTTACTTCTGATACCCGTAGCTCTCATCCTTGCCGGAATAATAACACTTCCCGGAAACAGACTCAACGTATCGAAAGTCACCGACCCCGTGGGACTGTATCTCGAAGGCTTTACTCAGGAAGGAAATGCATTTTCGCTGAAAGTCGGAAACTCGACGGAAATTTTTGATTTTACTCCTGTGATCGCCGTAGCAGACGGTGCGGAATACGCTATTTCCGGCAGCACCGAAGAGACCGTTATGCAAAACGGAGTAGCTTCTCTCAGTGCAGGCGACAATACCTTTTACATAGGCGTAAGAAACGGCGAAGAACAAGCCGTTTACGACGTGTGTATCAGAAGACTGCCGATATATACGGTAAGCTTCAATACAAGGGGCGGAAGCGAACTGCCTCCGATAGAAGCTGAGGAAGGGTGCGCCTTTACCCCTGAAATCCCCGAACTTATCGGTCACGACTTTTCCTGCTGGCTTATCGGTAACGAAATATTCGACGCTTCTCAAGGCGTTTTCGATAATGTCACCCTTACAGCCCAATGGATCCCGAAGGTCTATAAAATAAACTACGTAACGGAGATCGGACAACTCATCGTTTACGAAACCACCGTGACATATAACAGTCTGTTTATTCCTGACCTGCCCCCCGAAAACGAATATTACGAATTCTGCGGCTGGTATTACGGCGAAGAACCCATGAACGAAACTATCTGGAAGCTCACCGAGGACGTCACCCTCACCGCTAAATGGAAAAGCAGAGCGCTGATCGTGGAGGAAGGGGTAGTAACGGGTCTTACGGATCTCGGTCGCACCCTGGACGAGATAGTGGTGCCCGCCGAAAACGGTACCGAAGCAGTAAGAGCCATAGGCGACAAAGTATTTGCGTATAATACTCTGCTGAAAAAAATAACTCTTCCTTCGTTGGAAAGGATCGGAGAACAAGCTTTCTTCGGCTGCGGAAACCTCGGCGAGGTGATATGTGAAGGACAATTACTCGGCGCCGGCAGAGAAGCTTTTGCCAAAACCGCATGGCTCGAAAATCAGCCTGACGGCGGAGTTTACCTCGGCAACTGCCTGCTTGTGCTCAAAGGCGATGATCCCGGTGTATTCACCGTGCGCGAGGGCACCTTGGCAATCGCCGACTACGCCTTTGACGGCAAAAGCATTACCGGCGCCGTATTCGATCCCGAACTGCTTTATGTCGGAGCACACGCCTTCGAGGACTGCTCCTTCCTCTTCTCCGTTTCGGTAAACGACGCTTTGCTCTATATCGGCGACTTCGCTTTCTACGGATGCGACTCCCTTATTCCGCCTTCCCTTCTTCCGACAGTAAGTCTGGGCAAAAACGTCTTCCCATCCTGATAAAGACTCATAAAGTTTTCATTTTCTTCATAATTTTATCCCGGGGACAACTGTTCCCGGGATAATGCCTTTTTTCCGTAATCTTATTTAAAATCACCGCGCACTTCCGGTCAGCTGCTCAAAAACGTGTCCCGGATCAAAGAACTTGTCTGCACGGAGATGTTTTATGCCGTTTCCGAAACGGTCGGCACATTTCTTTTTGCCTTATATTTTACCTTGCATATATATTCCCGACTTTACATTTTACATTGTTTATATTCTTTGTCTTATATTCCGTGCTGCATATAAATTCTTTGTTTATAACCGAATCGTTTTAAGTCATCAGTCTTTGCCTTACATTTATATAGTTTTTTCATAAGGTCTTAACGGACCCTGACGCGCAAACTTTAATAAAGGGAAAGCGTCAGTTTCTGATCAATGCGTACTGACTGTTGTATATTTGGCTGTAAAAACCTTTTTTGGCAAGCAGTTCTTTATGTGTGCCCGTTTCGACGATATTTCCGTTATTTACCACGAGAATAATATCCGCGTCGACTATAGTTGAAAGTCTGTGAGCTATGACAAAGGAAGTACGTCCTTTCATAAGATTATCCATGGCTTTCTGGATGAGTATTTCGGTACGTGTATCCACGCTCGAAGTAGCTTCATCGAGGATGAGTATCTTTCGGTCGGAAAGAAAAGCGCGCGCAATAGTGAGCAGCTGTTTTTGTCCGGCAGAAACCGAAGTCATATCATTACTGAGGACAGTGTCGTAGCTGTGGGGCAGAGTTTTAATGAAGTGGTCGCAGTACGCCTGTTTGCTGGCCTCGATAATCTCGGCATCGTCTGCTCCTTCCTTGCCGTAGCCTATGTTCTCCTTGACTGTTCCGTTGAACAACCAGGTATCCTGCAGCACCATACTGAACATATTTCTGAGGTCTTCTCTGGTCATTGTCGACGTATCGACGCCGTCGATAAGGATCCTGCCCTTCTGGACGTCGTAAAAACGCATCAGCAAATTTATCAAGGTAGTTTTGCCTCCTCCCGTGGGACCGACGATGGCCACTTTCTGTCCTGCTTTTACGTCTATGGAGAGGTCCGTGATAAGCGGTTTATCGGGGGAATAGCTGAAGGCTATATTTTCGAATCTGACGTTGCCTTTGACGTTTTCAATGCGGACAGGCGACTCCGTTACGCTCATTTCGGGGTAATCGAGCAGATCGTAAACCCGACGCGCCGAAGCGAGGACCTGCTGAAACATACTCATTGAAGAAGCGATCTGTTCGAAAGGAGAGGAAAGGTAACGCGCATAAAGCACCACGCTTACTATCGAACCGACGTTCATAGTCTGATTTATCGCCATCCATCCTCCGAGTATACATACTATAATAAAACTGATGTTGTTCGAGAGGGAAATGACGGGTGAGACGCTTTCGGAATAGAAAAACGCTTTTTCATTTGCGGCGGTATAAAGATCCAGGATGGAAGAAAGTTTTTCTTCTCTCTTATTTTCTATATTATACGCTTTTACGGTCATAAAGCCGGTATAATGTTCTTCTATATGAGCATAGAGTTTCCCCGTGTATTTTTGTCTTTCAGAGTAATGCTTTTCGCTCAGGGAAGCGATTTTAGCTGCTATAAGCGTAGATATCGGGATCGTGACCACGATAACTGCCGCAATAACCGGATTGATCGTAAACATTATCACTATTATCGCGATAAGCTGGATCACGCCCATGATAGCCATATTGAGAAAGGAATGCACGGTGGTACCCATACGGGAAACGTCGTTTATCGTACGCGCGATGATTTCTCCGTGCGGGGTGGAATCGATATAAGAAACGGGAAGCCGTTTTATTTTATCAGATATCCTTACGCGGAATGTAGCCGTAAACAGACGGCTCACCGTATTGTTCATTATTATGACTTTTCCGAGATCGGCGCCGAATTTCAGGCAGTATCCCGTAAGAAGAATAAGACATCCCGCAACGAGCGCGTTCATATCAAGAGTCTGAACGACTCCTGTATAATACTGATTCAATACCTCAGTAAGGTTTCCGATAATATAAGGCGACAACAGCCATACTCCGACGGATATTACCGAAAATATCACTGCCACAAATAATCTGCCCGCTATCGGTTTAGTTTCCGAAAGCAGTCTTTTCAGGATCGTGAAGGTCGGATACTTGATCTTAAGTTCTTTATTTATTTTTTCTCTCAGTTCGTGGTCAACCATTCAAGTCTCCTCCTACCTGCGAATTATATATTTCTTTATATATTTCGCAATTTATGAGCAAATCGGAATGTTTTCCTTCTCCGACGATGCGTCCTTTGTCGAATACGTATATTTTATCTGCAGACATAGCCGTCGCGATACGCTGCGTACAGACTATCTGTGTTTTTCCTTTTATGTAAGCGTTCAATTTTGCGCGCAGTCTGCTTTCCGTAAGAAAATCCAGAGCGGAAAAACAATCATCGAAAATATATATACTTGCATCCCGGAGTATAGAACGCGCAATCACCATTCTTTGTTTTTGTCCGCCGGAAAGGTTTGCGCCGCCTTGTTCGAGCTTATGATCCAAACCGTCGGGGTAGGAGTCCACATAGCTTCTGATTTCGGCTATATCCATAGCATTAAGGACCTGTTCACGAGAGGCGTCAGCGTTGCCGAGAAGGATATTTTCCGCAACACTCTCGGAAAATATCGCGGTACGTTGCAGCACGCACGAAATATTATCCCTTATCGACGCGGGATTAAGAGCTTTATAAGAAATACCGTCATAAAGGATATCTCCGTCGGTAGGCTGATAAAACCCGAGAAGCAGCCTCAGGACAGAACTTTTTCCCGAACCCGTACCTCCGATGAAAGCTATAGTCTGGCCGTCTTTTATATCAATGCTGATGTTTTCGAGTACATACTCGTCGCTGTCCGCATATTTGAAACTTACGTTTTCAAAATTTATGTTTCCGCCGAGCGGAACTTTTTCGTACGTGACTTTTTCCGTGGTATCTGCCTTGAGGACCTGATTTATCCTCATCAGCTTTACGCGGATCCGCGGCAAAAACAATATCCCTATGCTTAACATCATTACGCTGTTCATTATCATGGAGACATACTGTACAACCGCAAAAACGGAAGCGGCAGAAACCGCTCCTCCCGGCTGCACGCGCAATCCGCCGAAATATATGATTGCAACGGTCGTAAGGTTGAGAAGAAGCAAGGAAACCGGATCGAGCGTACCGGATCTTATATTTGCGGAAACAAGTCTGTCCGTCATATCGCAAACCACGTTTTTAAGTTTATTATGTTCCGTAGGTTCACGATTGAAAGCTCTTATGACTCTGATACCGGAAAGACGTTCTCTGAGGATCTGATTCAATCTGTCCATCTGATTATCCGCGTCGTTCCAAAGGTCGAAAAGCTTTCTGCCCACTAAAAACACGGCTACCACCATTACCGGCAGAAATATGAGCATTATAAGCGAAAGCACCGCGTCCTTGCTGAGAGAAAGAACGATGCCTCCTATAAACATGACCGGTAAAGTTATGCTTACTCTCAGAAGAAAATATACGCTTTCACTCAGCAGATCCACGTCTTCCATAGTTCTCGAGAGCAATGCCGAAGGGCCTATAAGGGAAAACTGAGAAAACGAAAGTTTGTTTATCTTCCGGAATATCCTGAATTTCAGATTTTTTGAAAAATTGACTACGATCCCGGCTATAAGTCTGGCTGACAAAAGGTAACTTATCATGGAGATGACCGCCAGAACCACCATGAGCAAACCGTTTTTCAGAATATAATCCATATTTCCGACATTTATTCCGTTATCGATGATATCTGACATTATAGTCGGAAGGAACATACTCGAAAAAGCCGCTACTGCGAGTACGATACAACAAAGAAATATTTTTCCCCTGAATTTTTTCAGTTCCGCAAAAGCACCCATAAATTTTCCTCGCGTCAGATGATCTCATACAGCCGAAGCGGCCGTTTTATCCGTATAATAAAGACGAAAAAAACAGCCGTTTTGTCTTATAAGCACAAAATTTGTTTTTTGTTACAGGACACTCCGAGTATTATAGCACAGACGATAAGAATTTGTCAAGGTAAAGTAGTGACCTGAAATACAAGTTTTCGGCTGAAAGATCCTTATACGTCTTTATGGAGGTTATATTATGACAGAAGAAGAAGCAGTAGATTGTGTGAAAATGTGGATAAGAAAAAAAGTTTCCTTAAAATTGGTAAAAACATTATGTTTTATCGGAAAAAAGGTATATTTTTATTTTTTGAAACAAAAATTGCCGTGTGGAAAGCAATGTGGAAAAGGTGTAGATAAAACAGGTATCCTTCCACATCGGTGTGGATAAGTTTTATAACAATGATTTAATAAAAAAAGTATACCATCGTAAAAAAAGGGTGCGTTTATTTATTCTGTGTGGTATAATGTCAGAGGAGGAACGCAAAGTGTCCAAAGAAAAAAAAGAAAACAGTCTTAATAACGAAGATCCGGAGCTGACAGAAAAGTCTGATAAAAAAAATAAAAGGAAAAAGAGAAAAGAAAAAAAAGCCAGACGCAAGGCTTACGAAGAATTTATCAAGTCTTTCAGTGCCGAAGAATACAAGGGTTCTATAAAATCCATGTATATGAGATTCATGCTCGCCGTACTTTTTGCTTTGCTCACGTCGACTCTCATAACCACGGTATTGGTATACGGATTGCGTTCGGCAGAGCTTTCGCGTTATATAAACGACAGAATGAGGGGAGATTTTGAAATAGTCGGGGTCTTTATCGAAAGATTCAACGCGTCGTTGCCCGATGAAAAGGATCATCTTACCGTTGACGAGATAGAATCGCTCTTCAAAGACTTTCTCGGCAACGAATATACGGTCGAGGTGTATAATTCGTACAGTGAAATGGTAAATTCGCTGAAGTCTCTTTTTAACGAGGAAGATCTTGCTCAAGTAATGACGGAGCATATTGTGCTTTTTAAAAACGGCTGGTTCGACAATATAGGAGTTGCGCGAATAGAAGATTGTTTTGTCATGCTCAAAACGAGTCAGACAGGCAGCTCCGATATAAAGCAGATATGGTTCAACGTGATCTGGACTACGGGCTTTTTCACGATATTTGTAGCGCTTATTATAAATTCGCTTACCATAAAAACAGTTATCAAGCCGATCAAAGCCGTTTCCGACGCCATGCAGCAGGTGACGCGCGGTAACTTCGATATTCAGCTCGAAGTAGTGGGAAATGACGAAATTTCCGTTTTGCAGCGGAATTTCAATACCATGACGGACGGCCTTAAACAAAACGAGGAAATGTCTAAAAATTTTGCTTCCATAGTGTCGCACGAATACAAGACTCCTATTGCGGCAATCACCGGGTATGCTCAGCTTTTATATAACGGAGGACTGGAAGAAGAGGAAGAAAAACAGTATATAAAAACCATTCTGGAACAATCAAAAAGGCTGAGCAACTTATCGGTAAATATGCTTCAGCTTGCAAGACTGGACAGTAATACCGTCGGAATGAGCAAAGAGATGTTCAGTCTTGACGAACAGATCCGTAACGTCATAGTGAACATGGAAAACCTTTGGGAGCAGAAAAACATAGAGATGGATATTAATCTCGACAAAGCTCAGGTATACTGCAACAGTCAGATGCTGTATCACGTGTGGGAAAACCTGCTTTCAAACGCGATAAAATTCACTCCGGAAAACGGTAAGATCACAGTGACGTGTCAAGTCAGCGATAATTATGCCGTGGTAAAAGTGGCGGATACGGGCTGCGGGATATCGCCGGAGAATATACCGCATATATTCGAGAGATTCTATAAATCCGATTCCGAAGTCAACGCCGACGGGAACGGACTCGGTCTTGCCATAACTCAGAAGATCATTCAGCTGAGCGGCGGGAAGGTAAGCGTGGAATCGGAGGCAGGTAAGGGCTCGCTCTTCACTGTGACATTGCCCGCTTTTGATTACAATGCGGAAAAGTGAACCTTTTGAGTATAATACGGATGGACTGCAGTCAGGACATACAATAAATTGTATATCAAGCTTTTTCCGGTATACGGACCTTTGACTTTATCCGGAAAAAATATATAATAAAGGAAAATATCTTTCCTTAGCGACGGTTTCATTCCCCCTTTTTCCGTCGCTTTTTTTTTCGGAAGGGAAAACCAATTAATATAAAGTTTATTTCATAAGACAAAAAACACTTAAATATTCTTCAAAATGTCAAAATCACCTGACATAAAAGAATTAGCATATCAAAGAGGTGTTTATGACTGACGAATATCTGATGCAGTCGGAATTCAGCGAAAAGGTTTTCATAACCGATTCGGCTCTTTTCGGCGGCGACAAGGACAGCCGGCAAAGAACGGAAAACATTCGGGCTGCAGCTAAAAAATTAGGGGAAAAAATACTGAGTAAAGGACATAAGCTTTACATATTGTCCGATCATCGGTTGGGCGAAGAAATCGAAAGTGCTTTAAAGAGGACGATCCGATTATCGCCTTATCTTTCAGAGGATGTGAGATGTATACTGGCTGTAGGGGGCGGACAGACGGCGGAGAAAGGCAAGGCTATGGCGTCGGCGATGGGTATTCCGCTGTTCATATGGTGTACGGCTCCTGACAGCGACACTTATTTATCGCCTTTTTTTGTTCAGAAGGTCAACGGAATGCCTGCAGTGGAGGAGTGTCGGGAAGCGGAAGCGGCAGTTGTGGATCTGGCGGCGCCTTTGGAGGATACAGATGTAAAGAGAGGGGTAGGACTTGTGGCAAAAGCCTTGCTGGCTTTGCCGGAAACCTCTTCAGGAGAACTTACCGATATCATAAAGGAATGTTTTTTTGTGGATTTCAGTAAGCTGACGCCGCAGCGCAAACTGATCCTGTACAGTGCGCTTTTCAAAATATCTTTGAAAAAAAACCGGGACAACGGCTATCTGCTTACTTCGGCGGATAATCTGGCAGAGATTCTTTCCCTGAAAAAGGGCAATAAAGCCGACTTCGCATATCCCTGTGCGCGGATGCTCACAGAGATATATTCCGAAGTGTGTGAAAACTCGGATTGTTTTGCTCTGCCTCCCGATCAGATCAAACTGAACGAAATTGTCAAAAGAAGAAAATTTCGCGAACCGCGCCGCCGTGCAGAAACCGGATATCCCGTAAAGTGTCCCGATATATCCGCGGTAAGGGAAACATACCGTGCGCTTGCGCTTTTTGAAGATTTTTGCAGCGATAAGCTTCCTTTCACCAAAACCGAATTGCGGGAAGCTCTGATACTTGCCGCGGCGGTTTCGGATAAAGGAACCCTTAACGATCTGTATTGTGCGGGAGTTTTCGGATAATAAAAATTCAACGGTTAAGATATGTAATTTCAAAAGAGACCAAACTTTTTTCACTTTACAGTTCGGAGTTTTTCGGGGAAGGAGGATTTTCTGCTCCCTGCCACCACCCTGCGTATCGTTCGGTACACGGCAGTTCAGGTCTTTATCCCATACCGTTTCAACATTTCTGTTTTTTCAATCTGATACTTCCTGCTTTTTGCTTCATCTCTTTCGGCTGCTGTGTATATCATTTCCAAACAGAACATCTTTAATATGTGTTATTGAATCGTTCACTCCTTCCCGCCTTTGCGGCACTATGGTCTCTGCCCGCTTCTCATCATTCGTTGTTACTTCTTATCGTCAGACCTCACAGGATAACTTCATGTTCTTTCTTTGTTTGTCTGCCAATCTACGCACAAGGGAAACGGTTGTCTTTGGGCTTCATCTTTTTCGGCTGACTTACCGCAGTATACGCCTTTATTAAGTTTCTGTCCGTCAGGCTACGATTTTGCTTTTCCTTATTCTCTCTTACACCTCACGTGCAAACTTCGGAAGTTGCTTTCGGTTTCGTTTACAACTACGCCTCGGCGGACTTTTACCATACATCATAAACATGCCTGTCATACCGAAAAACGGCTGCTTATGAAGCAGCCGTTTCCGAATTTATGATATTATATAATAAGAAGTTATCATGTCACGTATTATTGATGGGGGCTACAATGTTTTCAAAAGGCACAAGTTCATAAGATTCGGCGTCGGCAGGAGTTACCGTTTTTTCCACTTTACCGAAATCCGTAAACTCAGAGGTATACGACAATGTAAAATTGTCCGAAGTCAGTTCTGCAGTGATTTTTTGTATGTAGTTGTCGGCGGAAACATAATAAGTCAATTCCGCGTAAATTTCTTCCGCAAGACTGCCGGGTTCCAGAATGACATAAGGGAAGAGATTTTCAAGCAGGGTATTGCCGGATATTTTTACCGTAAAGTATTTGACGCCGTCCTGCTCGTTTACGACAACATCTTCGAAATCATTTTCAGTAAGCGAAAAACCGTAATCGGAATTAATGCCGAATAATTTTTTATCCAAAGTAGCGTAGTTTTCTTCCGAGAGCTGGGCTTTATTCTTTGTATTTTCATCGTCTTCTCCGGGCATACTTAAAGTCACATCAAAATACAAAATATCTTCCGCAGTAAAAATATTGAATTCCGTCAGAAGCATGGGGGAGGAAGTTTCAGAAGACTGATCCGGCATAGAAACCGACATTTCAGTGTCAATAAGACCGACAAAGCTCTTGTTTTTACGGTCATACTGCCTGAACTCCGAATCCATTTTCATAATGGAAGTCATACTCATGCCGCCTCCGTCGATTGTCATATCCATTTCATATTTTGTTTTGCTTGCATAATTATCTGTTTCATTCATTTTTGCCACAGACAAAGTATACAACTCGTATGCGACATCAGTATTTTCCGGGTCGTCATCGGGAGAATTCGGATCTACACAGGAGACTAAAGAAACCGATATGATAAGACACATAATTATAATAAACAGCTTTCTCATAATCATTACTCCTTTATTGTATTTTATTTGTATTTTATTTGATTATTATAACAGCATGAAATTCAAATGTCAAGTATATTTTAAAATAAATATACTAATCAACTCTTAAGCACGAATAATTTTTATAAAATTTTAAAAAACATCACCTGACAGTACAATTAAAAATGCGGAAAGTTTTTATCCGGTTGCGGTGGGCGCGGAAAGACAGGCGCCGCTGAGGAAACGCTGTTTCCGGACGGTTCCGTGCAGAGAAAGGGGGCGTAAACGGCTGAAGGTGAGCATAAGACTTTCAGAAATAAAAAAAAAGGACGCTACAGAACAATTAAAAATGCGTAAAGTTTTTATCCGGTTGCGGTGGGCGCGGAAAGACAGGTGCCGCTGAGGAAACGCTGTTTCCGGACGGTTCACGTGCAGAGAAAGGGGGCGTAAACGGCTGAAGGTGAGCATAAGACTTTCAGAAATAAAAAAAAGGACGCTACAGTACAATTAAAAATGCGTAAAGTTTTTATCCGGTTGCGGTGGGCGCGGAAAGACAGGCGCCGCTGAGGAAACGCTGTTTCCGGACGGTTCACGTGCAGAGAAAGGGGGCGTAAGCGGCTGAAGGTGAGCATAAGACTTTCAGAGACAAAAAAAGGACGCTGTGACGCGTCCGGGCAGACCGATAAAACGGTTTTTATTGTAAGGTATGACCCGAAAGAGGAGGTTTTACTTCTTTCAAGGACGAAGGTAAAGATCACGGAGTGTTTCCGTCGGCTGACGGAGTTTCGGGTTTTTCAGGCTTTTTCAGAGCTTTACGGCGGGGTTTGGGCTGCTGATCGTCAGACTGCACGATGCTGCTGAAGCCTTGGCCGTACACCTCGGACGAATCCGAAACTATCAGAAAGGCGTGGCTGTCCACGAATTTCAGTATATTCTTGATTTGTGAGATCTGATTTCTGCGAATGACGGTCATAAGCACGTAATGTGTGGCGCCTGTATACATACCCGTTCCTTCTATTCTTGTCACGCCTCTTTTAAGGTGCCTTAAAAGGAGTTCTCCGACTTCGTAGGGGTAATTTGTGATGATGTAGCACATTTTCGCTCTTGAAAATCCGACGATCACGATATCAGAAACTTTTGTGGAAATAAATATGAGTATAAGAACGTAAAGGAGGTTTTCGGGGTTCTGAAGCACGAAAGTACCCGTTACGACTATTATGGTATCGATGATCCCGACAAGCAGCTGCATACTGAGTTTGCCGGTTGCTTCACTGATGAGTCTGCCGAGGAGTTCGGAGCCGCCGCTTGAAACTTTGTATCTGAGAAAAAGACCGACGGCGATGCCCTGCATGAGTCCGGCGTATACGCAGGCGAGCAGGGAGTCGTTTGTTATGACGGGAATATACATTGAAAACAAGTCGGTGAACAAGCTGAGTACGGCGATCGTGATAAACGAATCGAGCACAAAACGCCAGCCTTGTTTTTTAAGGGCGAAAAGCAGAATGGGGATATTGAGCACTGTGGTCATGACACCGATGTTCCAGCCGAAGAGGGCGTTCAGCATGGTGCCGATACCGGTCATGCCTCCGGCGACTATTTTATTCGGAGCCGTGAAGACCGCAACGCTGAAGGCATAAAGTATGCAGGCGACGACCATAGCGCCGTATTTGATGACGAATTTGTTTGAGGTAAGTTTTTTCATGATTGCTCCTGATCGAATTATTTATGATATAGATCATTTCGGCATGACAAAAATTCAGCGGACGCTTATGCGTCCGCAACTTTGCCGTAAAAACAAGGTTTTAAGTTGAGGAGAAGGGCGAAAAATTCTTGCCGTATACCTCTGAAGCGTCGGAAACGATGAGAAAAGCGTGTGAGTCGACGTACTTCAGCAAGCTTCGTATGTGTGACACCTGAGCGCGTTTTACCGCCGTCATAAGCACGGAATGGGAAGCTCCCGTATACATACCTATTCCTTCAAGCTTGGTGATACCGACTTTCATGTGCTGAAGCATAAGTTCGCTGACCTCGTCGGGGTGGTTGGTGATGATGTAGCACAGCTTGGAGGAGTTAAGACCTACTATAACTATATCGGAAATTTTTGTGGTAAGGAAAATAATTATCAAAACATAAAGAAGGTTTTCGGGGTTATTAAGCGCAACGGCACCCGCAACCACTATTATTATATCAAGAGCGGCTACAACTGCCTGAATCGAAATATTCGGAAAACGATGCTGTAAAACTCTGCCCAGCATTTCCGTTCCGCCGCTGCTCACGCGGTACTTGATATATAAGCCCATGGAAAGTCCTCCGAGCACGCCCGCATAGATCGAAGCCAGGAGTACGTTGTCGGTAGGTGAGGGAAGAAAGACGGTGAGGTCGGTAAAAAGGCTCATCACACCTACTGTGATCACCGAGTCCAGCACGAAACGCCAGCCTTCCTTTATCAGCGCTACGATAAGAATAGGGATATTGAGAGCAAAAGTCATGACGCCGATGGGGAGAGAAGGTACAAGCAGGTTGATGAGAGTAGCAAGACCGGTAAGTCCTCCGGTAACGATTTTATGGGGTACACGAAACATATTGATACATACCGCGGTGAGCGCGCACGCAACTACCATAGCTGTATATTTTGTAATATTTTTTCTTGCTTTGTCAGACAGCTTTTTCATATTTCTCCCCTTAAAAAATCACATAATTAAAAGGAGTACAAAAATACTCCCGTTCGTTGCGTGATTATAGCATATTGCACGGAAATAGTAAAGAGTTTTTAACAGGTTTTTGTATTAATTTATTTTAGCTGAGTAATACGTGACAGTCGTTCAAAAATTTTATGAAAACAGAGTGCGGATACAGTTTTAGTTTGTAGTGACGATCGATGCCGGCGTGTTGCCGTATGACCTTTTTAAAATAGAAGCTGCCGAAAGCAGACGGAGAAAAATTCCGGGAAAAAAACTCCCTTTTACGGGTATGCCGGATAAAAAAATAAAAAGCGCCGGGAGGAATACAGCTGACTTGCAAATCGTCACGACGAAACTCAGTATAATAATAAGAGCTGTATCATGACGAAACCCGGATCGTTGCATAAACCGGTAACATGAAAAAAACCGGTAACATGAAAAGACTTATATTATGCAAAACCCCGTACCGTAATAAGAGCTGTATCATGACGAAACCCCGTATCGTGAAAAGATCTGTACCATGACGAAATTCGGTAGCGCTGCAGAAATCGGTAACATGAAAAAACCGGTAACGTGAAAAGACTTATATTATGCAAAACCCCGTACCGTAATAAGAGCTGTATCATGACGAAACCCGGATCGAAAAATTCGCCCGGGTTATATTGGTGGATGAATAATAACGTAAAACGAATATTTTTTGCGTTCAAAATATCCCGCCCAAATTAATTGGAAACTTGGCTATTTTTACCCACCCAACTTATTTGATTAATCAGAAAAGCTCTCGCAGGTTAAAAGAAAATTAGCGTAATATTGGAAAGAGAACTCGACTGCTGCGTTTAACGACTCTTGAATATCTTTACGGACATACTCATCTATCTCAATATCATCTTTTGAATAATAGCCATACATAGTAGTATATACCATTAAAACGTGAGAATAAATTGACGAAATGTATTTGTTCCTGACTCTTTCTACGTTTGCGCCTTTAGTCCTGACTCTTTCTACGTTTGCGCCTTTAGCATTTATAAGTTTTTTAACCAAGTTCGAATCCATATTGATAAGGACTTCATCTATTGCACCATTGGGATATAATTTAACAATAGAGCCACAATAAAATGACGTCTTATTCAAGCCTAAATCAAGATGTTTTTCATTTATTGACGGTATCTCTCCGGCAATAACTAAGTATTCATACCAAGTGAGTTTGTATTTGGATTCTTCTTCGGGGGTTAATATATGCCTACGTACAAGAGTAAAACCAATTAATCCATCGCTGTCATTAAGTTCTGAGTTTCTTCTTGAAATAATCAACTGATAACGATGCTTATCACCGCAGAATACCAACGCACCGGTCGAGCCCATATTGTATTTCCCTTGAACGAATGGGACATCGTTTTTATTGCCACGCGCAATAGAAAGGAATGTGTTTTCGAAATTGGAAGGATTTTGTCCCTCGCCATTATCATAAATTGCTACATTGGGAGTTTTTCTATCACCGGTAAGTATTATTTGAATATTTTGAGCTATACCATTTCTTTCTGTAGAAACTATATTTTCCCATTTCCCATTATCAACATTAAAGAACATTTTTGTGGCTGCGTTTATCGTTTGAGGGACTTTAGGGTTGGTTTTATCCTTAGGATTAGTTCCCCTTATCATACACTCCTTCATCAAAATAGCATCAATAGAATTAGTTAACTTTTCGACCAAAGCGTTTTCAGGAGAAGATTGCTGATTTTCAAAAATACCAGCATTATTAAAATTCCCCCCATACGGTTTCCAATAGGCAGAGCCATCCAACCCATAAGAAACTATGAGCTGATATAATGCATCGGCATCCGAAGCGTTATACAACTCAAGAAGAAGCTTTTTATAATCCAATTCCATAATTTTATCCCCTTTAAAATTTAAACCGCGTATTTTTATTAGAGTTTTCTGTAGTGAATCGAGCTTTACTTGATTTTAAGGCACTTTCAATAGCCGTAAACATCTTTTCTACATCTTTTTGCGTATATTCGTAATTGTATTGATTAGAACAATTGCCAAGCAAATCAATCATATCGATGATTTTTTGAGTTCTAGCCTCTGCAATTCGAACAAACCGCTCTCTATTGGTTTCTTTTTTTTGTCATAATTCGCTACCTCTAAAATTATTTCGGCTATATTCTACATTAATTTCGAATATTTGCCAATAAACAATTTAATATATTTTGATTATTTCTTATATATTTAATAAATATAAAATTGCTTGCAGCAGAATATTTGCATTTCGGCACTATGGCGGGTGCTTGAATAAACGAGCGACTCAATTTGAGTTTTTACACCTTTTTATATGCCGTAGGTATTTGTAACAACGTTTATCTTGATGCTTTGCAAGGAAACGATAAAAATCATAAAATAAAAAAACCTAAAACTGCTCTTACAAAGAGTTCGTTTTAGGTTTGGACTGGTGGGCAATAAGGGACTCGAACCCCTGACTTCCTCCATGTGACGGAGGCACTCTACCAGCTGAGTCAATTGCCCTGAGCCTCTTTATACTACACTATTTTATGTTTTTTGTAAAGCAAAATTAAGCGTCTGAAAAAAATTATCGCAGCTGATTGACCCGAAGTCGGTTTATATTATCGCTGCTGATGAAAAAAGTCGGTTTAAAGATAAAAAACCGAAGCGAGATCAGCTGAAATGCTATATGAATTTATATTTGTTTTCGATTTTGGTTAAACATAAAATTCCGATGGCTTCCGTTTTAAGTGTGGGTATGTTTTTGCCGTCGGGACAATTGAAGCTGTATCGGGGTGAGTCTTTTGATTTTTTCCCTGACAGGTTTAAAGCGCATAAAAAATTTGTTTCCGATCGGCATCTTTATAAAAATTGAGTGACTTAAAAAAGAGTAATCTTAAATTTTGGCTTTCCCGGGCACGGGTTTCTGCCGATTGAAAAATTTTCGCCGAAAAAAAAAGACCGTAATTTCAGGCGGTCCCGTCAGTTTTCCTAAAAACGATATTCCCGTATTTAACACTTCTTTTAAAATATCGAAAAGCGTGCTTTTAAGAGTAAATCATTTCAGCGCCTTGAAGATCATGTTTGCGATTTCTTCGGAGGGTATTTCAGAATAGGGATTTTCGGAAATGCTCTCCCAGGCGGGTGACGTTTCCTGTTGCGGCGAATTCTTTTCTTCGACGAAAGGTTTTTCGATTACGGGAGTATTAAGGTTGTTTGCCGTCACAAACGGCGACGCGGTTTCCGGACGAGAAGGTTCGGAGGGTGGGGCGTTGTCGGCGGGAGTCCTGAAAGCGGATTTATTTTCGGTCCCGGTATTTATTTCCGTAGCGGCAGAAGGGGAGGTGTTGGTATCGTTTTCCTGTTTTTGAGCTTCGGTGTTTGTATCCTGTGTTTGCTGCGGCATTATTTTCTGCAGCAACTCGCCTATGAACGGGTTGGACAATAATTCGAATATCACTGCCGTGCGGTTCTCACTGCCGTCAGCTTTGGGATTCATGAGTTTTCCTACGCTGTTCAGGGCAGAGAGCGCATTCGGATCGCTAAGCAGCGACGCAACGTTATTCAGCGAAGGGGCGTTGTTTTTGTTGCGCGTCATCATCATAACCGCAAAAGCCCCGATCATGAGAGGTAAATAGTCCATATCGCCTCCGTTTCTTTTCGTGAACATTATATTATATGCCTTCATATAATAAAGCGTTACGACATCCGGTAACGCATAAAGGAGGTTTTTATGGCTGATAAACCTATGACGCCCGCCGAACAAATGGCTTATATGCAGAAACTTGCCGCTTATTACGGTCAAAAAGGGGAAGGTGCTCTTACGGAGGATATCCTGAAAAGCGTACGAGAAGAAAAAGAAGCGGGCAGACTCAATGACGATATGATAATGTCCATGGCAAACAATCTTGCGCGTTTCCTTTCTCCTCAGCAAAAACAGAAACTCGATGCACTCGTAAAGCAGCTTATTTCTCCTCAGCTGGACGATAAGTCGTCAAGAAGGTAGGGCGGGGCGGAAGAGCTTATGCTCCGTTATGTTCAGATAAGACAAAGCACCGAAAGCAAAAGCGGAATTAGAAGGTAGACGGCAAAAGGCAGGATACAGTCTTTAGAAAGGAGTTTTTTGAGCGCAAATATCGCAAGAAGACCCGACAGGGCTGCTGCGGCGCTTCCGGCAAGGATGTTCAACGGCGATGTTAAACTGATCGTTTCTTCCCTGAAAAGAGATATCGTTTCGACGGCGCCGCCTCCCAATATCACCGGTATTGACATAAGAAAAGAAAGCTCTCCTGCCTGTTTGCGGTTTATACCCATCAGGTTCATTGCGGAAATGGTCGTGCCGCTCCGGGAAAGACCGGGTATGACCGCGAAACCTTGAGCGAGTCCCGTCAGTAATGCCACGTGCGTTTTCGGTATGATGGCTATGTTTTTTACTTTGGCACGCTGAGCTGTTATCAGCAACACGATCGTTGCCGCAAATCCGACGGGCAGCAGATAGATTTCGAAATTCCCCGCTATTGCGAATTTGTAAAAGGCCGCGAGTATGAACGTGGGGATCGAAGCAAGCACCACGAATTTCCATCTGTAATCCTTCGGGTTTCTGAGCATTTTCAGTATTACATCCCAGTAGGCCGCTACTACGGCTACCAAAGTGCCGAGATGTAAAAACACAAAAAAGCCGAGATCGGCTTCCAGATCGAACAGCTCCGCCGCAAGAAACAAATGTCCGCTGCTGGATATGGGCAGAAATTCGGTAATGCCCTGTATTAAACCGAGTATTATAGCTTCCCAGATAGTCATTGATATCGCTCCGAAAAATTTTTCGGCGTTTTTGCCTTTTTTATTTTATGTAACACGGCAAAAGTTTATAACATATGTGGGGGTCTCCTTCTTTCGGAAGTTTATTTCGAAAGAGTTGTCACCGCGCTGCTTACGCCCGAAACTTCCCGACTGAATGACCCGTATAAAACCTGCCGTATTTTCGGTTCTTTATGATACTCCCCGCGCTCCGCGGTTTTCTGCAGGAATCTTTATTGAGGACTCCGCGTATGCGTAAGCCGACCGGAAAACCGGCGTACGGCAAAGAAAACCGGTTCCCGCAGAATAAAACGAAAAGTTGCCTGAAAAAACCGACGCTTATATCCCTATGCCGTCAGACAGCCGTTTTGCCGAGTCCGGATCGTTTTCGCCTCATGATCGTCGGAAAGCTGCAGTTTTTGCTGCCTGAATCCGCCCGTCTGTCGCATTCAATCCTTCAGACGGTTTTCCGACTGCCGATTTTAAAAAGAACAAAAAAATTTTTGAGGAAATTTGCAAAAAACTGTTCACAAATCCGTTTCATTGTGTTATAATGTACTCGGTATCTGTGTACGCATAACCTGCGTGCCGTTTCAGGAGGGTGTTATGGATATTTCCTCGATATTGAATATTATATTAGTGGTGTTCGGCCTTATCGGTATTGCAATAGGCTTCCACCGCGGACTTTTTGATCAGCTTTTATCTTGGGCTATCATTCTGGTAGCTTTCCTTTTCCCCGTTTGGATCACAAACGCGGCTTATTTCAACGGAAATGAGCTCTCGGCTATCGGGCAGAGCTGGACAAATACCGGCGCCTCCTTCGGGATCAATATTACGGGGACTCCCATCGAGCACTTCATCAATTCCAAATTCCTCGAAGGCTCCGCCTATGCTACCGCTCAGGATTTCATGAACGGCACTATAGGATACATAATCGTGCTTGTTATCTGTCTGGCCGTATTTATCATCCTCAGCATAGTAGGACTGCATTTTGCGGGTCACTATATCAAAAAGTACCGTAATCTCCGCAAAAACTTCAGGACCTTCGATACCATCGGCGGAGGAGTTTTCGGCATAGTCAACGGTGTGGTCGCATGGCTTATAGTGTCTGCCGTTGTAAACGCCATTATGCCCGTGATAAATAACCTGATGTGATTTAGTTTTTTTGGCGGGGCACGCCGCTTCGCCTTTTTTCCACGCTGAACCCTTTTCGATTTCCCCCTAAACTGTCGGAAAGGGTTTTGTTTTTGTAAAAATCATCCTGTGTGCCGCTGCGCTTTTTGAAAAGCGCAGCTTTTTTTGCAGCTTGAAACCGTCAGCGATTTTTCGGCGTCAAAAGAAATTTTTTCGGCAAACGAGTTTTCAAAGAAAAAGGAATTTCACGGCAAACGAGGTTTTTTAAAAGGAAAAGGGAAGTTTGCGTCAAGAAGGCCCCGGAGAAAATTGTTGAAATAAGGGCGTTGCCGGGGTATATTTTTCAATAAGTCAAGTATTTTAAAAACAGAAGGCATTATGAGAGTATATATGTATGGAAGGGAAGTGTGTGGCAGGAGGCAGGGGGGGAAGAA
>CASEHS010000020.1 GCA_949287815.1 uncultured Bacillota bacterium | reverse complement strand
TATGTGGCAAATCAGCTAAAAACGGATAAGGAAGCAGACCAGCTAAGTATCTTTGACCCGAGAGACCCGTTGACGGGTAGCAAGTAACCAATGCATGGCAGGCAGGCCAACTAAAAAACGCATTTGCGTTACGCCAGTGAACAAGGGCTATGCCCGAAAAATAAAAACCACGTGCTACGCACGTGGATGATTATTAAAATCGATTACAGAATTAAAGTTTGAATGTGATTTTTTTAGATATTTTTGAAACAGTACAAATTTTTACTGTTTTATAGCAAGAAAAACACTGTATTTTTTTTGCAAAATATATTAAAATAATATCGTCAACTGAAAGAAGAGCGAGTTGTACTTTTTTGTACAGAGAGCAGGGGAAGACGGTGCGAATCCGTCGCAACAGCCATTGCCGTATGAACCGCTTAGGTTTTAAGTCGGATAGCCTGCCGTTTGGATAAAACGATAAACTTACTTTGGGCAAGGAAAGAAAGTTTGTTTTTTGATTTTTAAGTCTGTCTTTATCGGGATAACTGCGCTCTTTTTAAGGTGCAGTTATTTTATTAAGGAGAGTTTCATTATGAAAGGTTTGAAACGAATTTATTTGTTCGTGTTGGCAGTGGTTTTGGCGGTGAGCGTTTTTGCGTTTGTCGGCTGCGAAAAGAAGGAAGGAAAAGCGCTTTCCGGATCGATGAAAATTGTAATTACGCCCGATACACAGACGCAGGCGACCGTGATCGATGTAGATCTCGATGGATTTACAGATAAAAGCACGGTAGAGGATGTCATGAAAAGCTTGAAAAAAGCGGGAAAGCTTTATTATGAAGGTTCTAGCAGTGTTGGTACAGGGTTAATGCTTACAGCAATTGGCGTAGAAGATGGTAAATATATACTCGATGAGTCGAATTGGATTTTGGTCTGCACCAGCGTAGAGGCTGATTTTTATGAAACAGAAGAGGGGTCTGAATTTCCTGCTCAGAAGGTAGAATACGAAGGAATGACACTTGTTCAAGGGGCGGTGGGCGTATCTTCGCTGAGTATCTGCGACGGCGCGGTGATTTATTTTACATATTGGATGTGAGGTTAGTCTGTTGACACGAGGTATCGGAAAAAACATACTCTTCCGTTCGGCAAAAGAAATTGCCCTGATGAGTATCATGACAGCGTTGCTTTTGGCAAGTCAGTTTGTATTTGCAGCCATACAGGGGGTGGAGGTCGTCACGGTATTTCTCCTGTCCTTTTGTGTTGCGTTCGGAGCAAGGCGCGGAATGTTGGTTGCAACTGCTTTTTCGCTGATGCGTTGTTTCATTTACGGTTTTTTCCCCAATATTGTGATCTTGTATCTTGTATATTATAATTTTTTTGCGTTGGTTTTCGGACTGCTTGGCTGGGTGATCGTAAAAATGCCCGTGTATGCAAAGATAATAATATTGACGATTGCGGCAACCATGATTACGGCTTGTTTTACGCTTTTAGACGATCTGATCACGCCCTGGATACTTAAACTAACCGAAAAAAGTACTCGTATATATTTTTATGCTTCATTGCCTGTTCTCGGCATACAGTGCGTGTGTGCAGCCGTAACGGTAGCGCTTTTATGGTATCCGCTTTCCAAAGTTTTTTCAGTCGTGTCTTTTGCGAATCATAAAAGCAAGAAAACACAATTAGAGCAAGATTTTTCTGTTATTTCGTCCGATAATGTTGTTTCAGAGCAAAATATTACTGTTTTACAACAAGAAAGACAGTTACATTCTGACAAAGAACAGAGTATAATTGATACAAAGTTTGTTGGAGGTAAATAGGAAATGGCAAAGTTTGAAGAAATGTCCGCATTGTTGCAGCGCGGGAAAGCGAAGGATCTTGCCGCTTTGGTTACGGAGGAACTTGCAGCAGGCACGGCTCCGAAAGATATTCTTACAGAAGGACTTATTGTCGGCATGGGTGTTGTCGGCGAAAAGTTTAAAAACAACGAAATTTTTGTTCCCGAAGTTCTCATTGCGGCGCGCGCGATGAATGCAGCTTTAGCTGTTCTTAAACCCGCTTTGGCGGAATCGGGCGTAGAACCTGTCGGAACGGCGGTTATTTGTACGGTAAAGGGAGATTTGCACGATATCGGTAAAAATCTCGTTAAAATGATGATCGAAGGTACGGGTATTCGTGTCGTCGATCTCGGTGTAGACTGTGATGCGGACAAGGTCGTGCAGGCAGTAAAGGATAATAACGCGGACATTGTTTGTCTTTCTTCCTTGCTTACAACGACGATGATGTATCAGAAAGATATCATAGAGGCTTTGAAAGCGGCAGGTCTTCGCGATAAGGTAAAGGTAATGGTAGGCGGTGCGCCCGTAACGCAGGCTTTTGCCGATGAGATCGGCGCAGATGCTTATACACCCGATGCAGCTTCGGCAGCAGAAAAAGCGCGTTCTTACTTTGCCTGATCTCTATAAAGATAAAAGGCAGCTTTTCGGCTGCCTTTTTTAATAAACAAAAAACATTTAAAAGGACAAAAAAATGGGGAAACAATTATTATTTGATATCCTTGAACATAAGAAAGCGGAAAGACCTGCATGGGTACCGTTTGCAGGCATTCATGCGGGAAAACTCATCGGCGCTTCGGCAATTGAAGTGCTGAAAGACGAGAATAAATTATATGAGGCATTGATGCAGGTCAATAAATTGTATCGTCCAGACGGTCAACCCGTGCTTTTCGATTTGCAGGTAGAAGCGGAGATCCTCGGCTGTGAATTGCAGTGGGCGGAAGATACGCCGCCTACGGTAAAGACGCATCCGTATGAGGAAGATCGTCTGATTCCCTGTCGTTGCAAAATGCCGACAAAGGACAGCGGACGCCTTCCCATGATTCTTCGTACAATGGAGCGCCTGAAAAAAAGCGTGGGGGAAAATACTGCGCTTTACGGTTTGGTTTGCGGTCCGTTTACCCTCGCTTCACACCTTCGCGGTACGGAAATTTTTATGGATATGTTCGATGAACCCGAATATGTCTGCGACCTTATCGATTATTGTTCCGATTTCATTATTGAGGAGGCAAAACTGTATGTGGAAGCGGGTATGGACATTATCGCGGTAGTCGATCCGCTCGTTTCGCAGATCAGCTCCGATCATTTTGAAGAATTTCTTGCAAAGCCTTATACGAAAATTTTTGCCGAAATCAAAAAGATGGGCGCGTATAATTCCTTCTTTGTCTGCGGCGACGCAACGAGAAACGTGGAAAGTATGTGCAAGACGAGTCCCGATTCTATATCAGTGGATGAGAATATCAAAATTTCCGCTATCCGTCCTATTACAGAAAAATATAACGTAGCGGTAGGCGGAAACATCCCTTTGACTACGGTAATGCTTTACGGTTCTCAGCAGGATAATATGAAGTATGTTGTCGAACTGATCGAGGGTGTAGAGGATAACTGCCACAATTTTATCGTATCTCCGGGTTGCGATATGCCTTACGATATTCCCGTAGAAAACACGATAGGCGTTGCGCAGGCTGTTCTTGAATTTGATAAAGTAAAAGAACTTGTCAAAAATTACGAAGCCACCGATTACAGTAAAGTTGAGGTTGAGATCCCCGATTATGCAAATCTCAAAAAACCTCTTCTTGAAGTGTTTACAATCGATTCTTCCAGCTGTGCCGCCTGTACGTATATGATGGGTATTGCAAATGCGGCAAAGGAAAAATACGGTGACAAGATCGACGTAGTGGAATATAAGTTTACGATCAAAGAAAACATTGCGCGCGTGATGAAGATGGGTATCAAACAACTGCCTTGTATTTTTATCAACGGCGAACTGAAATATTCTTCGATCATTCCGGGCTTGGACGAACTTAGTAAGGATATCGAGGCGAAATTCTGATGACGCGGGTCTTATTTGTACTCGGTTATCTCGGAAGCGGTAAAACGACTTTCGTCAAAAATTTTCTTTCCCGTCATACGGGAAAGAACGCCGTTCTTGTCAATGATTTCGGCGCGGAAGACGTAGACGGTATTTTACTTGAAGGCAGTGCGGAAAAGGTGGAAAGTATTTTCAACGGCTCGGTCTTTTGCTCTTGCAGAAGCGAAAAATTCGTCGAGACGATGATTCGGCTTTCCGAAGAAAATTTTGACAATATACTTGTGGAAACTTCGGGGCTTGCGAATCCTTTCCAGATGCGAAAACTGTTTGATTATATCAATGGCAAAGTAACAAACCAATTTTCGTTTGCGGGTGCGGTATGTATTGCCGATGCGAATCTGAAAGCAGCTATTATTGATACGCTGGAACTTTCTTCGGGGAATATTACTCCCGACATCATGAAACAACTTACCGTTCTTGAAACACCCGAAAATGATCCCGCAAAGAAAATCAAAGATCTTACAGGCCTTGAATATGCGGTAAATCTGGAAAAACTTGATCTCGATTACAATAAGATCACCGATCTTACGCCGATCGCAAATCTTACAAATCTTAAAGAGCTGGATATTTCCTACAACGACGGGGCAGTGGAAGGAACGGACGGTATAACCGATATTTCCTGTCTTGAAAAACTGGTCAACCTTGAAAGATTTGAGTCTATCGGAAACCAGGGTATCACCGATTACAGTGTGATCGCTAATTTTACAAATCTGAAACATCTCAACCTTTCGATAAGTGAGATTGAAGATATATCTTTTGTAAGCGGACTTACGAAACTGGAAAAACTGTATCTTTCGTTTAATAAAATCTATAACATTTTGCCTTTGCAGAATCTCACATCTTTGCAGACTCTCGCGCTCGGCACGAACAGATTGCAGGATATTTCCGTAATCGCAAACATGACCAATCTTACTTTGCTTGATATTCAGGATAACTATATTGAAGATTTTACGCCTATTTTGGGGTTGCAGAATTTAAAAACTTTGGATGTATCGCGTAATTTCCTTTCCGATGAGCAGATGAATCAGATCATCGAGGCAACTGGAAATGCTGAAACGGTACGTGTTGCTCCTGTTGCCGATGACAGTAAAAAGGCTGAACTTATTTGTTTGAATTCTTATTCAAAAGAAATGAAGAAGGGTGAGTCGTTTGTACTTTCTGCAACGTCTTTTGACGGTACAGCATTGCAAGGCGTTACGTATGCAACTTCCAACGATAAAGTCGCTACGGTAAGTGCGGACGGAAAGGTTACGGCAGTCGGAACGGGTGCTTGCTATATCAGCGTAACTCATAACGGGTATACTCGTTTGTGCACGGTAACAGTCGCAACTCCCGATGACGGCGGCAATGGCGGAAATACTTCAGGAAAGAATTCTAACGGGTTGATCATCGGTGTGAGCGTCGGTGTGGGGGTAGTTGTAATTGCGGCGGTAACGGCGGTCGTCGTATTGCGCAAAAAGAAAAAATGAGTAATTTAAAAATCAAAAAAACAGTAATTTTTCTGCTCGCTTTATTTATGGCTGTTGCGGTATATATCGGCTGCGCAAATTTTTCGCGCACCGTGTCCGCGGCGGAGCATAAAATCGGCGAATTGGATATGACAGGCGCTCCGACCGAAACTCTCTGTTTTGCAGAAGCAATCGGCAATGATATGCTTTATCAGCAGAATAAACCTGTAAACGTATGGGGTTTTGCGCCTGCGGATAGTAAAATTACAGTTACTCTTTCCGAACAAAACGGGGAAGAGCAGTTACAGAGCGTTGAAGTTTCTGCAAACGCGGAAGGGTATTATATTGCAACGCTTGAAGGGCTTCCTGCTTCTTATACGGAATACAAGATCACGGCAACGGACGGAATCACTACGATCACTGCGGAACATATTCTTTTCGGGGAATTGTTTTTAAGCGCAGGTCAGTCCAATATGGCTTTGAACGTGAAGTATTGTTCTAATGCCGATGAAATACTCAACAATGCAAATAATCCGTATATTCGAGTGTTCATGTCTCCCGAAATTTCGGGTTCGGCTATATATCCGTATTATCCTGTGGCATATTGGGAAGGTGGCGTTTGGGCGCGCGGCGACAGCAATATTCTGATCCAGGGCGCGAGTGCGGTATGTTATAATTTTGCACTCGATCTGTTTGATCGGCTCAATCAAAACGGACAGCAAGTTCCGGTAGGATTTCTGAATGCGTCAAAGGGTGCGACAAGCATCGAGGCATGGCTTTCCAGAGCGTCTATCGATCAGGAAAACGCCGACGTCTATAAATATCTTGACGGGAAAGGCAGACTCCTTACAGAAGATGAATATAATAAGTCCGGTTCTCAGAACTTCAACCAGGTATCCGCGATGTTCAATTCAAAAATTGCGCCTTTGTCCAATTTTGAAATTGCGGGAATTTTATGGTATCAGGGTGAGAACAACGTAGGAAATGAAGTTGCAGGCCAGTATTACCGCAAAGCACTTTCTCTCCTTGCAAAGGATTGGAGTGCGTGGTTTAACGGCGGAGATGAGGAAATTCCCTTTATTTTTGCGCAGATCACGCCTCATAACTATAAATATGAAGGCGAAGCACTCGCTTATATGTGGGAAGGAATGGCGGAGGCCTGGGCAGATAACTCCGATCAGATGGGAATGGTAACAACTTATGACGTTCCTCTGGATTGGTATAATGAATCTTTTGCTTACCGTTCGCCTATTCATCCTATTGTAAAAAAACCGGTAGGACAGCGTATGTCACTGCTCGCATATAATATGCTTTACGGCGGCACCGGGGCGAAATCTTCTCCCGTATTCGATTCGGCTAAGTTTGAAAACGGAAAAGCGGTAATTTCTTTTAAAAATGCAAAATCGTTGAAAACAACAAACGGGTTGGACGTTATGGGCTTCACACTTTGCGGTGAAAACAGAGTTTTTTATCCCGCAGAAGCGGTCATCAACAGCGACGGAACAGTCACGCTTACCAGCCGTTGGGTAAAAGAGCCTGTCGCGGCTACGTACGGTTTTTCGGAAATGATCATGTCCTCCAATCTTTGCTCCGACGAAGGGCTGCCCGTTGCACCTTTCCGTACCGATAAAGTGCAGTCTACCTATTATCATCCGAAAGATTGGCAGTCCTGCGACGCTATGGAATATTTTGTTTCATATGGCAGCGGTACGACAGAAGATATGACGGAAATGGCTGCTCCGTTTACAAAGTCTACAAACGTGACATTGTCTACGGTAGAGGGTGATTACGGAAACGCGATGAAACTCAGTTATTCTTTGCGCGGCAAAGAAGAATTCTATATTTCTCCCGTACTTGGTAAGGACAACGAAAACGGCATTTTTGAACAGATCGTCAATTACGATACTTTCTTTTTCAAAGTTAAGAATAGTAATTCCCGAAATATTACCGTTTCACGAGTGGAGATCGCTCTTGCAGACGGCAGAAAATGGGATGCGGCGCTTGCTTTGGAGGACGGCACTTCAATGACGGTCAAGGGCGGTTCGGAGGAATATGTAAATTGTTATTTCAGCCTGAACCCGACTTTTGCACCCGAAAATGCTACGGCCGAAGAGTTGGCTGCGCTTCGCGCACAGATCTCAAGCATTAAAATTTATTTCAGGGATATTGCTTCGGGCACGCTTGAAGTGGATAGTTTTGCATACGGTAATCTTGCGGATCTGAACGTAGATTATGACGGCGAAACAGGCGGCGAAGGCGGGGAAGTTACGCCTCCCGATGGCGGAGACGGCGGTGATGAAGGAGATAAACCTTCTGAAAATGGCGGTAACGGTTTGTCGGGACTTGAAATCGGCTTTATTGTCGGCGGCAGTGTGATCGTTGCTGCTTGTATCGGCGCAGTAGTATTTATTGCCGTCCGCAGAAAGAAATAAGTTAAAGTCGGTCGATCGGTATCGGCAGAAAATTATTGACAGAATCTGAAAAACAGTGTAAAATCAGCAAAGAGCGGTGAGGGAAATCCTCAACGCTCTTTGCGAAGTAATAGACATAAATCTCGGGAGATGGGTAAATGTATAAGGAAGTATATCAGGAATGGCTGAAAAATACAAAAGATCAGGCTTTGCTTTGTGAGCTTGAAAAAATCTCGGGCGATGAAAAGACGATCGAAAATAAGTTCTATAAAGAATTGCAGTTCGGTACAGGCGGCTTGCGCGGTGAAATAGGCGTGGGAACAAACTGTCTGAATATTTACACGATAGGAAAAGCGACCGAGGGTGTTGCGCAATACGTGAAAGCACACGGCGGAAAGATCGCGGCGATCAGTTATGACAGCCGTATCAATTCGGATGTGTTTGCCCGTCGTACGGCTTGTGTACTTGCGGAAAACGGACTCAAAGTCTATATTGTGAAAGAACTGATGCCTACGCCTTTTCTTTCGTTTGCGACGAGGTATTACGGTGCGGATGTAGGTATTATGATCACGGCAAGCCATAACCCCGCAAAGTATAACGGATATAAGGTATACGGCAGTGACGGGTGCCAGATCACCGATAAAGCGGCGGCAGAAATCACGGGATATATTTCAAAAGTCGATTGTTTTTCGGTAAAAGCAGAAGATTTTGAGAAATACGTTTCGGAAGGCAGGATAGAATATATCGGCGAAGAAACGGAAGAAGCATATCTTTGCGCGGTGGAAAAACAGAGCGTCTGCAAGGCGGAAGGACTGAAAGTTACCTATACGCCGCTGAACGGAACGGGTTACCGCATTGTCCTGAAAATGCTTTCAAGATTAGGGATAAAAGATATCAATATTGTAACGGAACAGTCAAAGCCGGACGGAAATTTCCCGACGTGTTCTTATCCGAATCCCGAAAAGCCCGCGGCAATGCAACTGGGTATGCAGTATGCGGAAAAGGCAGACTCGGATATTCTCATGGCGACCGATCCCGATGCGGACAGAGTAGGGATCGCGGTAAAGACGGAAAACGGATATAAACTGATGAGCGGAAACGAAGTCGGTGTGCTTTTGCTCGATTTTCTTTTGACGGTGAGAAAGGAAAACGGATCACTTCCGAAAAACGCGGTGGTGGTGAAAACGATCGTAACGACCAAACTTGCAGAGAAAGTGGCTGCAAAATACGGAGTGAAACTTATCAACGTACTCACGGGCTTCAAGTATATCGGAGAACAGATCGGAAGGCTTGAAAAAGAGGGCGGAGCGGAAGATTTCGTGCTGGGCTTTGAAGAGAGTTACGGATATCTTTCGGGAAGTTATGTTCGGGATAAAGATGCGGTAGTAGCGGTAATGCTGATTACCGAAATGGCGTCGCATTATAAAAGGGCAGGAAAAACGCTTTGGGAACGCATGGCGGAAATCTATTCGGAATACGGCACATATGCGCATAAACTTTTGAATTACGAATTTGCAGGTGCGAGCGGAGCAAAGGAAATGGAAAAGCTGCTCAAATCGCTGCGCGAAAACATCCCCGAAGAGATCGCAGGCAAAAAAGTGACGGGGTATATCGATTATCTTACACAGACAAAGTACGACCTTCCGAAAGCAAACGTGATGCAATATGATCTTGAAGGTGACGCGCAGGTAATCGTGCGTCCGTCGGGAACGGAGCCGCAGATCAAGATTTATCTTACAGTAGCGGGAACACCCGAAGAAAACGCAAAAGATCTCGTCGTGCTAGAAAACGCTATGAATTTAAAATTCGGTAAATAGAATTGGTTTTTCGGTTTAGCAGAATATATTAAAAACACCCCGCCGGGATTTTTAATCCGGGCGGGGTGTTTTTAATATTGTAAAAGTTTTTCATAAAAAAGTGGCGAATTCAGACTTGAATTTTAAAAGTGATAAAAATATAATAAAATCGCAGACGGATTTTCCGTCTGCGATTTTATTATGTGGAATTTAAGTATACAAGATTATTCGCTTAACAGTTTTTCATTGCATTGACCGCCGTAATAAAGGGAAGAAAGCGGTGTGGGACGTGCAAAATCGTCGTTCAGTGTTTCATATTTACCGTCTTTTCCGCATTTTTCAATGGCGCTCAGAATTTTCATTACATGCAGCCCTGCTTCCGGAGATATCCTTTGCGGTCTGTTTTTTCTGATTGACCAGGCAAGTTCTGCCGCACCTATTCCGCGTGAGTCTGTAAGATACGGGTGCGTGAAGGGTAAAGCAGTTTTATCGCTGCCGCGTGTCTGAATAAAAATCTGGTCTCCGAAGTTGTTCGGATCACCTAAATAAAGTATACTTTCATCGCCGTAAACCTGAAAGGAGGTTTCATTTCCGAATAATTCACTCGTTATCAGAAGATTTCCCATTACTCCTGAGCTGAATTCTAATGTTGCGGCTAGCGTGTTGGGCGTTTCTACGGAAAAAGGTTCTTCAAAATGCGAGTTGTTCGGGTTAAGATAGGGGCGTACTTTATGTAATGTTACGGAGTTGCCGGAAACACGTTTTACAGGCCCGAACAGGTTGATCAGATTATAAAGATAATAGCCGCCCATATCGTAAGGAATACCGTCGCCGGGGTACATGACAGAAAATTTTCTTATCGAATCGTCAGTATCATTTTTTACCATATGATAACCGCGAATCAGTGTGGCATTAAACAAAAGAGGCTTTCCGATCAATCCGCTGTCTGTTATTTTTCTGGCAGTTTGCCAGCTTCCGCCCAAAAAAGTATCGGGGGCAACGCTGAGCCGAAGATTTTTCTTTTTAGCGAGAGAATAAAGTTCTTCGGCTTCCTGAAGAGTAACGGACATACATTTTTCCGAATAGACGTGTTTTCCTGCTTCCAAAGCCGCTTTCGTAACTTCGTAATGGGAAGAGGCATAGGTGAGATTTACGATAAGTTCAATGCTTTTATCTTCAAGAATTTCATTTACGCTTCGCTTTTTAATGCCGTATCGCTCCGCTTTTTCTTTTGCTTTTTCGTCTACCTGATCGGCGCAGGAGTCAAGCTCGATAATGGAAAAAACATCTTTAAGGTTTCTAAGATAAATATCGCTGATCATTCCGCAGCCGATTACTGCGGTCTTTACTTTTTTATAAATCATTCGTCTGCCCCCATTGCTTTAAGAAATTTATAGCTTTTTTCAACACATGCAAATTCATCTTCACCGTAACAATCGTCCTGTTCAAATATGCGGAAGAAATTACTTTGATACCAAGATCTTCGGTGAGCTTTTTAACTTCCGACGTGTCAAAATTTTCAGGTATAGTGTACTGTATATTTTCGTATCCGATTTTTCTCAGCTTTTCCAGCGTCGAACTCAGTGCGGAAAAAGTACCCGTATGATTTCGCATGGTGTACATCTGTAAGGCAATTTTGCTCATGATATTTTCCCTCCCTATGGGTTGATATGATTGCATTATAGCACAAAAAAAATGCACTTACCTTTCGGAATCAAGTGCATTTCTATCAAAAATTACGATTTTGGATTTTTACCTTTTGGGGTAATACCGTATGCTTTGCTGTGGGACGGTAAAAAGTACTTTGAGAATCAAATCCGCATTTTAAGTAGGCATCGGTTACTGTAAGCTGGTTTGTTTCGTCACGGTCCAGAAGTGATTTTACGTTGCATACTCTCACCGTATTCAGATAATCTTTCAGATGTATGCCAAAATATTGATTGAAGAGGGATGAAAAATAATTTGAACTGTACCCGAAATAAGCGGAAAGAGAGGAGAGGGTAATAGGTTCTTCAAAATGTTTATCGATAAAATCGACGATCCTACGCACCAGGTGTGTTTCTTTTTTTCTTCCGTGCATACAGACGGGTAAAATTTTTCGATAAGCCCGAGCAGAAGACAGCAGATGCCTGTATCCAAAGAGTCGCTGCCTGAAAACTTTATCAGTTTAAGAACTGTTTCAAAAATTTCTTTGTTGGCTTCTTTATTTTTCAGGATAGAGGGAAATCTTCCCTTAATATTTCTGAAAAAAGGTTCTGAAAGGGATTTGCCCATAATAAATACGTGTGTTAAATTGCCTGCTTCGGATTTATAGGAGTGCAGGTCAAATCGGTTTATAAAAATCGCATCACCCTCTTCGGCAGTAAAAGTGGTGCCGTTTATGGTCGTTTCTATCTTACCGCTTTCCAGGTAAACGATTTCCGTGCTTTCATGAAAATGTGTTGCAAATAATGTCTGTACAGTTTTAAATGATTTTATGTATTGCAGTTTTTCCGTTTCATCTCTGCATTTTTCGTAAATCAGTGCCATCGTTTCCTCTTTATTTTCATGTTGTAAATTCGGCAAATGTCGGTTTTACTCTGAGGTTTATTAATGCGTTTTTATTATACCATTTTGAGGTATATGTTTCAAGTCGTTTTATAATTTTATTGTTTGGCATTTCGTTTAAAATCTTATAAAAAAGTTATTATCTTCTTTACAGACATTTAAATTGGTTGTATAATATTTAAAAATAAATGAGGTAAGAGCAATGGTCGAATTAAAAAACGATATTTTGAATGTAAAAATAAAGGAACGAGGCGCGGAGCTTTCGAGCGTTATGCGCGGCGGAAGAGAATATATCTGGCAAGGTTTGGAAGCGTTTTGGAAAAAGCAGTGTCCGATCATGTTTCCCGTTTGCGGCAGGCTGAACGATAAAAAATATGTATACGACGGAAAAACATATTTTATGGAAAACCACGGCTTTGCGCAGACAAAAGAGTTCTCAGCTGAAAAAATATCCGATACGGAAGCTGTTTTTACTTTAAAAGAGGATGAGGAAACGCTCGCTCAGTATCCTTTCCCTTTTGTGTTCCGCGTTCGTTTTTCTCTGGAAGCAGATACTCTTACTATTCGCAACGAGGTTTTTAATCCTGCAAAAACACCGATGTATTTTAATTTCGGATCGCATGAAGCGTACAGTGTTGACGGGAAATTTACCGATTGGTCTGTCGTGTTTGAAAATAAGGAAGATCTTTTCCTCAAAGAACAGCCGATACTCGGCTATCTTGGGAAAGGCAGTGTTCCGTTCAGAAAAGATGTTATGGAACTTGCTCTTTCTCACAAATTGTTTGAAAATGATGCGTTGGTTTTTGATAAAATTTCTTCCCGCTCAGTCACTCTCTGCAAGAAGGGAGATCCCGTTGTGCAGGTTTCTTTCCCTGGGTTTGAAAACCTTCTTTTATGGACAAAGGTCGGGGCGCCTTATCTTTGTATCGAGCCTTGGAACGGTTTGCCCGATTATGTGGATGCGAGCGGAAATCTTGAAGAGAAGCGAGGAATCATAAAGCTTGACGGCGGGGAAAATTTTGCTATGACGCATTCCGTCAAGTTCTTTGAATTATAAATAAAAACCATATAAAAAATTTTAAGAATAAACTATTTTGTTTAATTTCAGGGAGGAATTTATGAAAGGATATTCATTTTATGTGCCTACAAGAGTATTGTTCGGGGCAGGGAAACTGAATGAACTGCACGAGCAGGTTTTACCGGGAAAGAAAGCGCTTTTGATCATATCGCGCGGTAAATCGGTCAGGGAGAACGGCTCTCTTGCCCGTACCGAAGAACAACTTAAAAAAGCGGGTGCGGAGTATGTCATATTTGCAGGTATCGAAGCAAATCCTTTGAAAGCATCAGTGGAAGCGGGTGCCGCTATGGCTCGTGAGAACGGTTGCGATTTTATCGTTGCTCTCGGTGGCGGAAGCGTAATGGACGCATCCAAAGCGATCGCGACAATGGCGACCAACGACGGAGATTTGTGGGATTATGTTGAAGGCGGCACGGGCAAAGGCTTGCAGATAAAGAACGAGGCTTTGCCGATCGTTGCGATTACAACAACTGCAGGAACGGGCAGTGAAGTGGATGCTTACGGTGTGATCACCAATCCCGAAACGCACGAAAAAATAGGATTCGGCGGTTTTGAATGCCTTTATCCCGTGATCGCGGTTGTGGATCCGGAATTGATGGAGACGGTGCCTCCGCGTTTTACAGCGTATCAGGGATTTGATGCGCTTTTCCATAGTACAGAAACTTATATTTCGTCAGTTGCAAATCCGATGAGCGATATGGTTTCACTTACTGCGATTTCCTATGTAGGGAAATATCTCGCGCGTGCAGTGAAAGACGGCAAAGATAAAGAGGCGCGCGGAGGCATGGCGTTTGCCAATACAATGAGCGGATATGCTATGGTTGCGGGTAGTTGTACAAGTGAGCATTCTTTGGAGCACGCACTTTCGGCTTATCATCAGGATTTACCTCACGGTGCGGGGCTGATCATGATCTCTGTTGCGTACTATGCGCAGTTTATAGAGAAAGGTGTATCGCCCGATCGCTTTATTGCAATGGCTAAGGCTTTGGGTAAACAGGACGCAAGCTGTGCCGAAGATTTTCTCGTCGCATTAAAGGACTTGCAGGATGCCTGCGGTGTAGGAGATTTGAAGATGAGTGAATACGGTATTACTCCTTCGGAATTTGAAACTATGGCTAAAAATGCAATGACTGCCATGGGCGGTTTATTTGCTGCCGATCCGCTGCCCCTTTCCGAAAAGGATTGCATTTCAATTTACGAAAAATCTTATAAATAAGCAGCGTTTTTAAAAGTATAACAGATTTTTAAAACAGTTATAAATAAAAAGTTTGCGGCTTTGCAGGCGGCGGAAAGATTTTAAAACTTTCCGCCGCTTTTTTGTTCTATGCTAACGTTTGTTCATGAAGACAAAAATTTTTGATATTTTTTTATTTTTGCTATTGACAAGTGACAGAGAGTGATGTAATATAATATACGTTATATAACGATGATTATATAAAATGGAGAATAAAATGCCGCCGAAAGCAAAAATCAGCAGACAACAGATATCAGATGCCGCATTTTTCATAGTTAGGGAAGGAGGTGAGGATGCACTTACTGCTAAATCTCTCGCCGCAAAACTGCATTGTTCCACTCAACCGATTTTTTGGCTGTTTGAGGGAATGGAAGAAGTGAGGAAAGAGGTTTACGGCCGTGCGTTGGAGACTTTTGCGCAATATCTTCGTGAGAAGAGAGAGGATGTTTCCGCATATAAAGCGATAGGGCTCAACTATATAAGGTTCGCTTCAGAAGAAACGCAGTTATTCAAATTATTGTTTATGAGTAAAAGCGCCGAGGGGAAAGATATTCTTTCCGCGCATGAAGAGATGCAATTTGTTCTCGGAGTTCTCGCGGATTCGGAAAAGATCACAGGTCAGAAAGCAAAAGATATTTATGAGGAAATGTGGCTGTTTTCTCACGGCATTGCGACAATGATTGCAACGGGAACAGCAAAATTTTCTTTTGAAAAGATTTGCAGTATGCTGAGTGATGTTTATAAGGGGCTGACAAGCGGAAAAGAAATTTTAGAGTGATTCGAAATTTCAGAATAAAAAGCAGAATAAAAAGCAGGGATAAAAACAATAACAAAAAGAAATATGTTTATCCCATTTTTTCAATAAGGAAATATCCGTGTTTACGGAAAAAATAAGGAGGCAAACATGAAAAAATACGATGCCGTGGTGATCGGCGCGGGAAATGGCGGACTTGTTGCTGCAATCAGGCTTTTGCAGGGCGGCGCAAAGGTACTGCTGGTTGAAAAACATAATCTTCCCGGCGGATTTGCCACAAGTTTCAGGCGCGGAAGGTTTGAGTTCGAGGCTTCTTTACATGAGCTCAACGACTTCGGCACCAAGGATAATGCAGGAGATGTACGTGTTTTGTTCGATGAATTGGGGGTGACCGATAAAATAGAATGGATACAGATCCCCGAAGCGTACAGGGTGATTTCCAGAGAAGAGAAACTTGATGCGACTCTTCCGTTCGGTGTAAAGGCTTTCATTGATAAAGTGGAAGAGTATGTTCCCGGTAGTAGGGATTCTGTAACCAAATTTTTCGATCTTGCAGAAGAGGTGCGTCTTGCTCAGGCATACAGCAGTTCTGTTAACGGTAAAACGGATCCTAAAATTATGGTGTCTAAGTACGGCAATTTCGTAAGATGCGGTTCTTATTCGGTGAATGAAGTTCTCAAAGCTCTGAAAATGCCCAAGAAAGCGGTAGATATTTTAAACGCATACTGGTGTTACCTCGGTGCGCACTGCGATGACCTTAGCTTTGTGCATTATGCGTCCATGGTCAATCGCTATATGAAACGCGGGGCATCTATGCCGAAAATGCGTTCGCATGAAATTTCACTTGCTCTCGTGGAACGTATCCGTGAATTGGGCGGAGATGTATTGTTCAATACAGAAGCTGTTAAAATCTTAACGGATAAAGAAGGCGGCGTCTCTGGCGTAGTGCTCGACGACGGAACGGAAGTGCCTGTGCGCTATGTTGTTGCGAACTGCGCGCCGCACGTCGTTTACGGAAAAATGATGGATAAAGTTCCCGAAGAGGAGATCCGTGCGACAAATGCGAGAAAATTTGCCGGCAGAGGATTTACGATGTTCCTCGGACTCAACAAATCGGCAGATGAATTGGGTATTGAAAACCATAACTATTTCCTGTATGACACGATGGATACGGTCAGACAGTATGAGTCGATGAAAACGATCAAAGACAACAATGTTCAGGCAACGGTATGCCTCAACCGTGCTTATCCCGAATGTTCGCCCGAAGGAACCTGCATGATGTATTTTACCACCTTGTATATGTCGGATGACTGGGCAAATGTTTCACCGCGCGACTACTATAAGACAAAAGATTATGTTGCCGATAAAATGATCACCCGTTTTGAGCAGGATACGGGTGCGAAGATCCGCGACAGTATCGAGGAAATTTCAGTGGCAACGCCTATGACTTATGCCCGTTACTGCGGACATCCGCAGGGCGTCATTTACGGATATGAATCTCAGTATTGGGACGGACTCATGCCGCGTTTGCAGATGATGGCGGAAGATCACAGGATCCGCGGACTTCGCTTTGCGGGCGGTTATGCGATGCGTCTTTCGGGATATTCGAGTTCTTATTTTGCCGGCGATATTTCAGGACGCCAGACAGTCGGCGATATGAAAAGGGAGGGCTGAAATTATGGCATTCGTATTTAAAAAACAGATTTTCGGTTTTATGGATTTATTGCGGTTCAAGAAAATGGTGAAGATCCGCAGGGAAAAATTTGCTTTGGCTCCTGCAACTCCCATTCCCGCAACTTACAAAGTCAACGAAACAGCTAAAATTTTGCATCCCGGATATTTTAAAGGGAAATTGGTTCAGATCGATCTGGAAACTCCGGATACGAAAACATATACTTTCGAAACCTCGGTTCCTTTCTATTTCCGTGCGGGACAGTATGTTACACTCGGTTGCAAAGTCGGAGAAAGTTTAGTCAGCCGTCCGTATGCAATTTCTTCTTCGCCCGAACAGGCTTTGAGCAAGAAGGTATCTTTTACAGTGAAAAAATGCGGCTTTTTCAGCGGTTATCTGTTTGACGAGGCAAAAGTAGGCGATGTATTCACGATCGGCGATCCCTCGGGGGAGTTCTGCTACGAACCTCTTAAAGACAGCAAAAACATTCTTGCCATAGCAGGCGGAAGCGGTATCACGCCTTTTTACAGTATGGCTCAGGCTATCAAAGACGGTACGATCAATTGTAATCTCACCGTGCTTTATGGAGCGAGAACGGAAAAAGATCTCATTTTGCGTGAAAAGTTTGAAGCGTTGCTTTCCGATAAGTGCAGGATCGTGTATGTTCTGAGCGATGAAAAGAAAGCGGGATATGAAAACGGGTTTATCGGTGCGGACATTATCCGCAGATATGCGCCCGATGATTTTACGGTCATGATGTGCGGTCCGCAGGCAATGTATGATTTTGTGAATAAAGAGCTTTCTTCCTTTGATCTTCCTGCAAAACGCATCAAGAGAGAAGCAAACTGTGTAGGCGTACGCGACGTTGCCGACGCCGAATATCAGATCACTGTTCATATCGGTTTTAATACCTATAAAATCAAAGCATCTGCAAAAGAAACCGTTCTTACTGCAATGGAAAGGGCAGGTTTGAATGCTCCCGCTAAATGCCGTGCAGGCGGTTGCGGTTTCTGCCATAGCAAACTTGTCAGCGGTAAATTTTCTCTTGCCGGTGCGGATAAGCGCAGGTTGGCAGATAAAAAATTCGGTTATTTGCATCCTTGCTGTTCCTATCCCGATTCGGATATGGAAATCATTGTCCCGAAAGCATAGTATAAGCAATTTGTATAATATGTAAATAAGTAATTTAACCGACCTATTTTTTAATAAAAAACCGCAAAACGCAATTAATTTTGTGTTTTGCGGTTTTTATTAGCGAAATAAAAGGTGTTTTGTAAGTTTTATTCGGAAAAGTTGTACTTGAAAACTTATTGCCAGCGATTGCAAAACTTTGTGCGTTGTGGTAAAATGATTAAGATAATCAGAGAAGAGGAAAAACTTATGAAAAAGGGATTCGACAACGACTTATACATTCGCTTGCAGAGTGAAAAGATTCTGGAAAGGATCAAAAAATTTGACAATAAGCTTTATCTTGAATTCGGCGGAAAACTTTTCGACGATATGCACGCAACGCGCGTTTTGCCCGGGTTTGCCAGTGACGTAAAGTGCAAAATGCTCCTTTCACTGAAAGATAAATCTGAAATTATTTTTGTCATCAACGCGGCGGATCTGGAAAGAAACAAGATCCGTGCGGATTTCGGTATCCCTTACGGTACAGACGTTTTAAGACAGATAGATAAACTCCGCGGATTAGGATTGAACATGAACAGCGTCGTAGTTACGCAGTATCTCGGTCAGGCTGCGGCGGATAAATTTATCAATAAACTGAACCGCCACGGGCTTCGCACTTATATTCACCATAAAACCAAAGGTTATCCGACGGACGTTGATGTTATCGTGTCCGATGAAGGGTATGGTGCGAATCCGTATATTGAAACGAGTAAACCTCTCGTTGTGGTGACCGCTCCCGGCCCCGGAAGCGGAAAACTTGCTACTTGCCTTTCGCAGCTTTACCATGAATATAAGAGGGGCGTACGCGCAGGTTATGCTAAGTTTGAAACTTTCCCTATCTGGAATCTGCCTCTTCGCCATCCCGTGAACGTTGCTTATGAAGCGGCAACGGCGGATCTGGGTGATATCAATATGATCGATCCCTATCATCTTGAAACTTACGGGCTGACTACGGTCAATTATAACAGGGATATCGAATGTTTTCCGATCGTAAAATCGATTCTGACAAAAATCACGGGGGACGATAATCTCTATAATTCTCCTACGGATATGGGCGTCAATATGGCGGGTTGCGCTATTATTGACGACGATGTCTGCCGTGAAGCGTCCAACCAGGAGATCATCCGCCGTTATTATAAAGCGGCTTGCGATTATAAGACGGGCAACGGCGGCAGTGAAGCGGTCGAGCGGATCAGACTTTTAATGAATCAGAATAAAATATCCATAGAAGATCGAAAGGTAGTCAAATATGCGGTCGAAAAGGCTGAAAAATGCGGTTGTTCTGCCGTTGCGATCGAGCTCGACGGAAAAGGTACGGTTACGGGCAGGGCAAGTAAGCTTATGAGCGCTTGTTCGAGTGCAGTACTCAACGCAGTCAAACTTCTTTCGAATATAGAGGATGATATGCTTTTGCTTTCCCCGATCATCCTTGCGCCTATTATTCAGTTGAAAAAGGAAGTTTTAGGGGAGGATAAAGTAAAATTAAGTCTCGGTGACGTTCTTACGGCTCTGAGTATCTGTGCGGCAACAAATCCCATTGCAGAAAAAGCGTTCCATATGCTGGAATGTCTGCGCGGCTGTGAAGCACACGCGTCTTGTATTCTTCCTGAATCCGATCAGGGTGTTATGCGCAAGCTCGGGGTAAATATTACCTGTGAACCTGAATTTGGCAGTAAAGATCTTTATGGGTTCTGACAGGATTTCGGATACATATTTGTCCGATAACTGCGGAGGTAAACATGAATAATGTGGATTCTGTAACGCTCATTGTAGGACTTCTGATCGCGGCATTAGGCTTTGCGGTCGGGTTTGGCAGGGCGTTGCGCTTTTTTACGAAAGGTATTTTCGGGATCGTGATTTCCGTTTTTGTCTGTGCCACTTTCGGCGGGATGATCGCGGGGATCCCCGCTGTCGGAAACTGGATAGCTGATCTCGATAAATCGCTCGGCAATATTCATCTTGGTACGATAGTCTATTATGTAGTATTGTTTTTTGCCGTTCAGATCGTGCGCATCATTGTTGTGAAACTGATCGGCGGCATCTTTTCGGCGGATAATGTCGTGATGCGAGTCATCAACCGTTTTCTCGGAATGGCGTTTACAGTTGCGGCGGTTTTACTGCTTGTTTTGCTTATATTCGGCATTTTCCGTATATTTGAAGATACTTCTTTTGTTTCAGGGATCGTCAAAGACCTGGAAGGCTCGTTCTTGGGCAGCCTTTATGCGAATAACCCCGTGAAATTTGTACAATGAGGAAAAATCATGAAATTTATCGAACTTACTATCCATACGACTACGGAAGGCAGTGAACTTGTCGCCGATATTTTATGGGATTACACCAATTACGGCGTGACGGTCTGTGATGTGAACGATATTATTGCATTGCAGAACGATAAGCGCGTGTTTTGGGATTATATGGACGATTCCATTGCCGCTGAGGCGGGCGGGGATGTTCTCGTAAAAGGATTTCTTCCCGTGGATATTGCGGATGAAAGCATTAAAAAAATTGTCGCAGATCTGGATGCTTTGAGAGAACGGAGCAAAGATTTTATTTCGCTCGGTTCATTGGAAACGGGCAGAAGAGAGGTCGACGGGGACGATTGGATAGACGTCTGGAAAAAACATTTTCGTCCCTTGCATATCGGCGGAAGAGTGGTTGTCTGCCCCGAATGGATCGCTTATGAAGCCAAAGAAAACGAAGTGATCATCCGCCTCGATTCGAATATGGCTTTCGGAACGGGCGAACACGAAACGACGGCAATGTGCCTTGAACTTTTGCAGGAATATGTAAAAGAGGGCGACGTAGTCATCGACGTAGGATGCGGAAGCGGTATTTTGGGTATAGCCGCGGTCAAGTTGGGGGCAAAATTTGCCTATCTTACCGATATCGACTATGTAGCCGTGCGCAGTGCCGAACACAACAGTGAACGGAACGGTACGTCCGATAAAACGAAAGTCGCGCTCAACGACCTTTTGGAAAATGCCGACGTTCGAGGCCGCGTCATGACTGCAAATATTACCGCGGATATCCTTTGCCGCCTGTCGGAAAGTATTCCGAAGAACCTTGAAAAGGGCGGTATTTTGATACTCAGCGGAATTATAGAGCCTAAACTGGAGCAGGTGATCGCCGCATATGAAAACGTGGGGCTTTTACTCATTAAACAGCTGCGCAGGGGTGAATGGTTCGCTCTTGCTATGAAGAATAAAGATTGATTTTGCCGTGTTTCGGCAGACGGAGAGATTATGTCCGCACCTAAACGATTTTTTGTAGAAAAAATAGAGAAAGAAACTTTGCTTTCGGGCGAAGAGTTTTCTCATGCAAAAAATGTTCTCCGCTTGCGGGAAGGTGACGAACTTATCCTCCTTGACGGAAGCGGAAAAGAATATGATGCGATCGTAAATTCCGTCGGAAAAAAGGAAATGATCTGCGGGATCGTCGGTGAAAGAATTGGCGATAAGGAAAGCAAAACCCCCGTAAAACTTCTTATCGGCGCACTGAAAGGGGACAAGACCGAACTCGTCGTACAGAAAGCGACCGAGTTGGGCGTTGCCGAAATCGGCGTTTTTTCCTCTAAATTCTGTTCCGCGTATATGAACGATAATAAACTTGCGCGCCTCAATAAAGTGGCGCGCGAAGCGGCAAAACAGTGCCTGCGCTCCCGCGTTCCCGAAGTTTTCTATTATCAAACGCTTGAAAGTGCGCTTGCGTCTTGCACGGCGTATCCGAATAAACTTTTTGCTTGCGAATTTGCTCAAAAAAGCGATGCCGATCTTCATTCCGTTCGGGGCGGAACTGCGCTTGTCGTGGGAAGCGAGGGCGGTTTTTCCGAGGAAGAATTTGAACTTGCCAAAACATACGGTTTTTCGGGCGTGACGCTCGGGAAACGTATTCTGCGCGCGGAAACCGCGGCGATCGTATTTACAGGAGTTATTACCTTTATATTGGGGGATCTCGGATGAAAGCTTCTGTTTTTACCCTCGGTTGTAAAGTGAATGAATGCGAAAGCGCTTCTCTTGCGGAAGGATTGGCTCGGCAAGGGTTTGAAGTTTCTGAAGGTCTCGTTTACGCGGATCTTTATATCCTCAATACTTGTGCGGTTACGGGTGAGGCGGAGAAAAAATCCCGCCAGGCTGTGGAGCGGATACGCAAAGTCAACCCGAACGCAAAAATCATCGTCTGTGGGTGCGCGGCGCAGAAAACTCCCGAGGTCTTTTATAAAAAAGAGAACGTTGTCGTTGTAAAAGGCGCAATGGGGAAAGGAGAAATCCTTGATCTGATCGGTAAAGAAGGCATATTTGCGGATACCGTAAGTTGTGAATTTGAAGAGCTTCCGCCGCCGAAAACGTTGAAAACACGCGCGTTTGTGCGCATTCAGGACGGGTGCAACCGTTTTTGCTCTTACTGTATCATTCCTTGGCTGCGCGGAAGGAGCCGTTCGAGAAATCTGGAAAGTGCAGCAGAAGAGATTCTGTCGTCAAAGGCGGAAGAAGTCGTCATAACGGGTATAGACGTTTCGGCTTATAATGATCACGGGCGTGATCTTGCAGACTTATTGCTGGCGATCAATCATACCGATAAGCGTATACGGTTCGGTTCTTTGGAAGCGTCCGTGATCACGGAAAAATTTTTACAGGCAGCAAAAACGATCCCTGATTTTGCGCCGCATTTTCATCTTTCTTTGCAAAGCGGGTCTGCCGAAGTGCTGAGGAAAATGAACAGACATTATTCGCCCGAAGAGTATGCCGAAAAAGTACGGCTTGCCCGTTCTTATTTTCCGGATTGTGCGATCACGACGGATATTATCGTAGGCTTTCCCACGGAAACAGAGCAAAACTTTGAGGAAACGCTCCGTTTTGTCGAAGAAATACGTTTTTCGGCGATTCATTGTTTTCCTTACAGTAAAAGAACGGGAACGGCTGCCGCAAAAATGCAGGATCTGCCCAAAGAGATTAAGTCGGAGCGTTTGCACAGACTTTTATCCGTTGCCGAAAAGCTGCATGGTGAATATATCCGAAAATTTATCGGGAAAGAATTGTCATTTATTCCCGAAGAGGATAAGGGCGGATATACTGTAGGTTATTCCGAAAATTATATTCGTCTGTATTCAGAAGGGGAAATAAAGCAAAAATGCAAAGTAGTTGCAAAACAGGTTTTTGAAGACGGATTACTTGTTCAATTATCGGATTAGGGCGGAAATTAGTTTTAAGTTTTTAAAACAGATAAGATATATAAGTTAAGGAGAAAGAAAGATGGAAAACTGTATTTTCTGTAAAATTATTGCAGGGGAGATCCCTTCAAAAAAAGTATATGAAGATGAGGATATGCTCGTCTTTCACGATATCAGTCCGCAGGCAAAAGTACACTGTCTTTGTGTACCTAAATCTCATTTTGCTACACTCGCTGAAATGGATGAAGTTCAGGCAAATCAGCTCAAACGTTGTTTTGAAAAGATCCCTGCCATTGCGAAGGACCTTGGCTTGGAGAACGGTTACAGGTTGATCATAAATCAGGGACAGGATGCAGGACAGACCGTTTTTCATCTTCATATTCATATTCTCGGCGGGCAGAAGATGGGGGAAAAGATGCTTTGATTGCAGAATGAAAGAAAATTTCAGTCACTTTTTCAGGACGCAATCAAGTTATTGAAGCGGTGTAAATTCTCGTAAAAAGTGATGTTTGTACTATCTGCATTTTTTTATGGAACAACTTATCGTACAGAGATGATTTTTTCAGTTTTCAACTGATTTGCGTATAATTTCGGAAGTTTCGCCGCATAATTACAGATAGAACCTGTTTTTTTGGTTCAGTAATTAAGGAGCAGGGGAATGACCGATCTTACGGAAGAAAGACTTATTTATTTTAAAAAAGAAATTTATTCTTTACGCAAAGCAAACAGGATGACGCAAAAAGATGTAGCGCGTTATCTTGGTATTGCGCCGCAGTCGTATCAGGCATATGAATCGGGGGAGGCTCTTCCTGGGCTTCGGAATTTTTTGAAACTTGCCGAATTGTTTGATGTAACTCCCGATGAATTGCTCGGTTGCGAAAGATTTTGAATATATATCTAAGCGCGCAGAAAACTCTTTGTTTTATGCTTATTTGCTTTTAAGCAAAGGAAGAGTGACAGTCTGAAAGTAAGAGAATGTTATAATATAAAAAAAGTTTATCGAAATATTTGTGAACAGGGATCTGGAAAAAATAAATTTTGGACGTATATGATTATGCATTATATTATTAAGATTGTATGAAAAAGTTTTTATGTTTTTTATTTTGTTTCTGCTTTCAGTGTATGCAGTAACCAAAGCACCAAAAGTGAATTGAAGAAAAGATATAAAAATAAAATCGTTCACGCATTTCGCGTGAACGATTTTATTTTCTGACTTGTTATTGCGAATGAATTGAGATAAATGGTTCAACTATCTTTTGCGATATTGCCGTCTGAGCAGCGAATAGTATAATTGGCTACGGCTAAGTTATAGTTCCATTGAGTAGATTTTTCAATGCTCTCCCATTCAGCTATAGTGCCGTTGAAGTATATGGATTTAAGTGCATAGCACTCGGCCAGAATTCTTTCTCCGATATTCGTAACACTCTTCGGAATGGTAATTTCACTCAGTTTGCTGCATTTGGCGAACACATTGTTTCCAATGCTCGTTACGCCTTCCTTAATAATTACTTTCGTGAGATTACCGCAATTCTCGAATGCACTATTGCCTATATTTTTCACACCGCTTCCGATCGTTACGCTCGTAATATTGCAATTATAAAAGGCAAATTTTCCGATATTAGTTACATTATCGGGGATATCAAGACTTTTGACGAGAGTACCGTTCAGATATAAGTTTTGCGCGTCGCTTATCGGAGTTGAAAACCAGTAATCAACAGTAATATTGCACCAAGCGGCAAGATCTTTAATATATACGCCTTTCAGAGCCGTACAGTCTCCAAATGCACTTGTCCCGAAACTCTCGACTCCGTTTCCGACGGATACGCTTTGAAGAGCCGTGTAATTATTAAAAGCATATTGTCCGACGCTCTTTACATTATCGGGAATTACCAGATCTGTTACGAGCACATTGTTCAAGTATAAGGATTTGGCAAAATATAGGGGATTCGCACTATAATCTGCAAATAAAATGCCACACCATGCCGAAACATCCGTTATGTACACTCCTGTCAGTGCAGTACAATTGTTAAAGGCATATTGTCCGATACTTGTCAGGTTATTGCCGAACGTTACGCTTTGAAGAGAAGTACAATTGTAAAAGGCAGATTGTCCGATACTTGCCAGGTTATTGCCGAGCGTTACGCTTTGAAGAGAAGTACAATTGTAAAAGGCATATTGTCCGATTTCCGTTACGTCATCCGGAATTTCCAGAGCTGTAACGAGTTTTCCGTTCAAATACAAATCTTTTGCAATGGATAGGGGATTCGCACTATAATCTGCAAATAAAATGCCACACCATGCTCCTATATCCGTTATATGTACTTCTGTCAGGCTGTTCGAGAAGTTGACTGTTTTGTAAATATTTTTTATGCTCGAAGGGATATGTATGCTCGTGTAAGAGACGGTTGACGGCTGTAAAACACTGATCGCTTGCACAGGTATGCCTTGATATTCGGACGGAATAACGATTTCGGTATCCGTGCAGGTCCCTATACCGGTAACATAATAAAAAGTTTTATCGTAACTCAATGTATATTGTAGTCCTGTGCTTACTTTTTGCGCGTGGCATACCGTACAGTAGCCGTTTTCAAAAGTATGTTCGGCTTTGTCTTGTATCTCCGTGCAATTTTCGTTTGTGCAGGCGTGCCAATGATAAGTTTCATCGCCCGACCATTCATCTGAAAAGCTGTGCCCTGTCGCAGGTAAAGTTTCCGTTCTCGTGTCGGTAAACGTCTCGCCGTTGAAAGTTACTTTTGCGGTGTAAGTTTTAAGACCGCCTTCCGTACAGATTGCGGGATTTGTAACCGTAGTTGTGATCTGCGCGTTTATGGTTTCGGGGTGTTCCGCATTTTTCAGGCAGGTAAAAGTAGCGGTTGCGGCAGAAAAGTCTGTTTCCCAATCCCAAACGACGTTCTCCGTGTCCCAGTTATGCCCGAGCGCAGGCAAGGTTTCCGTTTTTGTGCCGAAAACTTTCTGACCGTTCAGAGTAACTTCTGCGGTGTAAGTCTTCGTGCCTGTATCCGTACAGGTCGCAGGAGTTGTAATTTCGCTTGTAATACTTGAACCTTGCGCTATAGCGGTTTGCGTATGCGAAGAGTCGTTTTTGCAACAAAGCGTCGCGGTAGCAGAAGAATAATCAGTCCAATTCCAAACGATATTCTGCATATCCCAATCGTGTTCCAGAGGGAGAATGGTTTCTGTGCTCTGTCCGGTATAAGTACGGTTGAAGAACTTTACTTCTGCGGTGTATGTTCTTGTGCCTGCCTCCGTACAGGTCGCGGGAGTCGTAATTTGGCTTGTAATACTTGAACCTTGCGCTGTGGCGACTTGCTTATGCGAAGGATCGTTTTCGCAGATAAGAGTCGCGGTAGCTGTTGTGTGGTCATTCGCCCAAACCCATTGCATGTTGTCCGTATCCCATATATGTCCCAAGGTAGGCAAAGTTTTCGTTGTTGTATCGGAAACCTTTTCATTATTAAAAGAAACTGTTGCGGTATAAGTTTTTGTTCCTGTCTCCGTACAGGTCGCGGGAGATGTAACCGAACTTGTGATTTGAGCGGTTATGGTTTCTGTATGCTCAGCATCGTGAAGACATGTAAAAGTGGCAGTCGCGGAAGAATGGTCTGTCGACCAGTTCCAAATAATGTTGTCCATATCCCAGTCATGCATTAAGACGGGTAAGGTTTCCGTTTTTGTATCGGAAACTTCCTCATTATTAAAAGAAACTGTTGCGGTATAAGTTTTTGTGCCTGCATCTGTACAGGTCGCGGGAGAGGTAACTGAACTTGTGATCTGTGCGTTTAAGCTTTCGGAGTGTTCTGCATTTCTCAGACAGGTAAAAGTGGCAGTCGCGGAAGAAAAGTCGGCATTCCAGTTCCAAACAATGCTTTCTTTGTCCCAACTGTGTCCGAGAGCTTTAATGACAGTGTCTTCGGCAGGAATTTCATGTTTACACGCATCATCTGTAAAGTATTTATTGCAGCCTTTGCAATACCAGTATTCACAGTTACCGTTTTCTTCACAAGTTGCGTTCTTAGCTTCGACGTAAGTCGGGTTGTGTTCGTGTCCACAAGCTGCAATTATGAATGCAATAAAAAAAACAAACACTAAAACAGTCAGAATCTTAATTATTTTTTTTGAATTAAACAATGACATAATCTACCTCGTAAATTATTGATATTGTTTGTCATCGTAATCTTAAAATTCCAATTACAAGGCAAACGAATAAATCGGTTCTTGGTATAAATATAAAAAATAACCTAAAAAAGTGGCACAGTTACTGATTATTCATGTTTAATTGTTTTTTGCAGGCTTTGATCTTCTTTTTGATGGGGTGGCACCAGAAAATGGAAACGCCCCACAAAACGAGCAGGCAAACTGCGGAAATAATTGTAAGACCGCCAAAAGTCATACCCATTGATCCGATCATAGCTGCCGATTGTCCGCCGCCCGCCATTTCAGGAGCGATAGCCATTGCGATAGAAGGCGCAATGACAAACAGTAAGCACGGTAAAAGTCCGGTAAGCTTCACATACCACATTGCCACTTTTTTGTTTTTGGCAAAGATGTGAACGAGTGAAAGGAGCGCAAGCATCAACCAGCAGAATGCAGAGAGGAGTACCCCTGCAACAGAGGTTGCAGTCAGTGCCATTTTTACCTGAGAAACAGTTGTATCGTCCATATTCTCTATTTGAGAAAAAATCTGTTCGATCGGATTTTTACTTTCTGAAGAACCCTCAGAACCCGATTCGGAGCTCCCTCCGCTCATCATCATAAGGACTTGCATGAAAGAAAAATCACCTTGTTCGTCTGTTCCGGCTTCAACGATATCATCAAAATATTTTTGTACGTCGCTAAGGTTTTCTGCGGTAAGCGTAACATTGAATTCATCTTGTGCAAATTTTGCCGCCGCAGCTTGTACCTTAGCCGTAGCTTCGTCTACTTTATTTTCGGCAAGAAGATCAATAACTTTTTTGAGCTCCTGAGTAGAAATATCACTGCTGTCTTCAGGAATTCCGCCGCACCATTGCGTTATGATTATGCCCCCGATCATGGCAGGCATAACTTGTTGTCCTACATCTTCAAAAGAACTTAAAAGAGTTTGCATGGTATCCGTAAGAAAATCTTTTACGGTTTTCGTATCAGAGGCGAAAGCCGCTTTTATCATGGCAGAAGGCGTCACGGAAACCACAACTGTTTTATTTACATCTTTGAACATAAATTCTGCGGTAGAACGCATTTCTTCTGCTTCCGGATCGTCATCCTTGATCGATTGTTCCATTACGCCGACAAAAAAATCTTTATTGAGATTCATCTTCATTTTCAAGCAGGGGCCGACAAGCAAAGTGATCAATGCTATCAGTGAGATGATCAAAATAGCAATGTTTGCGGGACGGAGTTTTTTGTGTAGTTTTTCTTGTTCTGCATGAAGTTCTTCATTTGTTTTTTGGGAATAATCAGGCTTCATAAATATATTCTCTCCTAAAATATTTTCATGTTAAATTTTATCATAAAATATGATGTAAGTCAATTAAATTATAAACCGCGTTAAACATTTTTGCGCAAAATTTTGTTGGTAAAAAATTTTTAAACAAAAGAAGAATCCTGTCAAAAAAACTTGACATCATTTTGTTTTTTGGGTAAAATATTCCTGTTGAATAAGTGCGTAGGCGAAGGAGGGTTGAAGAGGAATGTCCACGATCAGAGTCGGAGAAAACGAGTCTATTGACAGCGCATTGCGTCGTTTCAAAAGAAAATGCTCCCGCGACGGTATTATCGGCGATCTGCGCCGTAAAGAGCATTATGAGAAGCCTTCCGTCCGTAAAAAGAAGAAAGCGGAAGCTGCACGTAAGAGAAGTTCTAAAAACTAAGTACGAAAGCCTGTTATCTGAGATAACGGGCTTTTAGTTTGTGCGTTTTTTGTAATTTTGTGACGGATTTTGGTGAGGAGAAATTGAAAATGTCGAAAGAAGGGAAAAATTTTAAAACAGTTGCAAAAGAAGCAAAGGCAAGGCTGAAAAGCGGGTTTTGGGAACATTATCAGAGCGACTTAAAAGGTGAGATCGCCCGCGCGGAAGAGAGAGGCTTGAATGCCAGTAAGGTTGAGAGGTATTTTGCAGGCAAAGTGACTTATACCGTTCGCGGCGGTGATGAGGACGACGGGTTCTATGAAAAAGTAAAAGCGATGCTTCTTTCTGACGGGGAAGTCAGCGACGCAATAGGTCGTCTTACAGATAAAGAGGTATTTTCGCACCTTTCTTATGAAGAAAAGCAAAGATATACTCTCAATCTTTCCGAAAAGTATCTGAGGGCTTTGGAACGTTTCAGAAAAGAAAGGGAATTTGAATCGGCAGGGGAAAAGTAAAGTTTTTGTAGTGCCGAAAAATAACTTTTTGTTTTAAATTATTTCTTACGGATACGGGTACGCTTTTTTGTATCCGTATCTTTTTTGATCCTGTCGCACGGTTGCGGTTTTTTTGCGATTATGCTATAATAATTCTGTTCTGCGGCGCTAACGAAAAATCGTGCACGGAAACAAACAGAATCGTTATAAACTGTGAGATAAAATTATGATGGCAGATATTTTACAAAAACTAAATTCCGATCAGATAAAACCTGTAAAAGATACGGAAGGCGCGGTACTTGTGCTTGCGGGCGCAGGCAGCGGAAAAACGCGCGTTCTCACTTCTAGGATTGCCTATCTTGTGGAAGAAAAAGGGGTTTATCCTTCTTCGATTCTGGCAATCACTTTTACAAACAAAGCCGCAAACGAGATGCGCGACCGCCTTTCTCGTATGGTGGACGGGGCGGAGAGTATGTGGATCTGTACGATCCACAGTATGTGTGTACGCATTTTGCGGCAGTTTTCGGACAGGATCGGTTACGGCAGGAATTTTTCCATTTACAGCGAAACGGAGCGGGCAAATCTCATCAAAAAGGCGTTTGCAGAATGTGATTATGACGACGAAAAACTGCTCAAAAATGTAAAATTTCATGTTGCCAACGCAAAAATGCTAGGTAAAACTCCGGAAGAATATCTGGACGAAAACAGAGATTTAAGAAATATACGCGACATCTGCAATGTTTACAGAATTTATTGCGATCATCTCAAAGCCAATAATGCAATGGATTTTGACGATCTTCTCAACGAAACACTTCGCCTTTTGGAAACAGATAAAGAGGTGCTCGAATATCTTTCGGGAAGATTCCGTTACATACACGTCGACGAGTTTCAGGATACCAACAAAGTCCAGTATGA
>CASEHS010000019.1 GCA_949287815.1 uncultured Bacillota bacterium | reverse complement strand
TTAAATTATAATATATTATAATATTTTACAAATAGTCTGTCAAGAGTTATAATAGCGTGGGATTGAAGGAGAAGATATGAGTAAAGCGAAGAAGTTGTGTAAGCTGTTTTTTTGTTGTTTCTATATAAGTGCATTTACTTTTGGCGGCGGATTTGTGATCATACCATTGATGAGAAAAAAGTTTGTCAATGATTTGAACTGGCTGCAAGAACAGGAAATGCTTGATCTTACGGCGATCGCCCAGTCTTCACCTGGGGCGATCGCCGTAAATGCCGCTATACTGCTTGGCTATAAAGTGGGAGGCGTTTTGGGTACAATTGTTGCAGTGTTGGCGACAATATTGCCGCCGATCCTGATCATTTCCGTCATATCTGCAATATATTCATCGTTCAGGGATAATACGGTTGTTGCCGTGGTGTTAAAGGGTATGCAGGCAGGTGTTGCCGCGGTTGTTTGTGAAGTATCGTTTTCTATGGCAGTCGACGTTGGAAAGCATAAAAATGTTTTTCTTATCTTTGTCATGCTTTTGGCGTTTATACTGACATTTGTTTTTAAAGTGAATGTAATTTTTATAGTACTTGGCGGTATCCTTTTGGCGATTTTTGTTTACCTTTTAAGCAGACGCAAAAAGAAAAAATCAGACGAAAAAGTTTTACAGGAAGGGGGTATTTCGGAACAAGAGGACGGAAATACGCAAGATTGCAATTTAAAAAGTTTGCCCTGTGCAAAAGAAGAGGACAATGTAGATAAAGACATTGTTCAAAGGGATAAAGAGGAGGAGTAAAATAAGATGATTTATCTTGAACTTTTTCTTGAATTTGCACAGGTCGGTTTGTTCAGTATAGGCGGAGGGTATGCGTCAATTCCAATCATTCAATCCCGAGTAGTAGACGGGCGGGGTTGGTTGTCGATGAAAGATTTTACCGATCTTATTACGATTGCGGAAATGACGCCGGGGCCGATCGCCGTGAATTCTGCAACATTTGTAGGAATGAGGGTCGCCGGCGTTTTAGGCGGGATCGTTGCGACGCTGGGATGTATTTTTCCTGCTCTCATTATTGTTTCATTACTGGCTTTTTTGTATTACAGATTTCGGAATCTTTCTGTCGTGCAGGGGGTGCTGACGGTTTTGCGACCCGTGATCGTCGCGTTGATCGCTTCGGCTGGGCTTTCTATGCTTATGCTTGCGCTTTGGGGCGGCAGTGCGTGGAAAGACTGCCTTGCTGTTCCCGATTTTGTGGCGGTGGGGATTTTTATCTGCGGCTTTTTTCTGCTCAGAAAATTTAAGTTAAATCCTATTTTTATTATTTTCGGTTCGGGGGCAGTGGGTGCTTTGTTTTATCTTCTGATCTGACAAGAAATAAAATCAGAAAAATAAAAAAATTTAACTCTTGACGGTCAAAAAAAGATATGCTATGATAAAGAAGATGAACTTTCAGGAGTGAAAATAATGGGAGTAAAACTTAAAATAACTGATTCGTTACAGAATTTAAATCCCGAAACAAAGCGCATTCCGCGTTTAAAACAGATCACTTGCTTTGAAAATGAGACAGTGAGTGTACAGTTGGTTGCGGAAAATTGCGGGCTGTCTTTATATTGTTGTAAAATTGAAGTAAAATCTAAATTGCCTGCACGAATTCGCCGTACGGAATATGTTGCGGGTGGATTTACGGTTCGGAAAGGGCATGACGATTATATTTTAGGAGAAAATGTCCATTGCTTTGCAGATCTTCTGATGCCGCTCGATACAAATAATTTTTGTCTGAAAGGCGGAAGAAATATTTTCAGAATCACGCTTGGCGAAGGCGAAAAACTTCCTGTCGGGGAACATACTGTCAGTGTGTCGGTATACGATATAGACGGCAAACGTCAGGGAAACAGTACTTCATTTACGATTCGAGTTATCGGGCAAAACCTGCCTGAAAGCGATCTGTTTGTTACAAACTGGATGCACTACGACAGTATATGTAATTATTATAAGACAGAGGCTTTCAGTCCGCGTTTTTGGGAGCTGGCCGAAGCGTATATAACGGCAGCGGTGCGCCACGGAATCAATGCAGTGTATGTTCCCTTGTTCACGCCTCCGTTGGATACATATGTCGGAGGAGAAAGGCTCACTGTTCAGCTTGTAGATGTGTTTTTTGAGAACGGCATTTATTCCTTCGGGTTTGAAAAACTTGCAAAGTTTATTGAAATGGCCAAAAGATGCGGCGTAAAATATTATGAACTTTCCCATTTATTTACGCAGTGGGGTGCAATGTGCTGCCCTAAAATCATAGTTCGGGAAAACGGGGCTGATACGAAAAAATTTGGCTGGCACACAGCATCGGATGGAGAAGAATATACCTTATTCTTGCAGAGATTTTTGCCTGAGCTCGGTAATTTTCTGAAAAAACAAGGTGTTTATGAGGTTAGTTTTCTGCATATTTCAGATGAACCGAATGAAAGTTGTCTGGAAATATATGGTAAGCATAAACGGCTTGTATCAGGACTGTTGCCCGATTTGAAGCATATAGATGCTCTCAGCGACGTAAGCTTTGCTCAGCGCGGTTTTGTAGACATTCCGGTGGCTTCTACATCCTCGGCTGATCGGTTCGCCGATTTGAACAGGGAATATTGGGTGTATTATTGTACAAGCCAGCATACGTGCAATCTTTCCAATCGGATGATGAGTATGCCTCATGCAAGAAACAGAATTTTAGGGTTTCAACTGTATTTGAACGGTGTCAAAGGATTTTTGCACTGGGGATATAATTTTTACAATTCTTATCTTTCTTACCGTCAGATCAATCCGTTTGTGGTAACGGATGCGGACGGATCTTTCCAGTCTGGTGACAGTTTTATCGTATATCCTGCGGATGATGGCGTATATGATTCGACCAGGTTTGAAGTTTTCTATGAAGCGATTCAGGATTACAGAGCTTTAATGTTGCTGGAAAAATATATCGGCAGAGAGCAGACTGTGGCAATGCTGAAAGATGAAGGTATGAGCGGGTTTATGGAATATCCTCACGGTTCAGAGTGGCTGTTATCTATGCGTGAACGTATTAACACAAGGATCGAGCAGGAAATGCAACGTTAAATAAAAAATTGATTATAAAAAACGTCGGTTTATACCGACGTTTTTTATAAAATAAATTTAATTATCAAAAATTGATATAGGTCTGTGATAGAATTATTTATAGTAGGAGAATTTATTACTTGTCAAAGTTGCGAAAAAAGATTATTCGTGATAAAATTATAACTGAGTTCAATATAACTTTGGGATAAAAAGGGATACAAATGAGAGAGGTTTTCTGTGAAAGACTGAAAAGATTCCGTAAAGAATCGGGGTTGACGCAGTTACAGTTTTCAGAAAAAATAGGAGTACATCTGCAAACGGTGTCGAAATGGGAAAGGGGCGTATCTGAACCCGATTTTGCCTTGCTGGGACTGATTGCACAGACATTAAATGTCTCTTTGGAGCGGCTGATCGGTACGGAGGAAAGTGAAACTGTTTATACGGGTGAGTTTGATCCCGTGCGTTTCGGCAAAGCGCTTGCGTCTCTTCGCAGAATTCGCGGAGAAGGACAAAATACGGTTGCGGATCTTACAAACAGTTCTGCTGACATTGTTTCAAAATGGGAGCGCGGCATAATTTGTCCGAATGCGGAACAACTGATCGCAATAGCAAAATGGGCAGATATTTCCGTGTCCGCATTATATTTTGGTATAGATAAGGAAGAGAAAACAGAAACTCCGATACAGGCCCGCAAGCGCAGGAAAATTTCTTTTGCGTTGTTGGGGGCGTCTTTAATGATCTGTATATCTGTTGTGCTTATCATTTTATTTATTCCCAAACAAGCACAAGAAGCAAAAGAGATAAAAGAGATCTTTACGGTCAGGATCGGCGATAAAACATACGACATAGAAGAAGACGGCTGGTTTATGCCGCAGATATTGCCGCCCGAAGGTTATGAGCTGGAAGGGTTCTATGACGAGCGGGGAAATAAGGTGAATTTCCCTTTACAGATTGACGGGGATAGGACTTTTACGGCAGTGTTTTCTCCGAAAGAATATAAAATAGATTATTATCTGAACGGCGGATATTTCGAAAGCGACGTACCCTTTACATTTACAAAGGAAAGCGGACAGATACAGTTGACAAGCCCGAAAAAAAGCGGTGCAGAATTTGAGGGGTGGTACCTTACTCCCGATTATACGGGAGAGGCGGTGTCATCTGTCAGTTGGTCGGGGAAAGATGTTACGCTTTATGCGAAATGGGATAAAACCGTTTATACAGTACGCTATGATCTCGCAGGCGGTACAATTTCTTATACAAACCCAGAACAGGTCACAAATGAGCAGGAGATTGTTCTTTTTGAACCTATCCGAAAAGGCTATAATTTTCTCGGCTGGTTTGATGAATCGGGCGTAAAAAGAGAGAGCGTCGGCGGAAAGAACGCAAAAAATCTTTCCCTTACGGCGCGTTGGCAGCAAAGCGGCGAAAAATGGAAGGTTACTTACGAATGTAACGGCGGAAAAGTTCAGGGCAATCCCGAAACTGTCGGTGCGGGTGAATTTCACAAACTGAATAGCGCAGAAAAGTACGGTTATGTTTTTATCGGTTGGAATGAGAGTTCGGACGGTAAGGGCGAATTTTATGATTGCTTATACGGCTTGCAGAGCGAATTGACTTTATATGCAATTTATGAGCCGCGCGTAAGCACCGTCGTATACGAACTGAATGGCGGAGGCTGGGGCGAAGAAAAGAATCCGAACAGTATCATGTTCGGAGAAGAGGTCGTGCTTGTACCCGTGTATAAATACGGGCATAAATTTCTCGGTTGGTATGATGAAAACAGCGGAAAGTATGTAGATACGATTAACGAAGATAATATTTTTGAGATCAGCAGACTGTCGGCAAAGTTTGAACGTTTGACTTTTACCGTATCGCTTGACGCGGGGGAAGGATTTATTGAACACGAAGGCGCAAATGTACATAAGTGCATTTTAAACGGGATTTTCGGAGAAGAGCTTCTTTTGCCTTCGGCAGTTTTAGCAGGACAAATATTTTCAGGTTGGGATGACGGCTCGGGTAGCCTTACCGATCGCGTGTACGACAGGAATATAGAGAATCTCACGTTTGTGGCGGAATATGCTTTATCATCGGACGCTTATACGATCACGTATGAATTGTCGGGCGGAGTAAACAGTGAACAAAACCCCGTGCAGGTCTTACCGGGACAAAAAATACCTCTTTTTGCCGCGGAAAAGGTGGGTTATGATTTTCTTGGGTGGTGCGACAGGGCAGACGGCGGCGGAAACTATTTTACAGATACCGATCCCGAATGGTCGGAAAATATCGTATTATATGCTATCTGGCAGGAAAGATTTATAAACGGGACAAAGGGTAATTTTTCTTATACCAAAGGCGCGCGTTCGGTCACAATTACGGGGTATAAAGGAGCGGTTACGGAAGATAAGGATATTGTTTATCCTTCTTATATTGACGGTTTACCCGTGGTTGCAATCGAAGAAGACCAGTTCGGAAAATCTCACGCGTCCATAAGAAGCATTGTTTTGCCCGAAAACATTCAGCGACTGGGAAAAGCGGCTTTTGGCGGTTGTAATATAGAACAGCCTTTGGTGATTCCCACAAGTGTGGAAGAAATAGAAGAACAATGTTTTATCGGCTGTACTTTAAACATCGCATTTGAAGTGGGCAGCAGGCTGAAAGTCATTCGCAAAGAAACTTTTTATAATTGTTATTTTAAAAATTCGGTGGTTTTGCCAGAAGGGATCGAGCGGTTGGAAACGCTTGCCTTTCAGGAAGTATTTTTCTGGAACGGGGGAATGGTTCTGCCTGAAACTTTGAAAGAAATAGAACCAATGGCGCTCCGTTTAATTAGTTACAGTGTAGGCTGTCCCAACAGAAAAACGGTATTGCCTGAATCTGTGGAGTATGTGGGTTCAGATGCGTTTGGTGGAGGTGAAATTTATCTTACGGGGGGATATGAACAGACTTTAAATTTTGAAAGCGATTGGAGCAAAGGTTGTTCTGTTTATTACATTGAGAAAGTGACGGGGGTCACTTTGCGGGATGACGGCGAAGAAATAAATTTATCGGGGCAATCTTTTGCGCTGCCGAAACCGAGCAAAGAGGGTAAGATTTTTCTCGGCTGGAAAAACGGGGATAATTTTGTTAATCAATGGTTTATACCGCAAGCAAACGGTGTAGTCCTGGATGCGGCTTATACGGACGATACGGATACGGACGGCTATACTTTGGATTCAGTAGCGGTTCTTGCTGACGGGGAATCTCGCACGTTTGTTATTCCCGCGGGAGGAGAGATTTTTTATGTTCCTCCTCAGGAAAGTAAAAGAGTGCGTTTTCACAAAGAGCAGACTGTGCAAGGTTGCTCGTGTCAACACGGAACAGATATAGGACGTTATAATGGCACGATTTATCCGGATTACTTATCTTGGGACAGCAGTATCGATTTTGAAAAATCGGATGTTTTTACCTCAAAACCCGCATATAATCATTCGGCGATCGTAATTATAACGATCACTTTAACGGTTTTGGAATAGAGAAAAATTGATAGGGCAGGCGAAAGTCCGTTTTGACTTTCGCCTGCCTTTTTCCGCTTATTCAGCGTTTTTTTCCAATTTTAAGCGAAAAAATCCACCGAATCGGAAAACGCGGCTCAACAAAAACGGAGAAAATTGTGCTAAACTATCCATAGTTGCAACGGGCAGATGCCAAAAAAACAAGGAGAAGAAAGCGCTTGTCAAAAAGCGAGACTGAATAAAAGTTACATTCTTTTACAGATGTACGACCGTTTGAGAAAGGGCGGCAGGCTTCGTATCAATGAATGCTGCGGGCAGTATGAAATTTCGGAAGTAACTTTCCGAAGGTATATTGCTTTTCTGCGCGGCTACTTTAATGAAATGTACGGACAGGAGATCATTTACAATGCCGCGGATGCCGAATACAAAATTAATATGTCAATACATAAAAAATTGTCGTATTATCAATTTCTGATAGTGCGATTTGTTACAATTATGTTACTTAAAAGAAAAAGGAGTTTGAGAGATGTATTGTAAAAATTGTGGCAGTTTTATGGACGATGACGCAAAGTTTTGCTCTGTTTGCGGAGCAAAAAGGGAAGAGAGTATTCAGCAGGATAGTGAGAGGAAAGAGGAATTGGCTGAAAGCAATGCGGCGCAGGCTTTAACTTGCGATGAGGCAGGGACCTGCGTTTCCGAAAAGGGAAAGAAAACAATGAATTTGATTTCTCTTGTCGGGTTGATTTTGGCAAGTATAGGTGTCGCGGGCTTTCTGATTATAGTGCTTGCAGGACTTATCGGCTACGGACATGTTTTCTTGTTTAACGGTTACACTTATACAAAGGCTTTGACGATCGTATGCATTGTATTTATGGCGGTCGGTGGCGTTTTGCTGGCGTTCGGGCTGGCTGTGGCAGTTAAGACCGAAAAGAAAAATTTTACATTCAAGCCTGCAAAACGCATTGTAAGTCTTGTTCTGGTATTATTGTGCCTTGGCTTTTGTCTATGGGGATTTGTCAACTGCGCTCAGGCAAAAGAAGAATCTAAGGGCAATTTTTTCTTTCAGCTTTATCTTGACACCGATTGTTTGTATCCGTGGGCGGAACACGGGGATTCCTATCTGAAAATAGATACAAATCCTTATGATTACGATTCGGATAGCAGTTCTTCTACTACATATTTGTTGGATGCGACGCAAGCAATACTTCGTATTCATGATAAACTTGGTGTGCCTGATTATGTTTATCAAGAAATGCTGGATACCAAATCCTTAGATGGCCGAAGAACTTATTCGGGCTCAAAGATCAATATAAGTTGGACTTATCATCCCGACAAAGGATTGGAAGTTCTCTATACGAGATAGAGTAGCGCATTTTTAATGTTCTGATATTTTAAATTTTTCAGAAACTAAAAAAATTTTAAGGAGAGAGGGTTATGAAAAAAATTATAGTATTTTTGATGTCGTTCATTATGATTTTTATGATCGTCGGTTGCAATGATTCAAAGTGCGATCATGAATATACTTCTACGGCGGTAGAGGCAAATTGTCAGGAAGCAAGGCATACGCTTTATACTTGCACTAAATGCGGTCATACATATAAGGATGGCTTTATTGGGGAAGTCGGAAATCATGTCGGTTTAAACCAATGCACGGTTTGTAAAATATCCTTTTTTGATACCGTAGCCGATTATGTAAAGGAAAAAGGAACAAAAAAGGGCGACTGTTATTCCATTGCAATATATTCAAGCGACAAAATGGTTTCATCTTTGAATTTTTATGAAACGGACAAGATGCTCAGGGTAGAAAGCAAATATTATGAGTCTTCGGGAAAGGCATATCTGACGATCGAAAGAGACAGCGCGCAACATTCTTGGTATTTTGCAATGTATTCTTATGAGGCGTTTGGTCCTGTCAATGCTGCAACGTTTTCACAATATTCGACGGTGACGGTCGAAGAGAGTACTTTTCCTTCCTCTCTTTCGATAAACGATGTTGTGGTGACAAACATGCACGCTAATGTTTTGGGGTTCAAAGTTATTATTCAATTGGCGGACGAGCATCTGTGCCTTAAAAATTTCGGGTTTGAAAAATACGATTGAAATTATCAATCAGACAAATTAAATATATGGGGGTGAGGAAGATACGCAGGCAAAAAAATGCTTGCGTATCTTTTTAATTAATGGTTGTGTGATTGTAAATTGAAACGAGAGTTTGAATTTGGGGATTTACTTGACTTTTAAATATAAAGCGGTTAAAATATTAATATAAATTGATAAAGTGATTCAAATCAATCCAAAGGGGTCAGGAGTGAAGACAACAGAATTCGGAAAAAGCGGAAAAATTGTTCCGTCAATAGCAGTTGGATGTATGCGGCTGAACGGGATCGATGAGCCCGCTCGTGAAAAATTTATAGGAACAGCTTTGGATGCAGGGCTTTATTTTTTTGATCATGCCGATATATACGGCAGGGGCGAATGTGAAGAAGTATTTGCAAAAGCTGTTAAGGGGCTTGGCGTTTCCCGCGATAAAATGTTCTTGCAATCCAAATGCGGAATAGTTCCGGGTAAAATGTTCGATTTTTCGAAGGAGCATATTTTAAGCGCAGTCGACGGTATTTTGAAGAGGTTGAACACGGATTATATCGACAGTCTTTTATTGCATCGTCCCGATGCGCTCGTTGAGCCCGAAGAAGTTGCAGAGGCTTTTGATTTGCTGGAAAAATCGGGTAAGGTCAGACATTTCGGCGTGTCTAATATGCACCCGGGTCAGATAGAACTTTTGAAAACTTGTGTAAAGCAGGAGCTTTGCGCTGATCAGTTGCAGTTTTCACCCGTTCACGCGTCTATGATTTCCGCAGGTACAGAAGTAAATATGTTTACGGAAGGTGCGGTTTCCCGCGACGGGTATATTTTGGATTATTGTCGATTGAATAAGGTCACTGTACAAGCATGGTCTCCTTTCCAGTACGGCTTCTTTAAAGGTGTATATCTGAATAATCCCGAATTTCCCGAACTCAATCGGGTTATAGGGGAACTTGCGGAGAAATACCATCTGAATGCAGAAGGTGTAGTCGCTGCTTGGATCCTGCGTCATCCTGCACAAATGCAGGTGATTACGGGTACTATGAACGTAAATCGGCTTCTTTCCATAGCGGCGGGAGCAGATGTTACGATCACCCGCGAAGAATGGTACAAAGTTTATATTGCGGCGGGGCATATTCTTCCCTGATCGTACGTTTAAAAACCGTAAAACTTGGGATTGCTTTATAGCAAAAATTTCATTATTGGAATCTAAATATTAATAAGATGACGGAGATTTGAAGTATGTCCGAATTTTTAAAGAGTGTGCGTGCTTATGTGCGCGGAAAAGGTATCTGTAAAGCGGATATTTTGATTGAAAACGGCAGGTTTTCTTTGGTGAATCCTGTACAGGGTGAAGAGTCAACTTTTTCCGAAAATGTTTTGATGGTGCCCGGATTTATAGATCAGCATATTCACGGCGCGGCGGGAGCTGACGCTATGGACGGAACGAATGAGGCGCTTCGTTCCATATCGCTTGCGCTTGCCGAGGAAGGCACGACATCCTTTTTGGCGACTACAATGACGCAGAGCGAGGAAAATATTTGTAATGCGCTGAAAAATATCAAAGAATATATGGCGTCGCAGGGCGATGAAGGCGCAAAAGTTTTAGGTGTGCATCTGGAAGGCCCTTATGTTTCCTGTGAATTTTGCGGTGCTCAGCCTAAGGAGTATATCAGAAAACTTTCCGTAGAAGATTTCAAAATATTTGAAAAGGCGTCCGGAAACAACATCAGGCTTGTGACGCTTGCTCCTGAGGGCGAAGGTTCGGAGGAGTTGATTCCGTATCTGAAACGCCGTAAGATCGTCTGCTCACTCGGCCACACTGCGGCAGGGTATGCGGCGATGGAACACGCGGTGGAATTAGGCGCGAGAAATGTGACGCATACCTATAACGCGTTAAAGCCGTTACATCACAGGGAGATCGGCGGAGTCGGTGCAGCATTGCTGTCTGATAAGCTCAACTGTGAGATCATATGCGATACCATTCACGTAAGTGTTCCTGCGATCAGGTTGCTCGTAAAGACGAAACCTCGCGGCAAAGTTACGATGATAACCGATGCGATGAGGGCAAAGGGTTTGCCGGACGGCGTTTCCGAACTCGGCGGACAGCAAGTCTTTGTGAAGGACGGGCAGGCGCGCCTTTCGGACGGAACTTTGGCTGGAAGCGTACTGAGAATGAATGTTGCTCTTGCCAATATGGTGGAAAAGGTAGGCGTGCCGCTGGAAAAGGCAATTGATTTTGCAACTTTTAATCCCGCTAAAAATCTTCATATGGAAAAAGAGATCGGATCGATCGGTGAAGGAAAACGTGCGGATTATACCTTACTGGATGAAAAGTTCAATGTGTTAATGACCGTCAGAGGCGGTAAAATAATTTATAAGAGGCGTTAATTATGAAAGTGATCGTAACTAAGAATTATGAACAAATGAGCGAAAAGGCTTATGAAGTCGTGAGCGATATTATCAAAGCAAAACCTGACGCGGTTCTCGGTCTTGCTACGGGTTCCAGCCCGATCGGTTTGTATGAAAACCTGGTTGCCGCATATAAAAGAGGGGAAATTTCATTCAAGAAAATCAAAACGGTCAATTTGGATGAATATGTAGGTTTGGATGAAAAGAGTGATCAAAGTTACGTCTATTTCATGCGGAAACATCTCTTTAACGGTGTTGATATCGATCTGAACAATACCAATCTTCCGAACGGTAAAGCTGAGGATGCGGAAGCGGAGTGCGCGAGATATACGGCTCTTCTTGAAACAATGCCGCAGGATATTCAGGTGCTTGGACTTGGTTCAAACGGTCATATCGGCTTCAATGAACCCGGTACGGCTTTTGATTCCACAACGCACGTGGTAAAACTCACGGAAAGCACGATCCGCGACAATTCCCGTCTGTTTGCGAATATCGATGAAGTGCCTCGTTATGCACTGACGATGGGTATCGCAAATATCATGAATGCGAAAAAGATCATCGTAGTGGCAAACGGTACGAATAAGGCGGATGCAGTATATAAAATGGTGAAGGGTGAAGTTACGGAAGCAGTTCCTGCAAGCGTATTGCAGAATCACCCCGATGTAATCGTTGTCTGCGATGAATTGGCGGCTGCTAAACTTTAAAAAACGGTTTACATTCAGACAGTCAAAAAAGTTTTACTTAATTAAAAAGCCTGCGAAAAATTTCGCAGGCTTTTTCTGAATAATATTGACTTTATTTTGTTATATAAACATATATAAAATAGGTTATAGATTTTAAAATTAAAAAATAAATACAAACAAAAATGCCGCACAAAGTTTTGTGCGGCATAAAGATTATTTGATTTAAGCTTTGTCGTTGGAGCCGAGAACTTCCACGATCTTGTGTTTAACGATCTCTTTAACAGCAGCTCTTGCATCGCCGAGATACTGTCTGGGGTCGAAGTGATCGGGGTGTTCCGCATAGTGTTTGCGGACAGCCGCGGTGAACGCTACACGAAGGTCAGAGTCGATATTGATCTTGCAGACAGCCATGGAAGCTGCTTTACGAAGCATATCTTCGGGAATACCGATTGCGTCGGGCATATGTCCGCCGAACTGGTTGATGATAGCAACTCTGTCCTGAGGAACGGAAGAAGCTCCGTGCAGAACGATAGGGAATCCGGGCAGACGTCTGCCGACTTCTTCGAGAATATCGAAGCGAAGCTGCGGTTTCTGGCCGGGTTTGAATTTGTATGCACCGTGGCTTGTCCCGATCGCGATAGCGAGAGAGTCAATACCCGTCTTTTCGGTGAATTCACAAACTTCGTCGGGATGAGTGAAGCAAGCGTCTTCTGCTTTAACGTTTACTGCGTCTTCAATACCTGCGAGCTGACCAAGTTCAGCTTCGACAACGACGCCTCTGTCGTGTGCGTATTTTACTACTTTTTTGGTGATTTCGATGTTTTCCGCAAAAGCATGGTGGGAAGCGTCGATCATGACGGAAGTAAAGCCGTCGTCGATCGCGGATTTGCAGGATTCAAAATCTGCGCCGTGGTCGAGGTGCATTACGATAGGCAGACCTGTTGTTTCCACTGCGGCAGCGATGAGATGACGAAGATATACGGGGTTAGCGTATTTTCTTGCACCTGCGGAAACTTGCAGAATAAGAGGAGAGTTGCATTCTTTTCCTGCTTCCACGATTCCCTGAATGGTTTCCATATTGTTCACGTTGAAAGCGCCGATCGCATAACCGCCGGCATATGCTTTTTTGAACATTTCGGTAGATGTAACCAAAGGCATAAAAAAAGACCTCCGAAAATTTTATTATTTATCATTATTTTACACTAAACGCAGATAAAAAGCAATTTAATTTACGAAAATATCGGCAAATCGCTTTTATTTTTTTTTGACAGGGTGGTATAATATATAAAGCAGAAATAAAAATGAAAGGAGGCGTTTGTTTATGCGTGATCCGAGAATAGAAAAACTTGCAGATGTACTTGTGAATTATTCGGTAAATTGTAAAAAAGGGGAAAAGGTGCTGATCGAGGCGCGGGGAATAGACAACGCGCTGGTAAACGCAATAGTTGAAAAAGTTTTTGCGGTGGGCGGATATCCGTTTGTCGATGTGATCGATCTTTCGGTAGAGCGGGCTTTGATGCTCGGTACGAGCAAAAAGCATTGTGAACTGCGTGCAAAATACGCAAAATACAGAATGGAAGATATGGATTGCTATATCGGCATCCGCGGCGGGGAAAATACTTTCGAACTTTCGGACGTGCCTGCCGAAAACACTCAAGTGTATGACAGGACCTATTCTTTCCCCGTGCATCATGAAATACGCGTCAAGAAGACGAAATGGGTAGTCCTTCGTTATCCTAATCCTTCCATGGCGCAAAATGCAGGGAAGTCTACGGAAGCGTTTGAAGATTATTATTTTGATGTATGTACGCTTGATTATTCCAAAATGGATAAAGCAATGGACTCGTTAAAATCCCTTATGGAGAGAACGGACAAAGTGCGTTTGGTTTCGCCCGGCACAGATCTTACATTTTCAATAAAAGGGATCCCTGCGATCAAGTGCGCGGGACATATGAATATTCCCGACGGTGAAGTTTATACTGCTCCCGTAAAAGACAGCGTGAACGGGGTGATCACATTCAATGCGCCTACATTGGAAAACGGCATCAAGCATGAGAACGTAAAACTCGTATTCCAAAGCGGCAGGATCATAGAAGCAACGTCATCGGATACGAAAGCGCTCAACGATGTCCTGGACACGGATGAGGGGGCAAGGTATGTCGGAGAATTCGCGATCGGAGTGAATCCTTATGTCACAAGCCCGATGCTGGACATTCTCTTTGATGAAAAGATAGCGGGATCCATTCATTTCACGCCCGGTTGTTGTTATGACGATGCGTATAACGGCAATAAATCGAGCGTGCATTGGGATATGGTTCTGATCATGACGCCTGAGTGGGGCGGAGGGGAAATCTGGTTTGATGACGTTCTTATCCGTAAAGACGGAAAGTTTATTCCCGAAGAACTTGCTTGCCTGAATCCCGAAAATCTTCGTTGATTTATGCAAATTGCGATAAAAAATTGTTTTTTTCTTATGAAAAGAATAAAAATGAAAGTTGTCCATGCAAACTATTGACTATCTTTTCCCGATTTGGTATAATTAGACTGCTGGATTCGGAAAAACGGATAAATAAAATTTTTATAATAAATGGAGGAAACTCAAAATGGCAAATGTAAAAGTTGCAATCAACGGTTTCGGCCGTATCGGTCGTCTTGCGTTCAGACAGATGTTCGGCGCAAAAGGCTATGAAGTAGTTGCGATCAACGACCTCACCAGCCCTGCAATGTTGGCACATCTTCTCAAATACGATTCCGCACAGGGCAAATATGCTCTTGCAGACAAAGTATCCGCAACGGAAAATTCGATCATCGTTGACGGCAAAGAGATCAAGATCTATGCAGAAAAAGATGCTGCAAACCTGCCTTGGGGAGAAATCGGTGTAGACGTAGTTCTGGAATGCACGGGCTTTTATTGCTCCAAAGCTAAGAGCCAGGCACACATCGATGCAGGCGCTAAGAAAGTTGTTATTTCCGCACCTGCAGGTAACGACCTGCCTACGATCGTTTACAGCGTAAACGAAAAGACGCTCAAAGCTACGGATACCATTATTTCCGCTGCTTCCTGCACGACCAACTGTCTTGCTCCTATGGCAAACGCGCTCAACAAGTTTGCTAAGATCAAAAAAGGTTACATGACGACTATTCACGCTTACACGGGCGACCAGATGACTTTGGACGGACCTCATCGTAAAGGTGATTTCCGCCGTGCAAGAGCTGCTGCTGTGAACATCGTTCCTAACAGCACCGGTGCAGCTAAGGCTATCGGTTTGGTTATTCCTGAACTCAACGGCGTACTCGACGGATGCGCACAGCGTGTTCCCGTTCCTACCGGATCTTTGACTCAGCTTATCGCTATCGTTGAAGGTGAAGTAGATAAAGACGGCGTAAATGCAGCAATGAAAGTTGCAGCAAGCGATTCTTTCGGCTATACCGAAGACGAAATCGTTTCCTCCGACGTGATCGGTATCACTTACGGTTCGTTGTTTGACGGCACGCAGACCAAGTGCATGCCCATGGGTGACGGCACGACTCTTGTTAAGGTCGTTTCCTGGTATGACAACGAAAACTCCTATACGAGCCAGATGGTGCGTACGATCAAATACTTCGCTGAATTGAAGTAATTCGTTGCCCAAGAACCTGCAAACGCCTCGAAAATATTCGGGGCGTTTTTTATGCGGAAAAGTATAAAATTCAACAAACGGGAAGTTTATTTGAATTTGCTGAGGACAGAGAGAATGATCAGAAAAATATCTCAAAGTGACAGGGCGGATTTTATTCGCCTTTCCAAACAGTTTTATTCATCGCCCGCCGTTCTGTTCAATGTGCCGGAAAGTTATCATGAACGCGCTTTTGACGAACTGATGCGTTCGGACGTATATGCAGACGGTTATATTCTTGAATCGGGCGGTAAGACGGTAGGTTACGGACTCACTGCAAAAACCTATTCGCGTGAAGCGGGCGGGAAAGTTTTATGGCTGGAAGAGCTTTTTGTATTGCCGCAGTACAGGAGCGCTGGACTTGGTAAAGAATTCTTTCAGGTTGTGGAAACGGAAGCGCGTCGGGGTAATTTTGTGCGCATCCGTCTGGAAGTGGAAGAAGAGAATGTCCGCGCGCGTGCGCTTTACGAAAGATTGGGCTATCGGCCGCTGGAATACGATCAGATGGTAAAAGATTTGAAGGATTAAGATTACAATGAAAAAACTTTCAGCAAAATATACGATTGCCGGTTGTTATCTGGGCAGTTTTACACAGGCGATCACTGCGAATTTTATTCCTTTGCTGTTTCTTACCTTTCATTCCGATTACGGGATCTCGCTTACGCTGATCGGAACGCTGATCACAGTCAATTTCGGAACGCAGCTTTTAACTGATCTGATCGCATCGAAAATCGTAGATAAGATCGGGTACAGGCCATGTCTTGTTGCGGCTGAACTTCTTTCGGGCGGCGGTTTGATTCTGATTGCGGTTTTACCTGAACTTCTTTCCGTGCCTGTCGCGGGATTATATATCGCGTCCATAGTTTATGCGGTGGGCAGCGGGCGTATAGAAGTTCTTGTAAGTCCTGTCGTTGAGGCTTGTCCTACAAAAAATAAAAAAGCAGCCATGGGATTTTTGCACTCCTGTTACAGTTGGGGACAAGTGATCGTCATTGCGCTTTCTACGCTCTTTTTTGTTCTGGCAGGTATCGATAATTGGAAAATTCTCGCGTTTTTGTGGGCGATCATACCTTTTGCGGATGCTGTATTTTTCCTCTTTGTTCCGCTCTATCCGTTGGTAAAAGAGGGAAAAGGTCTTACTATAAAAGAATTATTGAAAACAAAGACGTTCTGGCTGTTTGCAATACTTATGATGTGCGCGGGAAGCAGTGAAATATCTGTAAGTCAATGGGCTTCTGCGTTCGCGGAGGCAGGGCTCGGCGTTTCTAAAACGGTCGGGGATCTTTTAGGCCCGTGTATGTTCGCAGTGTTCATGGGAACGGCGAGAGTGCTTTATTCCGTTTTCGGAAGTCGCATGAATATCCGTATTTCCCTTCTGATCGGTGCGATCGGTTGCGGGGTGGGATATCTGATGTGCAGTTTTTCTCCTGTGCCGGCAATAGGGCTTGCGGGCTGTGCGATGGTCGGGTTGTTTGTCGGGATCATGTGGCCGGGGCTTCTCAGTTTCGCTTCCGAAAAAATTCCCAAGGGCGGTACGGCAATGTTTGCTTTTCTGGCTCTAGCAGGGGATGTCGGGTGCATGGCAGGACCTTCTGCGGTGGGCGCTGTTTCGGATGCGTTCGGCGGCGACTTGAATATCGGGCTTTCTGTCGGACTTATTTTTATTGCGATCATGATTGGCACCCTTATTTTTTTCAGAGGGAAAGACAGCGCGGAGAAACGGCTTCTTACAAATCAAAAAATCAGTGAAAAATCTGCAATTTTAAGCAGTAAAAGCGAAATTGCGGCAGAAGAATCGAAAGAACAAGAGCAAGATAAAACTTCTTATGATGTAGGGGGAAGTGCTAAAATAAACGGAGACGTAAAGTGAAAATTCTGCATTTTGCATGTTGAATGCTTTACAACATGGCATTCGGGGAGTATAATTTAGCAGATTTTTAAAGCGGAGGTTGGAAAATGAATACCGATCTGACCGTGGGTAAACCGTGGAAGGTACTTTTAAAATACATATTGCCTCTGTTCGGAAGCGCTTTTTTCCAACAGTTATACACGATGGCGGACACGATCATCGCGGGTAAATTTGCAGGAGAAACAGCACTTACCGCGATCGGAGCCTCCAACGCGATCGTAAATATTTTGATGGCGATCGCACTCGGTGCAAATGCAGGCTGTGCTGTTCTTGCTTCGAGATATTTCGGAGCGAAAGAGAACGGAAAAGTCAAGTCAACGATCTACACAGCATTGATTTCCTTTGCCGCATTGAGCGTGATTTTACTTTTGGCGGGGATTTTATCCTGTCGGGCGATTCTGGAAGGAATGAACACTCCGTCGATAGCATTGGATGACAGTGTTTTGTACTTGAATATTTATTATTACGGACTTCCTTTTCTGATTTTATATAATCTCGGCACAGGCATATTTTCTGCCTTGGGAGATAGTCGTACGCCTTTTATTTTCCTTGTCATCTCTTCTGTCAGTAATATCATTCTCGATTATATTCTGGTACAGAAATACGGGGTTGCGGGCGTAGCTTGGGCAACATTCATTGCGCAAGGCGCGGCGTGCTTGTTGACTATGGTGTTTGTTTTTCGCAGGACATCCGGATTAAAATCTGAGGATAAACCGGTTGCTTTTTCGGGCGGGCTTTTGAAATTGCTTCTTTTATTGGCGCTTCCTGTGGCATTGCAGAACAGTTTCGTTTCTGTGGGGAATTTTGTGATCCAGTTCAAGATAAATGAACTTGCAAACGAGCAGGGTATAGGAATCACGAACGGGTTTACAGCAGGATTTAAAGTGCTGGTTTTCTGTACCACGTGTTTTTGTACCTGTGCGAACGGCCTTACAAATTTTGTTTCGCAAAATTACGGCGCACATAAATTTGCAAGGATAAAACGAGGTTATTATTCCACACTCGTGATATCTACGATATTGACGGGAATATTGGCGACGATCGCATTTGTATTTTCTGAACCTCTTGTTAAATTCTTTATGGCGGCTGGTGCGGATAACACGCTTGCTGTTGAGACCGGCAAGACGTTTTTGCATATCACGGCATTGTTCTTCTTTGTTGTCAATGTCAAAATGGTTTCGGACTGTACGGTGCGAGGTTGCAACGGAAACGTCGGATTTATGATCAGTACGTTGAGCGATTTAGTGCTCCGAGTAGGGTTCGTATTTTTGCTCACGCCGTTCTGGGGATTTGCAGGTGTTGGCTGGGCGTGGTCGTTCGGCTGGATTTTAGGTACGGGCGTTGCACTTGCTTTCTATTTCACCATACCTTGTCTTAGAAAGAAAAACATGATCAAATATGATGAAGACGGGAAACTGAAACCCGAATTTATGGCGCAATAATTATTTTTAAATAAGTAAATCATATGGAAGATTTTTTTATTTACACGATTCGTGATATAATATTTTTATAAACAAGCATTTTGCTGAAATAAATTACTGCCACCGGGCAGAGATGCGAAGCATCCGTTTATACGTCGTTAGGTCTTTGAAGACGTATAAAAGGGTGCTTCTTTTCAGGTAAGGAGAAAAACATGAAAAAAGGTCGCGGATATTTCACAATTACGGAAATTTTATTATGGAGTATTTCGTCAGTGTGTATTCTTTTGTCCTTTTTTATATTTGACAGAGAAAATTATCTTACTCTGATCGCTTCACTGATCGGAATAACTTCATTGATTTTCAATGCCAAAGGAAACCCTATCGGGCAGGTGTTGATCATAATATTCAGCGTTATGTACGGGATCATTTCTTATACATTTGCGTATTACGGCGAGATGGTTACTTATTTGGGTATGACCGCTCCGATGGCTGTTGCCGCATTGATTTGCTGGTTGAAAAATCCTTATCACGGCAAGGCATCGGAGGTAAAAGTCAGCAGACTGGTTCGAGCGGATGCGTTTTGGCTGACCATTCTGACGGTTGCGGTAACGACCGCTTTTTATTTTATTCTTGCCGCATGGAATACTTCCAATCTTTTGCCGAGTACGATTTCGGTCACGACCAGTTTTATTGCGGCTTATCTTACGTTCAGGCGAAGCGCGTTGTTTCCTCTTGCGTACGCGCTGAACGATCTTGTGCTCATCGTGCTTTGGGTGTTGGCGGCCGTAGAAGACATCGGATATCTTTCGGTAGTAGTATGTTTTATTATGTTTTTCATCAGCGATATTTACGGCTTTATCAACTGGACAAAGATGAAAAAAAGACAGGAATCCGAGCAAAATCGGGATTAAAAGCGTCCGATTTGCAGAAAAAACCGCACTGAAATTTTGCCGAAGTGTTGAAAAAGTCCTGTCCGTCTGTTATAATAAAAAGTGAAGAGGATTTATTTATGTTGGGCAGATAAATGTCTGTAAAATCCGTTGACGAAAAGAGATCTTTATATTATAATATATATCGATATTTTTTTATCGATATAAAATATATTAGAGAGGTCAGATATGGTTGTTAAAGTATGTGTAGGCAGTTCCTGTCATCTTAGGGGGTCTTACGACGTGATCGAAGAGATGAAAAGGCTTGTCAAGAAATACGGCGTAGAGGATAAAGTGGATCTGCAGGCAACGTTCTGCGTAGGAAACTGCACTAACGGAGTGAGTGTGCTGGCGGATGAAATGCTGGTACATAACGCAAACAAAGATAATTGTGAGGAATTGTTTTTAACGCAGATCTATCCTCATCTGAGCAAATAACAGGCGGTGGGAAGATGACAGGTTATCTTGATTTCAAGGATGCAAGATGCAAAGACTGTTATAAATGTCTGCGGGAATGCCCCGTGAAAGCGATAAAAGTAGTAGATCATCACGCTAAGATCATTGAAAGCCGCTGCATTTTGTGCGGGCATTGTACAAAGGTTTGTCCGCAGAACGCGAAGAGTGTGCACACCCAGCGCAAAGAAGTGGAGAAATTGCTTGCGGAAGGCAACGTGATCGCGTCGGTCGCACCGTCCTTTGTTTCCAGTTTTGACGTGCAGGATTTCGCAGTTATGAAGCTTGCATTGGGAAGGCTCGGTTTTGCCGATTCCGAGGAGACCTCCGTAGGTGCGAGGGAAGTTACCGCGCAGTATAAAAAACTTTTGGAGGGCGGGAAGTTCAAAAACTTCATCACGTCCTGTTGTCCTGCAGTCAACACGATGATCGAGCTGTATTATCCCAAGGCGTTGCAATATCTTGCCCCCGTGGATTCGCCTATGGTCGCGCACGCGAAAATGTTACGAAAAAAACATCCGCAGGCAAAGATCGTGTTTATAGGCCCTTGTATTGCGAAAAAGAAAGAGGCGGTTGAAAGCGGTATAGTGGACGGCGTGCTTACGTTTGAAGATCTTGCCGCCATGTTTGAAGATAAAGGCGTAGTGCTGTCTGAAATCGCGCATTTGCCGTTGAAAGCGGAAGGCGGGATCAACCGCGCAAAATATTATCCGATCAGCCGCGGTATCATCAAATCTTTTGAAAATTATATAGACGGTTATGAGTTTGTCGCCGTTGACGGTGCGGAAAAATGCAAGGAAGTGCTGGAAAATATCGAAAGCCTTTCGGGAATGTTCATCGAAATGAACAGTTGCGATTCCGCTTGCGTGAACGGACCTTGTTCGCTTGCCTTAAAAGCGGGCGCGCTGAAAGCAAACGCGGATATCCGTAAGTACGTCAATAAAGATCTTACCGAGCACGCATCGGGCGTTTATGAAGAGGAAAAGGATATCGACTTTACTTGCGTGCACGAGCGAAGAATGACGGAGGACTTTGTTCCTACAGACAGGCAGATCAATGAAATTCTTGCAAAAACGGGAAAAACGCGTCCCGAAGATATGCTCAACTGCGGCGCGTGCGGCTATGACACCTGCTATGAAAAGGCGTGGGCGGTCGCTAACGGTTACGCGAATATTGAAATGTGCGTGCCGTATATGCGCGAGAGAGCGGAGAGTATGTCCTATGAGATCATACAGACGAGTCCGAACGGAATCGTTCTTCTCGATACCGATCTCAATATTTTAGAGATCAACGGAAAGGCGAAGGAACTTCTCGGGATCAGAGAATACGATATAAAAGGAAAAGGGATTTTCCATTATTTTAATCCGACGGATTTCGTACTTGCCGCGGCGGACAATAAAAACCTTTATAACAAAAAAGTATTTTTGGAAAAAACGGGCAGTTATATCGAACTTACCATAATAGTTCTTAAAGATAGAAAGGGTATGTATGCGGTGATGAAAGACATCACGCAGGAAACGAAGTCGGAAGAACAACTCGACAAAGTGAAACTGGAAACGCTTGCAACGACGGATGAAGTGATCAAAAAGCAGATGCGCGTTGCACAGGAAATCGCGTCATTACTCGGGGAAACGACAGCGGAAACGAAAGTTGCGCTTCTCAAACTTAAAAAGACGTTGCAGGACGGCGGAGGGGATAAATAATGGCTCTCTGGCTGGAAAGCGGATATACTTCGCTCAACAAAAAGAACGAAGAGCTCTGCGGCGATCGTGTGGAAAGCATTGTTTCGGGTGATTATATGACGCTCGTACTCGCCGATGGTATGGGCAGCGGCGTAAAGGCAAATATTCTTTCGACGCTTACGTCTAAAATCCTCTGTACAATGGTATCCAACGATATCGATATCGAGGAGTGCATAGAAACGATCATACAGTCCTTGCCCGTATGTAAAGTCCGCGGCGTTGCGTATTCTACCTTTTCGGTGATACACATCAACAAACAAGGGGAAGGGTATCTCTTTGAATTTGATAATCCGCAGGCGATTCTCATCAGAAATCAGAAATGCGGTGATTTTCCGAGAGAAGAAATGAAAGTGCTCGGAAAAACCGTGTATAAGACTGTGCTTTCTTTGCAGAAAGACGATATTATCGTCGTGATGAGCGACGGCGTGATTCACGCAGGGATCGGAATGACCCTCAACCTCGGCTGGCAGCGCCCTGAGGTCATGGAATTTTTAGATAATAACGTCAAAGCGGGTATGAGCGCGAGGGCGGTGGCTTGCCTTCTGGCGGGGGTATGCAACGATCTTTATTTGGATAAGCCGGGCGATGATACGACGGTCGCGGCGGTAAAGGTAAGGGAAAAGTTGCAGGTAAATCTGATGATCGGTCCGCCCGTAGATAAATCCAAGGATGATTTTTATATTTCCCGTTTTTTGGCGGGGGAGGGCAAAAAAGTTGTCTGCGGTGGTACGAGTTCGCAGATCGTTGCAAGGCATCTGAAAACGACTGTGCGCGCTTCATTTGATTTTCCCGATAAAGACGTTCCGCCTATCGGATTTATTGACGGCATAGATCTTACGACCGAGGGCGTGCTTACGATGAGAAAGCTTTTGGAGCTTTCGGAAAAATATGTTTCGGTGCGCGATCTCACCCCGAAAACTTTTACGAAAAAAGACGGGGCATCTTTGCTTGCGCAACTTCTGTTTGAAGAGGCTACGCACGTACATTTTTTTGTCGGGCAAAGCATCAATGCGGCGCATACGGGGCTTCCGATCGATATCACAATGAAGCTGAAACTGGTGGAAAGCCTTGCGGCAAATCTTACGAAAATGGGAAAAGTGGTTGAGACTGATTACGACTGAAATAAAGGTCGGTAAAAAAGGAGAAGGGAAGAATGGACAATAAACGAATTTTTGATACTTCCGTACAGAAACTGAAATACGATGTGCTCAAAGCGATCATCCGCAACGAATACGAGCATTGTTACGATAATATTTATATCGATATTCCGAAAGAAATTTCACCGGGGCCGAAAGCCACGATGCGCTGCTGTATATACAAAGAACGCGCGATCGTGCAGGAGCGTATTAAACTTGCGCTCGGCGGCAACAAGAATAATCCGAATATAGTGGAAGTGATCGACATTGCGTGCGACGAATGCCCGATCGGCGGAATTTTTGTAACGAGTGCCTGCCGCGGCTGTATCGTGCATCGCTGTAAAGAAGTTTGCCCGAAAGATGCGATTCAGATCATCGATCATCGCGCGGTGATTGATAAGAGCAAATGTATCGAATGCGGCAAATGTACGCAGGCTTGCCCTTACAGTGCGATCATTGCACAGAAACGCCCTTGCGTGAATTCCTGTAAAGTGAAAGCAATTTCTGTGGGAGAAGACAGAAAAGCGGTCATCGACAATAACAAATGTATTTCCTGCGGTGCGTGCGTCTATCAGTGCCCGTTTGGTGCGATCGTAGATAAATCGCTCGTTATGGAAGTGATCGATATTCTGAAAAATTCCGATAACAATAAAAATTATCACGTATACGCGGTAATTGCGCCTTCGATCGTCAGTCAGTTCAAATACGCAAAAATCGAGCAGGTCGTAACAGGTATCCGAAAACTCGGTTTTCATCAGGTCGTTGAAGCGGCGCTGGGGGCAGATATCACTTTGTATCATGAAGCGCAGGAGTGGAAGGAAAAACAGATTCTCACGACTTCCTGCTGTCCGTCGTTTGTAATGTTTGTCGAGAAAAATTTCCCCGAACTTGCGAAATACATATCTCATTCGGTATCACCGATGGTGGAAGCGGCTATGCTCATCAAGCGTACCGATCCGAAGGGGAAAGTCGTGTTTATCGGGCCTTGTTCGAGCAAAAAACTCGAATACAGATTGCCGAAAACAAAGGGCGCGATAGACAGTGTGTTGTCCTTTGAAGAATTGCAGGCGTTCCTGGATGCAAGAGATATCGACGTTGCGTCTCTGGAAGAGACATCACTCGACAACGCTTCATTCTATGGCAGGATCTTCGCAAAGAGCGGCGGAATTGCGCAGGGCGTTGCGGATGTGGCGGCGAGCATGGGCATAGAGGGCGTTAAGCCGATCGCAATGAACGGTATAGACGAATGCCGTGCCGCATTGATGAAACTGAAATTCAACAGAGCAACAGAAAACTTTTTCGAGGGTATGGCTTGCGACGGCGGTTGCCTGAACGGTGCGCTTTGTTTGAATCATGGACCTAAGAATGTAGTGGACGTCGATAAATACGGTGCGTCCGCAAAAGAAAAAGACATTGAAAATTCCGTTAAACTTTATAAGCTCAGTCTGAACCAGACAGCGGAAACAGAAAATTCCGAAAAATAATCGGTTTTTTGATGCGGCGTAAATTTACGCCGCATCTGCATATAAGGTTGTAAAATGCATTTTTTCTTCAACGTGGAAAATTACGGTAAGTTATAACTCCGTGATGGTTTTGTGAATTAAATTTCATGATAAAATAGGGTTGTAAAATGCCGCATTGTGTGTTATACTATTAGAAGTTATAAGAGAGCGAGAGGTTTACCCTTTCGCATTGAGACAGGAAAAAAGATATGCCTAAAACAAAGACTATAAATGTTTATCCGCTCGTAGCATTGCGAGGAAAAGTGATTTTTCCGGATACGACGAGCAGTTTCGATGCGGGCAGGCTCATTTCTCTGGCCGCGGTTTCGCGCGCTTCCGAACGGGAAATGACGCTGTTTGTCAGCTTACAGAAAGATGTGTCCAAGGATAATATTCTGCCCGAGGATATTTCTAAGGTAGGAACGGTTGTACGGATCAAGCAGATCGCAAAACTCAATTCGGGGAATCTCCGCGTTCAGGTAGAAGGTCTGTACCGCGCCAAAGCTGAAGAAATAACGGAAGAGGACGGATGCTTTTTTGCTTCCGTGTCCCGTCTTAAAGAACAGCACGGGGATGAGGTATTGGAAGAAGCGTACTTCCGTACGGCTCAGGAAGTAATGCGCGAGCTTTCCGCAAACGATATGCGCCTTTCCAAAGACGCGATTTCCGAACTCGAACTTGCGCCGTCGCCCGATGTTTATATCAATAAAGCTATGCCGCTTCTGCATATTAAAGAAGAGGTAAAGCAAAAGCTTCTGGAAACGACGAACGTCGTGGAGCGTCTGAAACTGTTTGAAAGATGCTTGAACGACGAGCTGGAAATTTCAAAACTGGAAAAGAAGATCGGCGCAATGGTGCGTCAGAGCATCGATAAAAATCAAAAAGAATATTTTCTGCGTGAGCAGTTGAAGGCGATCCATACCGAACTCGGCGATGACGAGAAAGAAATGGATTCTCTTTCCACGCAGATCAGAAGTAAGCATATGCCTGCCGATATAGAGGAAAAAGCGCTCAAAGAGATCGGCAGAATGGATAAAATGCCGCCTTCGTCGCCTGAATACACGGTAATACGAAACTATCTGGATTGGCTGATCGATCTTCCCTGGACGGAGCAAACCAAGGATACGGAAAGTCTTACGGAAGCGAAAAAGATTTTGGACGAAGATCATTACGGTTTAGAAAAGGTAAAAACGAGGATCACGGAATATCTTGCCGTTTTGCAGCTTACGAAGAGCATGAATGCACCTATTCTTTGTTTTGTCGGGCCTCCCGGGGTAGGTAAAACGTCTATCGCAAAATCCGTTGCTCGTGCACTGGGCAGAAAATTCGTGAGAATGAGTCTCGGCGGTGTAAAGGACGAGGCGGAGATCCGCGGCCATCGCCGTACTTATATCGGTGCGATGCCGGGCAGGATCATCTATGCAATGAAGCAGGTCGGCAGTATCAATCCTGTATTTTTGCTCGATGAGATAGATAAACTTTCATCCGATCTTCGCGGCGATCCTGCGAGTGCGCTTTTGGAAGTGCTCGACCCCGAACAAAATCCGACCTTCCGCGATAGATTCCTTGAAGTGCCGTACGATCTTTCCAAAGTGTTGTTTATAACAACGGCAAACTCGGTGGAAACCATTCCTGCGCCTTTGCTGGACAGAATGGAACTGATCGAACTCAACGGTTATACGCTTGACGAAAAGCGTGAAATCGCAAAGAGATATCTGATACCGAGAAAAAGCAAAGAAAACGGCTTGCCCGAAGGTTTCCTTACACTTACAGACGAGGCAATCAATACCATCATTGAAGGGTATACGATGGAAGCGGGCGTGAGAAATCTCGAACGTCAGATCGGATCGGTTTGCCGTAAAACCGCAGTAAAATACGCGGAAGATAAAAATATGCCGCCGTTGAATGTTACGGAGGAAAACGTGGAAAGCATTCTGGGCGTCAGAAGATATGTAAAAGAACCCGTTTCGACGGAAGGCGGAGAAGTTGGTGCCGCAACGGGGCTTGCATGGACAAGCGTAGGCGGAACAACGCTCACGATAGAGGTTTCTGCAATGCCGGGTAAAGGGGATATTCAGCTTACGGGTAAACTCGGTGATGTAATGAAAGAGTCTGCACGTGCGGCAATCAGTTATATCCGCGCGCACGCCGATCTTTACGGTATCGATGCCGATACGTTTGCAAATACCGATATTCATATCCACGTTCCCGAGGGGGCTACGCCTAAGGACGGACCGAGTGCGGGTATTACAATGGCGACGGCGATTTTATCGGCGTTTACCCATAAGCCTGTGCGTAAGGATATAGCGATGACGGGAGAGATAACTCTCCGCGGTAAAGTACTTCCGATCGGCGGTCTGAAAGAAAAGGCCCTTGCGGCGCACAGGGCGGGCATTCATAATATTATTATTCCCGTTGAAAACGAAAGGGATGTGGAAGAGATCCCCGAAAACGTTCGTAATCAGTTGCATTTTATTCCTGCGACCGAAGTGCAGACGGTATTTTCTAATGCCATAAATGGTCTGTAAGCAAGGATTTTCGGGAGCATACAGGTCAGATATGATATTCAAAGAAGCAAAATTTATAACTTCTGCCGCGAACGAAAAGGGTTTTATTGAAGACGTGAGACCGATCGTTGCCATATGCGGCAAATCTAACGTAGGAAAAAGTTCGTTTATCAATATGATAGCGGGCAAGAAACAGTTGGCAAAGACGAGCGGTACCCCCGGCAGAACTAGGCTTGTAAACTACTTTGATTTCGGCGAAATCGTGCTTGCGGATCTGCCCGGCTACGGATACGCGCGCGTTTCGGGAGATGAAAAAAAACGCTGGGCAGCAATGCTGGAAAGTTTTTTTGCAAAGCAAGGCTATGTTTCTCATGCGCTGTTGCTTGCGGATGCGCGCCACAATCCCACGGCGGATGACATTACGATGGCTAAATTTCTGTATGCGTCATTGATACCTTTTACGATCGTTGCAACTAAATCGGATAAACTTCCCAAAACGCGGGTAAAAGAATCGTGCCGTAAAATAGCCGCTGCTTTGGGAACGGGTGAGGCGAACGTAATACCCGTATCTGCGGTTACGGGAAGAGGAAAGGAAGAGGTTTTTTCGGTTTTCTCGGGTATTGCGCAAAAATGCACAGAACAAGAGGAAACAGAGGAAGATTTTTAAAAAATACGTTGCAATTTTTGTGGGTATATGGTAGAATATTCTATTCTTAATGAGGTGCGAAAAAATGGCAGAATTTCTGAATAAACCCTGGGGAATGGCTGTTTTTGTGATAGTGGATATAGCTGTTCTTCTTTTGATCATATCGTTGAATTACAGGTGGCTGTTCAAAAGAACGCTTGACTTTTTGTTTTCGATCGTCTTTTTGGCTGTGCTGTTTCCTTTTTTTCTTGTTGTTTTGGTCATCGATGCGATATATAATAAAGCAACAAATGCGTGGCGTTCCCTTTTCACAAAAGAGATGTACTGCGGAAAAAAGGGAAAACCTTTTACGGCGATCGTCTTTACGACCGAGCGTATTCTTCGCGATGAAGAAGGAAATCTTCTTCCCGAAGAGTCCAGAACAACGCCGTTTGGCAGATTTTTAAAAAACAGCGGTATGAAATATTATCCGATGCTTCTTTCTGTGCTGATCGGCAAAATGAGTTTTGTGGGGCCGCGTCCTTTGACACTTACCGATTCGGTTGCAATAGGGGAAGACGGTGCGGTTCGTTTTTCTGTACGGCCGGGACTTGCGTCATCTTTGGACAGATACGGCGGTGAAAATCTCACCTATGCGGAAATGTTTGAGGAAGACGAGGAGTATGTTTCCCATATCAAATTGTTTTCGGATATTTCTTTTTTCGTAACGAAAATCGTCAATAAGCTGCGCGGAGAACGGATAAACAAGTATGGGGAAGCCGCGCAAAAGAGCTATGTTCAGGCATTGCTCGATGCGGGAGAGATCACCGAAGAGGAAGCCAAAGAGTTTGAAAAGGAAGGGCAGGATCGTACAAATGCGCGTCTGAACGAAAAGAAAGAGCGCAGGGATTTTGAACAAAGAAATTTTTTCAGATAACGAGATCAAAAATAGCAAGGATAAGAAAACCCGAGAGAACAGTGATGCTGTGCTTTCGGGTTTTTTAAAATAAATTTTTTGCGGCACAAAAGCAGAATAGCGATTGTATGCCACAAACTTTTTTCGTCTTTATCATTTAATTAGATAAAAATTCGGATAAAGGAGAACTGATGTAAATTGATAATTTATAATTCGATTTAAACCGAATTATTATAAATATATATCAAGGGATAAAAGCAGTTTTTTTAATCTGTCATCGATTTTGTTTTCAGACAGTTTTTTTGATAAATTTATGTGTTATTACTTCCATAGTTTTAAAGCATGGAAGTATATAAAATATAGGTATTTGACATATTAAAATTCATAAAGGTATAATATAATAAAAATCAATAAACAGCAAAGGATTCTGTATATTTTGAGGAAACTTAATAAAGAATGACAATATGCCGAAGCATGATTTCTCAAAATAATCAAATTTTCGGAGAAGAAAAGTGAAAAGATTTTTAATTTTTGTTTTATCTATAATTTTAGTTTTTTGTTTGACTGCTTGTTCAAAAGCGGAGATAAATGGTGAGACGGGTGAAAGCGAGATAATTTCTCCCGAAGAAGATGCGGAAATGGAGGGTACGGCAGTGAATATTATGTGTGGAGAATATATTTTGGAAATGGAACTTGCGGATACTGTTGCGGCAAAAGGGTTTGAAGCTAAATTAATAAGTGGCAATATCAGTGTACAAATGCGCGGATATGGGGATTTTGAAATGGTGGGCGGCTTAGGTTTTTCACTGGCAAGAAATGATGTGTATGTGAAAGCGGTTACAGGCGATGTAATGTTGTACAGCGGCGATCAGATAGTCATTTTTTACGGTAGTAATAGTTGGTCATATACAAGGATAGGACGAATAAAAAATGCCACGCGTGAGGGGCTTCTTGATTTTTTCGGAACAACAGGGGAGGTTACGATCGTTTTTAGTAAGGGAACGAAATAAAGCAGTATACTTTTCTTTGTGCAAGTTGATTTTTTATGAGAGAAAAAACGAGTTGTATTCGTAAAAAGTTTAACCGATAAGCGTGAAGAGAAAAACGAACCTATAAAAACCATTTGGTTTTTATAGGTTCGTTTTTTGGCGGAGAGTTATCGCCTTTGTGCGAACTTAGAAAGTCAAATAAAGGAGCAGTCTCTTTGGACTGCTTTTCTGTTTCCTTTACCGATTCGATTGAGTTGTTGTGATTTTTGAGCGGATCAGAGAAGTAGTAGTTTATTCTTTCTATAATGCTAAATCTTATTGACGATCTTTTTGTAATCTTATCTTTCAAAATGTTTTATTTATTGACATTTCGTTTATTTGTTTGTATAATAAGTAAGAAAAGTAATACTAATTATATCAAAGGAGTGTATTATGGAGAATTTTCCTGAAGGTAAGTTTCTGACTACGGTAAAAATCGGTCCCAAAGGACAGATTGTTATTCCTAAAGAGGTACGGGATATGTTTTCGTTGAATACTGGCGATTCATTACTTTTAATGGCGGACAAAGGACAAGGTATCGCCTTGCAGCCGTTTTCTTATATGGAAACGCTGTGGAATGCTGTTAACAATGTTAAAAACGGAGATAAAGATAAAAAATGAACGCGCTTGAAGTCAGAGAATTAACAAAAGTCTATCCAGAATTCACGTTGGATAAGGTAAGTTTTTTCGTGAAGCAAGGGCATATTTCCGGACTTATTGGAAGAAACGGAGCAGGGAAAAGCACGACAATTAAAGGTATTTTACGTCTTATCAATGCAGAAGGAAGTGTCTCTGTATTTGGAAAAAATTTTCTTAAAGAGGAAATGGCTGTTAAACGGACGATAGGTTATGTCGGGGGCGGTTTTCGATATTATCCTATGAATACGCTCGCTGCAATACGCAAAGCATACGCGCCTTTTTATCCGACTTGGAATCAAAGTAAATATGAAAAATTCCTTTCGCAATTCGAACTTATTGAAAGTAAAAAGGTAAAAGAGCTTTCCGAAGGGATGAAAGTAAAGTTTGCGCTTGCCCTCGCCCTCTCGCACGGTGCAAAATTGCTCATTATGGACGAGCCGACAAGCGGCCTCGATCCGCTTTCTCGCGAGGAGTTTTGTGACATTATTTTACAGCTTGTAGGAGAAGAAGGCGTATCGGTTCTTTTCTCTACGCACATAACGTCCGACCTGATGCGAATTGCAGACGATAT
>CASEHS010000018.1 GCA_949287815.1 uncultured Bacillota bacterium | reverse complement strand
TTGAAAGCGGGCATGCAAGCGTTTCAAACATTTTAAAATACGTACAAACGCTGAAACCGCCGCGACAAAGTCGCGGCGGCAATTAAATTCCCCTGATCAGACGTAAGTCATCAACAAATCGTAAATATAGGGATAATATGGTCCCAGATAATTTTTTGCGACCTCGTCTACAAGATAGTCATCGACAGCCTGCTGTTTATCCTCGTATGCAAGGTAATAATTTTTGACCGTAACATACCTGTCCCGCATCGGCAAAGAGTAATCTACTTCATAAGGCGCATCCGTACTGCCGGAACCTCCTCCGCCCTGTTCCCCCTCTGCATAAAGAGCTTCCAGACTTTCATCCAGCTCCCGCTGTATACGGGCAGTAATTTCGTCGAACTCTTTTTTCAGTCGCTCCAACACACCCTGTAAAATACTTGACCTTGCAATTCTCTTTGCTATTGCCGAATATTTTTGTTCAAGGACTTTGTCTTCATAATCCAGCCTGGCATTCTCCGATTCCTTGTTGGCTTCATTGATCAGCTTTTCAACAGCTTCTTCCAATTCTTCAGGCGTCATTGTCTTACCTCCTCATTCTGAAGATGTATAGAGTGCCGTAAATCCGGATATTTCCGCGACACCGTCCGTCTCGAAGATAAACGTAAAAGCATTTCCTGGCAGATTGACCTGTCTATAACAATCCCCATCGCCCTGCATGACAAATCTTCTCGTTCCCGTCTCCGATTTTACCGTAACGAAAAACATACCTCTGCCCTGCACCCAAATACGTGTCAGCATACATTTTATTCCGCCGAAAGGAAGGCTAGGCGCACTTTTCCATAGCCTGTGCTGCACGCCGCGGTCAGAAGAAGAAAACGGCACCAACGAGCAAAATTTTCCATCCGAAACAAACACAACGCGCATCCCCGTTCCGATATCCGACGTTTTTAATCCCTCAACATTTTTTCTTAGGAAATAACCGCCGCCTCCGTCCGTCCTGAACACGCCTAAAAAGCCGGGCTCATCTTTTGCTTTGCCGTTTTTTAAAGAGAAAATGTATTCTCCTCTGCAAACATCGGCAGTTGCCGCAGAAAAATCTGTACCTTCGGGAAAGACAGACGGATAAAGCATTTTTACTTTTGTATCAAACGAAGCCAAACCGCTTTCCGTCAGAAAATAAAGTATCCCGTTTTCTTCGCAAATGGTATTTGCATAGATCTCGCTGTTGACAGATTTTTCATCATAGAGACAGAACTTTAAAGGATCACCCTCACAGGCGAGTTTCTGTATTCCGAAACGCCGTACGATATAAATACCGTTTTCTTCGGGTAAAAGCGCAATTATCCGACCGCGTCTGTCGGGAAAATCTATATATCCGCCTTTACCGATCTCTTCGGTAAAATCAGAAATACTGAGCGGCGCACAGTAACGCAAGCGGTTTTGTTCGGACGGAGAAAGTATCCACAATCTTTCCCTGAAAAATACCGCTTTTTCAAAAGGCGGAATATCCTCACGAAGAGTAAGCGTCCCCTCTGAAAACACCGCCGTTTTTTCCGTATCAGAAAGGACGATCACTTCTCCGTTTTCATAAGCATAAACGCCCTCTGGCTTTCTGCTGAAAGTAACTTCGGAAAGCGTGAACGTATGTCCGTCTGTACAGATGTACATTTTCCCGCTCTTATCGGCAAGAAGAATATTTACATTCCATCCTGCAACCGTCCAAAACTCCGCAGGTTCGCAGTTTTCGGGCAAAACAAGAGTTTGCTCGCCGATTTTGATTTCTGTCGCCGAATAGCCGGGGCGCAAAACACCTTCCTTCCCGTCAAACCCTATACATTCTGCCGCCCCGCCTTTTTTTCGGTCTATCCCGAGCCCGTAAAGCGCATCTGTGGTTACGGTTTTTTGGGATACGTGAAAGCTGACGGGAGATTTATCAATAAATCTCATATCCATCCCCTCTCTTTCAACAGTATGCTCTTATCCCGCCTTGCCGCAGTAAGCGCGTCCTTATACCGAACATCCAGCGCGGAAGCGCGGTCGAACTGACCTTCCATCAAAGAAAACTCACACGCCGTACCGAATGAAAGAAACCTTTCCCCATTCGGAAAATCGGTATGATCGCTCTCTTTCTTAACATCGGGTTTACGGTAATATTCCACCGAAACCTCACCAGCTCTGCAGACGATCCCCTCTTCCGTCAGGCGAAAATCGAGTTTTTTTCCTTGTAAATCCCTCACCGCGATAATTTCCGTCGCTGCCCCGTTGAGATCGGAAAAAGGAATCAACCCCGAACTTACAACGCGAGTACTTGCATCAATGGGAATATAGTCGAGTGCGACCTCGTTTTCCGTGAGATTAAAACATCTTAACATCATTTCAGCATCGGCTTCCAGCCCGGAAAGATCAGTTCCTCCCTTGCCTGCGTAATAATCGGCAAGATCGCGCCGCCCTGCAAGCGCAGCGGCTGTTTCCAGAATTTTTTTGACCAGCATATTTTCCTCCTTTTTCCGGGCGAATTTTCAGATCATTTTCCGAAATGCCCGCTAAAAAAAGCGCGGAGGCGCGAAACGCCCCCGCGCCGCACGAAATAACCGTAAAACGGCTTTCCGTGCAAAAAGCTATGCCCGAACTTACGCTTCCGTGATTCCGGAGAGCATTGCCTGTCCGCAAGGACGGGTACAGATAAGGTCGGCATACTTGACCAGCGTTGCCGTATATAAAGGTTTACCGGGAACCTGTTTCATGACTTTTCCGTCATCTCCTTCCAACCACTTCCAGTCGCAAAGCTGATGCAGGCAGAAGTCGGAAGTATTCAGCAAATACATCGTACCGTCAGGACAGAACCTGTCCGCCACAATGGGAATTCCGTTATAAGTGATCGCACGGTAACCGCCCGCAAGTTCGGTAACATCCGTCATCTGCTTATACTGAGCAAAGTACTTCTGCAACGCTCTCTTGACACCCCAGCTGCATACGATAAAATCGACACGGCTTCCCGCACGCTCTTCAAGTCTGTCGATCGCCGTCTGAATGACTGTCTCATCGATTTCGCCGACATCGCTCTTCATATAAGGGATCATCCATTTATGCGTTGCTCTGTCGAGACCGTACAGACTGCCCGTCGACTGGAAGATCGCACCAAGACCCGTAAGTTCGAGTTTATAAGAGCCCTGCACACAAACTTTGTCATCGGCATCTACGCTGCCGTCGAGCGCTGCGCCCGATACAGTAAACGTCTTTGTCTCTCTGTCGACGGCTGTGATCCTTCTGCCTGCAACCGATACAGATTCACCGTCCAAGAAATCAACAGTCATACCTTCGATCAGATTTTTTACGCTGTCCGCAGTAACGGTATTTCCCGTAACGCTCGATACTTTACAAAGCACACCGCTGCCGTCACCGAACAGCATTCTGCCGAAGTTGAAAGAAGAAGAACGGATCAAACCGTCCATTTCAGCATTGAGAAGATTTACAAACGCACCGATATTGTTTTCGGAAGCGCGAACCGCTTTGTCGCTGATCTCAATCGTACCGTAAAGGTTTTTAAGGGTCGTTACAAACTGTTCGTAATTATTGCCCGCTGCCGAAGGGAGATCCCCCTCTTCCGTGCCTGCGCCGACACCGCCGTTCACGCCATACTGAGCGAGGCGACGGACTTCTTTACCCCAAACATCCGCAGTGGACTGTTTGATTTTTGCGAGCAAAGGATTTGCCGCAGTATTGAGTTGTTCTGCCACCACTCCGAGATATACACTTTTTAATGCGCTGTCAGCACTTGTCATTGTAACCATAAAATATTCGTTTCGCTCCTTATTCATTGATTAATTACAGAAAATTCTGCATATAGCAGCTTTATTTATAGCCGCTACTGACGATGTTTTTCTTAATTTTAAAAACATCGGTCAACTTTTTTTGCGGAAAAGTTCCGCTGCGGCAGCAGCCGCGTCTTCCAAAGTTTTCACCCTGTTTACGGGTGCGGATACAAAGGATGCGCCGCCCGACATCAGGTAAGGGGCATCCTTTCTTACCGAAGCGAGATATTCCGCAATAATTGCGTCTCTGACTTCTTGCGAAACTCCCGTATCTTCTTCCCCTTTCTGAAAAGGGGCTTGTTCCCTTGCCGCTGACGGACTTTCGCTCTGCGGCAAGGACGGCGAAACGTTATCGTCCAAACCCGCATTACCGTTTTTCGTTGCAGCACCCTCCAACTCCCGAAGGCGTTGACTGCGGCGGGTAAACTCCGCCTCCAAGGAATTGTACGCGTTCAGAAGGGCATCTACGCTCTTGAATTTTCCCAATCCATCCGCAGGCACTGCCGCGCCTATTTCCATCTGAACTTCCGTTCCTTGCGCCGACGCCTTTGTCGTGTCTATGTTCTCCTTCTCCATAACTACCTCCCAAAAAATATATAGTAAACTCAGTTCTGTGCGGAAGTGTTGTTTCCGTCAGAACCGGATTGCCTGTTTTGAACAGCCAAACCTTTTTCGGCGTATTTTGCATGTTCGCCGAGATGTTTTATAAACCTGTCTTTTGCCTGAGGCGTGCCGTCGCGGAATTCATCTGACAGCAAGAACCGAATATGCGATTCGGTATGAATTTTGGCATCGTCATAAGCATCCGCACCGACGTATTCTTTCATCAGGCGCAAATTTTCTTCCGATGCCTTATTGGCGTGCAACTGTGCAAGCCCTCTTGCATTTTCCAACCCACCGTAACCGAGCGCGTTGAGTACCCGTCTCTTTGTTTCCACCGAAATTTTACCTTCCTCATCGGACAGCAATCCCATCTTATAAATTTCGTAGATGAGAGAACGGCTTTCCGAGGGAGTACGAGCGTCTTCGGTATCTGAAACAAAAACAACATCATCCGAAGAAATATCGCTTGCCCCGAAATAATAAAGGTCTACTTTTCCGCCTTCACCCGTCATACGCATCAAGCGTTTTTCTCCCGCAAATTCGCGCATCAGCCTTAAAATGTGCTGACCTGCTTTTTTTACAGCGCGACGGATGCTGTCTGTCGTAACGGCGAGTCTGGTATCGTCCAGATCGATGAGAAGCTGCAACCCCGTTGCACTCGTGACCTGAGTACGGTTCTGCGACGTTGAACTGATCTCACTGACACCGCTGACCTGAATAAATTCGTTGAGAAGCCGCTCTTCCTCTTCGAAAAACTCGGAAGGAATGGAATCTTTCCCCAAAAGTTCGGGCGGTTTTGCGCCCTGGCGGTAAACGATCACTTTTCCGGGCGGAAGTCCTTCTTCCGCAAGATCGTCCGTATCTACCGAGCCGTCCTCCACTGCAAGAATACCCATCGTGAGGCGGTTGATAAATTCATGCGTTCTGTTTTTGAGAGCATTGAAAGCGCGCTGAACGGGGATCATTCTGTCTATAATGCTGTTTCCGAAAAAACTACCGGAAAGTTCGATCGCGCATTGTTTGACAAACGGATAAGTTCGCGTACCCGATGCACCGTTCAGATAAGGAAGATCACCGACATAAACAAGTTCATTGCCTGCTACAACAATAAATCTGCCCTGCGGAAAAGCGGAAGTCGGTTTTTCGTAACGCTCGATGACCAACTCACAGTTTTTCAGCGTGTTGCCCGATCTTACGCCAAACGCCCCTACAAAATTCTGCGACGAAGAACAAGGCGCAAAAGAAAACTCGGATATATCTCTGCCGGCAATTTTCACGCCGTATTTTTCCTCGATTTCCGATACAGGCAAAGCCTTCACGTGCAGAATGCTCGGCTGATCTTCTATATTTTCACAGCCTAAGTTTTCAGGATAAATTTCAAACGGCGGCACAGCCGAAATGCGTACTGCGCCCTCGTATACCGAACCCGACTCATTTTGCCCTAAGCATCTTCCCGCAGTACCGTCCCAGACGATCTTGTAAAAAGACGTGCCGCACGTTTCGCTCCAAACGGTCGCTTTACTCATCACTTCCTCGAAGGAATTTTCCTCGCAGACCGATTTTAAAACATTGCTCGAAATTTTGGCGGTACGAAGATCTCCTTCCTGATCGCTCGCCGCGCGCACGATAAGCTGCGGTCTTACTCTTGAAAGTTTTGCACAGCGCGTATCGATCGCGGGGGCGATATGATTGAACACACGCCTGTACTGCCAATAAAATCTCGGTTCTTCTTCTACAATCTCGCCCGAAGCGCCGATATCGCAGTACTGGTTTCCTGCCAGAAAATTCATATTGAGTTCCCAGTTTCTTTCCAGCATTCTCCGTTCCGATTGACGCACGGCAAAATTCTCTTTTACTTCGCGCACGATGCGTTCGGCCATTTTTTTATCGTACCCGCTGTTCTTTGCGCCGACGATCGATTCCGCCGATTCGCCTTTTTCACCATATATTTTTGTGATTTCCTTTATTTTCAATTTTTTCCCTCCTTGCTTTTTAAAAGCAAGAGCAACCGCTCTTTTTCCCCTTCCAGCTCCGCGTCGCTCATTTCTTTTACGGGTTTTTCGCCGTCCAGCAACATTTTAGCCGCCGAAATATCGGGCGGAACGTGCTTTTTGGTCACTTTTCTCTTCAACAATACGGCTTCGCCTTCGCAAAAACTGTACTCTTCCACCACCTCGTCCGATTCAAACCCGAGCGCGCGGCGGTACAACGCCTCCTTTAATTCTTCATTCACCCGATCTCCTTTTGCCCGAAAGTTTGCGTATCAGCCGCATTTTATCTTTCTGCACAGCGGTCTGCGGCAAGGCAGGCGCTTCGTTTTTCGGTTTTGTCATGAGATAATACCTCAGTTCGTCCAAAGCGTGATCGTCTTTTTTTCTCGGAATATCTCCCTCGCCCCAAAAATATCCTTTGAGTTCGCGGATAAGATGAACACAGTTTTCAAAAATATAAATTCCCGCACCCGAAGCGGAATTGCCGCGAAAATAACTTTTTACGCGCGCAATCCCAGCAAACAAGTCTTTATTTACGTTCGCGTTCACCAAAATCCCCCGTTCATAAAACAATTCGCTCACGCTTTTTGAACTTGCGAGCGTTCTCTGATTTGCCGCCGAATCGATCAGTGCGCATATCCGTCCTTTCTGATCGGTATGCCAACCGATAGCGCGGCTGATCTCTTTGATTTTTTGTGCATGGTAATCGATATCTTTTTTTGCTTCGTAATGTTCCGCAACCACATATACGTTCCCGTCATAATCCACGCAATACCAGTGGGCTGATAGCGGATTGTTTAGTCCCGGGTCGATAGAAATATTATCCTGCCACTCAAAAGGTATCGGAAAAGGCTCGATCACGTGTACTCTTTCGTCAAATTCGGGATAAACGAGTCCTTCATTGACGCAGAATTTTCCGTATCTTCTGCTTTCCAGTTCCTTTTCCCCGAGTGCCGCATTCATGGCTTCCGCCTCGCCCGCAGGAAGATAAGGATTATCCGCCCATTCCATGAACTCATACCAGATTTCCGGATCGCCGCGCTTGTTCATATAGATCTCATCAAATACGAAAGTCAGACCTTTGAGCGGCGTCATAGTCCCGAAAATATCACCCTTTTTATCCATGACGCGCATACGGCATTCATCGTAAATATCTTTCGGGGGTTCTTCGTCGAACCAGACAAAATCAAGGGAACTGCCCTGAAACTTTTCCCTGCCCTGATCACAACTTTTGAAGCCGATCACGGACGTACCGCCGAACACGTTGCGTATTCTTATCTGATCTATCACCCCTGAATCGGGAGAATCCTTTCTTCCTGAAAGCATTACGATATCTTCGATCCATGCAGAATCAAGGTATTGCAAAATTTTTTTCTGAGCCACGTCGCGCTGTACTTGCTGCGAAAGAGAAACCACCCAACCAAACACCGAATTCCTGTTTTTTCTGTAAGGATGAACGCCGCGGGCAAAATATACGCATTCAACAGCGCCGCATTCTGTTTTACCGCTTCTGTTTCCGCCGAATACCCAGCGATTTCGCTTTTTACATTTATGGAAAGCAATTTGTTTTTTATGTTTTTTCCGCCCCGAATTATAAAGAAAAAGCGCAGGTTTTTTTGTGCGGCGAAGCTGTTCTGCCTCAATTTCTAAAATCCGACTAACGATCTGCCTGTCCTGCATTCTTGCCTCCGATTTTTAAATTTTACGATTTTTCACTGTAAGTACTGAAAAATCCACATATGACAAAATCAGTTAAAATCCGCTCATTTTTTCCGTTTTCCGAACTATAAAAAAGCTTTATACTTTAATCTGCACAAAAGCTCGGAGGAACCCATGAAACGTTTGATTGAATTTATACTGGTACTTACAGCTATCATGCTCTGCTTGTCCTCACCTGAACAAGCACGTGCGGAAACATACGGATACGCACGAATAATGGATGACAGTACATATTTTTATTCGGAAGCAGACGAAGACGCCGGACTTTTTCTGCTGCCCCGTACATATTTTGTACAGATCACCGGTGATGCGGGAGATTACTATCAGATATCCTATCTTGACGGACAGGAAAATGTAAAGGCAGTAAAGGGATACTGCAAAAAATCGCAAGTAACACCCGTTTCATATTTACCGCAAACACCGTATCTTGTCTATAGGATTCAGGTAACATACAGTACGGACGAGCCCTCTTTTCCCGACGGATTTCTGGAAGAAATCACTTTGAGTGCGGATTATTACGGAGCTTTTTATTACGGCTCGGCGCTTTGCTATTATGTATACCTGAACGGAAGTTTCGGCTATGTACCCGCATCCGCCTGTTCAAAGCCTGACTATCCCGAAAACACCGAATTTACCGACCCGCCCGATCCGTCACCAGTTCCGCAAAAAAAAGATGTCACCGGCATTGTGCTTGCCTGCATACTCGCTTGCGCGGCGATCTTAGCGGTATGGTTTCTCTTCCGCCCGCAGAAAAACACCAACATAAATTATTCGGACGATACGCAGGACATCTTTCGATAAAACAGGCGAACAAAACCAGAAAAAACCGGATTTGATTTAATCGGTTCAGATAATCTTTCCGCGGATACAGTTTTCCCCTACCTTCTGCGCCGACTTACGGTAATGCGGCGTGGCATGTATCCTTTTGTCGGAAAACTGCTGTTCACAGCCCTCGCTTATCCGTTCAAGAATACATGCCATATACGGAACATTTTCAAAAGCGGAACAAAACCAATCTTTATCCAATCCGGAACGAGCCATAAGCCTTCCCATTTTCTCGGCGAGCCGTGCCTGACGCCTGAAATAGGTCCGTTCGGAAAAAGAAAAAGAAATTTCCGACACCGCTTTATCCAGCACACGCTTTCTGCGAAAATATTTATATTCGAGCAAAAATTTTTCTTCCGCCGAAAGCGTTTCCAGCAACTCATCCATTTTTTCGTTCAAGAAAAGCAGATTTTGTTTCAGACTGATATACCCCAGCAATTTTTCCACGCTTCGCTCGGCGCATCCTCTGTCAAAAACAGAAGAAACCGCTCTCGCTTCCACAATCTGCCCGACGTTTTTTGCCATGCGCTTCAACCTCGGGTATAAATAAAGTAAAACCTTCTGATAATCTTCCACGTTTATCGCTCCCTCTCTTTGGCCGTTGCCGTGAATTTATTATTACATACAAATATCGGCAAAACCAGTTTGTCTGCCACAAAAATACGAACATATGTTTGTTTTTTAATAATTTTACCACCTAAAAGAGGCACTCATATGCCTCTTTTTTTGAATTATTCAATTAATTTTGGTAATTTTTGGAAAAATTCGCAAAAGAAAGAGCCGCAAAGGTTTATCTGAAAATTTAAAATTCTGTCGACAAACGTCGAATTTTGTGCTATAATGGTTTTATATTTACAAATTTGTCAAAAACGCCTTTAAAATTCTTATAGGCGGTAAAACGGAAAGGATTATGAAAAAATCAATTATTACCGTATTAATATCGATTATGATTTTTACGGCGGCATTTACCGCCGTAAATTTTGCTGCTGTTTCCGCAAAAGCTCAGCCAACAAAAGAGGGCGAGGAAACATCGTTGTTTGTTCCGTCTTCCTATGAACAATATCTGGAACTGAATTCCCCTTCTGACATTGCGCTCAGCAAAGATTATTTTGCTATATCGGACTCAAATAAAATACACATCTATAATAGAGCGACAAAAACATATTCTACTGCTGTACTGGATGAGGGGACAACGGTTTCCTCCTTAAATTTTTACGGAGAAAACTTGTATTTTGTAGCAAAATCCAGCACAAAATCTCCGATAGCCTATATTCCTTGCAATAACCCTTCCGCACCGATCACCGAAACAGAGATCGGAACATGCGCCTCTTTTCTGATCAACGGAGAGAATGTTTACTATTCCAGCGTAGCCACGAATGATATAAAAATTTATAAAACGAAAATGGACGGAAATGACATTCTTTCAACATCAGAGAAACTGGATGAATCGGATGGTAACACCGTTCCTGCTTTTTCTAATGACGGAGATACTGTTTATTATTCCATTGATAATAATATTATTAATGTTTCCGCCTCGGGTGTATCCACTCCTCCGCTACCCTCATCCGTTTCCACTTTTTTTGCTTCCGAAGGTATTTGTTATTATGCCGATGCAGCTACAAGCAAGCTTTATAAATACGGAAATGACGATCCCCTGCATCTGAACAACGCAGAGGTCAAAAACGTAAAATCCATAAGGCGTTACAATGACGGAGAAAACGATCTTCTGTATATTGTTGCAGGAAAAAGTATTCTTACCTATTCATTGACTCTAAACGAATTTACTGATTATGAAATCGGAAAAAGCGGCGCAAGCGATATTTCGGTTTATAACCAAACCATTGTTATCGCGGATAAAGAGAAAAAATCCGCTACAATTCGCGGAGACAAAACCGCAACCTTCCCTTTAATTGATAAGGAAACCCCTGTTACACCGCAATTTATCTGTGCGGGAAAAGATAATTTTCTGATCGCAACAAACGATTCGATATATCTTTCGGAATACAAAGAAAAATCGCTGAAAAAAATAACCAATGTTTTGGGTGCACCGATCGCCGCTGTTTACTCTTTCGGGTCTTATTTTATAATTTCCGATACGGGAGCGGCACAAACTACCTATCGCATTGATGAAAGCGGAAATGTTACGGGAAGCGGTTCAGTAAGCTTGACCCCGAAAGATCTTGCCGCAGATCTTTACGGTAACCTTTTTATTCTTGACGAAAACGGCAACGTCTGCGAACTAACGCAGGATGAATTTTTAACCGATCAAAGTACGGGTAAAATTGCAGATTCTTTTGATTCAACAGCACAAAAACTTCTTATCGACTGGACAGGAGATCTGTACGTACTGACCAATGTCGGAATTATCAGAGGCAAAGACGATAAAAAAATCACTATCGCTCCTCAGGAATTTGTCTATACAGAAACAGATATTGAAAAGCCTGTTCTCGATTTTGCTTTCGGCTTTGAAAACGATACCGTATTTATTCTTTCCGACGGCTTTATCATTCAGACAAAAAGCGCAGAAATTTCCTGTCTTAAAAACCTTTCAGCCGAAGGAGTGTATGAGGACATGCTTTACACTCCGCTTACCGAAACTTCCGCAAATGATCTTAAAATAGTTTCCCTTACGGAAGGTTCTTTGGTGATCCGACTGGATATGGAAAGCGCAGGAACACAAAAACTGCCCTATCAAAACTATGAAAAAACTGTTTCGGAAAAAACAGGAATCGTTCTTACAGACTGCCAATACGGTTTGATAGCCGCTTTTTGCAGTGAAACGGGATATGAATATTTTCTTATACCCAACAAGACGCAATCATCCTTAATAGATACCGCCGAATACCTGAAAGACAGTTCTTTTGATACTGGATACACATCAAATACTGTAGGTCTTTACAGATACCCTATGATGCTGTCAGATTTACCCCTCTATCGTACACCTCTTGTTAAAGGAAAAACAGTTAAAGTTCTGTCGCTTTTAAGTCACGATTCTTTGGATACTGATTATCTGTTTGTCAGTATAGAAAATGACTCTCAAACGGTTTACGGATTTATCCCCGCCTCTTACATACTTGAAGGCAGCGCATCAGAAGATACTTCTCTCGGATCTTGGCGCTATGCACGGCTGGACAAAGGCGAAAGCGTTACGCTCACACTGAAGGAACCCTCTGACGACGGAAGTACTACCTTGACCCTGAAAAACAAAGAAACGCTGAAAATTTATGATAACAAAAAAGACGAATCCGGAAAAGTTTGGGCGGAATACGTGAAAGACGGTAAAGTCGTTGCAGAAGGTTATATCAGTACTTCTAAACTGTATAACGCTAATCCTTCCGTAATAGTGGTAGTTGTTGTTGTCAGCATCGTTACGGCCATGGTACTTGTAAGCATATGTTACTTACTGCTTCGTAAACAACCGACAGTCGGCTGATTTAACTTTCAAAATCAAATAAAATTAAAAAGGGAGAGCTGTTGACATAAGTCAAAAGCTCTCCCTTTTAATGCTTAACAAAAAAGCACTCTCCGCATGAAATTACGGAGAGCACTTAAATATTTCTTAAATCAAAATTTACGATCAAGAATCAGTCTTTTACACTGAATTCAGGAATGTGCGGACAAACCATTTTTTCAACAATAGGCTCCGCAGGAGCAACATATGCACACGCCTGATTCAACAGTTTCTGAACTTCGGGAATTTTGTATGTGGGATATGTTTCATGTCCGGGATTAAAATAAAAGATCTTCCCTCTGCCGCGGTTGAACACACAACCGCCGCGGAACACTTCTCCGCCGCGGAACCAGCCGATATAAACAAGTTCATCGGGCGTAGGAATATCAAAAGGCTCACCGTACATTTCTTCACGAGGAATATCTATATATTCTCCGAGACCTTTGGCGATTGGATGTGTCGGATAAACACACCAAAGTCTTTCCAGTTCTCCGTCTTCTCTCCATTTTAATGTACAGGAAGTTCCCAAAAGGCGTCTGAAAATTTTAGACATATGCGCCGAATGGAGAAGAACCATTCCCATACCGCACTGGACCCTATCGGCAATTTTCTCGACCAAATCATCCGCAACAGCACCATGATAGAGATGTCCCCACCAGAACATGACTTCTGTTTCAGAAAGCAATTTATCGTCAAGCCCGTGCGCGCCCTGATCGTCAAGTAGGATCGTCTTTACTTCATGGCCTGCACTTCTCAAAAACTCGGCAATACAATTTTCCATGCCTTCCGGATAGGCTTTTTTACCCTCCTCAGAATCCATAGCTCTGTTATGTTCACAAACAACCGTAACTTTCATTTTTAATCTCCTCAGTCAAAGTAATAAGGTTTGCCGGTTTTATCAGACTCGTAAATACCTTCCAGTATTCTTGTTACAACCGCTGCCTGATCAGCAGTTACATACAATTCGCCTTTGCCGAGAATTGCATTTGTAAAGCAACGCGCTTCCAGATCCTGAGGCTCATTCGCGGAATTTCCTTCGAAGAAAGCAACGCTGTCTGCTCTCATATCGGGAAGGATCATAGTCTGTCTGCCGCCGATAACGGTATTGATACGAAGCCCGTCAAGCATATCTGCACCCGCTTTATCGCCGCAGATAGTCGTAACCGCTTCAATCGGATTTGCCATATTCAAAGCCCAGCTGGATTTAAGATAAATGACTGCCCCGTTTTTCATTACTACAAAACCGAAAGCACTGTCTTCTGCCGTAAATTTTTCGGTATCCCAGTCACCCCAAGCATTACCTGTATTTTTCTGTTTATTAAGTTTATGGAAGGTTTTACCTACGCAGTAAGCAGGCTCATAATTATCCATCATAAACAAAGTAAGATCGAGCGCATGCGTTCCGATATCGATCAAAGGTCCGCCGCCCTGTTTTTCCTGATCGATGAACACGCCCCATGTAGGAACTGCACGGCGACGAATCGCGATCGCTTCGGCATAATAAATGTCTCCGAACATACCTTCTTTGGCACGGTCTTTCATATATAAAGAATCGGGACGGAATCTGTTCTGATATCCGATCGTAAGAATTTTGCCCGACTTATCTCTTGCCGCGAGCATCTTTTTCGCTTCTTCATAGTTCATTGCCATAGGTTTTTCGCAAAGAACATGTTTGCCTGCTTCCAAAGCCGCAACCGTGATCTCGCAGTGAGCGCAGTTCGGGGTCAATACGAGTACAGCATCAATGCTTTTATCTTTAAGCAATTCCTTGTAATCGGTATAAACTTTATCTTCGGGTTTACCGAAATCTTCGCGAGCTTTGATCGCTCTTTCCTCAATAATATCGCAGAAAGCAACCATTTCCGCCATCGGGTTTCTCTTTTCCGCAGGCATATGTTTACCGTTTGCAATACCGCCGCAACCGATGACACCGATTCTGATTTTCTTTTCCATTTTCCTTCTCCTCGATAAATTAATTTTGATAAATTTTTATTTTTCACGGAATAAATCCGCAGAGAACAAAACAATTATTTTGCCAATTTTTTCATGTTTTCAAGGCTCTTTTTGAGATATTCCGCTACGTCGCAAGGATATTTCTCTACTTCCAGAATCGCCCAAGGGATCTTTTTGTCTTTAACGACTTTGAAAACGCCTGCCATATCCACAGCTCCCTCGCCGACGATGGGTTGTGCATTTTCCACGGGATCTTCCTTTGCTGCTTCCTTGATATGTACAAATTTGAGAGCATCGCCAAGACTTTTGAGTTTTTCTACGGCATCCAAACCCGCCACAGTCGCCCAGAACACATCCAGTTCAGCGCCTATATCGGCATCTTTCATGATCTTCGCCAAGTAATCGTTGCCGTTTGCAAATTCATGCGCATGATTGTGGTAACCGAAAACAATATTGCGTGCAGCCAGTAATTCTTTTGCCTTTTTCGTAGCTGCAAGAAGTTCCGCGTATTTTTCAGGCGTTTCAAACTCATCCGTTCCGACCCCAGGAATAAACACATACTTAATTCCCAAAGCATCGATATAAGGAAGATTTTCTTCTATTTTTTCCGAACGGATATGCGCTGATATCGGTTCCAGATGATATTTTTCCAACAAAGCTTTCATCTCTTCGGGCGTTTTTCCGTAAAAACCTGCAAACTCAACGCCGTCATACCCTGCTTCGGAAACGAGTTGCAGAATTTTTTCCGCGCCTTCTTTTTCCGCTGTTTCTCTCAAACTATATAACTGAACTCCGAATTTCATCCTGATTTACCTCCTTAATTTACGCCCACCACATATTTGTATTGCCTTCACGGATAATGGACTCTTGCACAAGTTTTACAGCCTTTTCCAAGCCTTCCTTAGGGGACATAAGTCCGTCTTCATGTTCAATAGAAATGGAATCATTATAACCTGCAACAAACAGAGCAGAAAAGATCTGTTTCCAAAGCCCGATATCGTGCCCGTAGCCGAGAGTACGGAATACCCACGATCTGTTTGAAATATCTGTAAAGGATTTTGTATCGAGAACACCGTTTTTACGGATATTGTGTTCAACGAGCTGAGTATCTTTGGCATGGAAATAATAGAGTGCATCGCCAAGTTCGCGGATCACTTCAAGGATATCCATACCCTGCCACAAAAGATGTGAAGGATCCAGGTTTGCACCTATGAGTTTTCCTACTGCATTGCGAAGTCTGTGCACAGTTGCGGGATTGTAGACGCAAAACCCGGGGTGCATTTCCAAAGCGATTTTTTTGACGCCGTTATCCGCCGCAAATTTTACAGCCTTTTCCCAATACGGGATCAGCACTTCGTTCCACTGCCATTCGAGAGCCTTAGGATAATCGGAAGGCCAAGCACAAGTGATCCAGGACGGAGCCTTAGCGTCTGGATCGGAACCGGGGCAACCCGAAAAAGTAACCAGCCTGTCCACGCCGATCTGACCGGCAAGCACGCACGCCGCTTCAAAATCCGCCTCAAAAGACGCCGCAATTTCCTTGTTCGGGTGTACGCAGTTTCCATGTACGGCAAGAGCGGAGATACCCATATTGTATTTTTTGAATGTCTCCAATAATTTTTCTCTCGCAGCCTTATCCTTACTCAGAACAAGTGCATCGGCGTGGGCCTTACCGGGATATCCCCCTACGCCCAACTCAAACTGATCGACGCCGAGACCCGAAAGATATTTCAGGCTTTCATCGAGGCTGTAATCGCCGAGAATACTGCTGACTACGCTTATTTTCATTTTCTTTTCTCCCTTTTGACAAATTATTTATTTACTCGCTTGCGACAGAAATCTGCCGCAAAGCGATCAGATTTTTTCTTTAATGACCACGTTTTCCGCAGCAGATCTTTCCGCCGCTTCCATAAGACGGAATACCCTAAGCACCTGTTCACGGCGAATGAGCGCATTTTCTCTGCCTTCGCACGCCGCGACGAAATTCTTATAGAATGCAAACGGCTCTGCATGAACAATGGGAAGTTCATATTCCTGCACGGAATTTCCGGTGCGCGGCGCCATTGTACGGGTGAAACCGTTACCTGCGCGTATTCCCTCGATATGCGTATTTTCCGTTGCCGCATCGCAAGTGATGCCCCCCGAAAGATCCCAAGACTGAATGGTAGCGGTACCTTGTGTACCGTAAACCTGCCAACGCGCCATAGGACGGAAGCAATCGGTAGCAACTATGATACGGCTTTTTACACCGTTTTCAAAGTTGATGAGAAGATCGAACCCGTCATCCACTTCCTCTCCGTAAATATAGCTGTATTCGCAGAACAGACTTTCCACTTTGGAAGGTACGGCAAGCAGGATCTGATCAATGAGGTGCACACCCCAGTCGAGCATCATACCGCCGCCGCGTTTCTTTTCTTTACGCCAAGCTCCGGGTATACCGTTTGCGCCCATCACGCGCGATTCTATGCGATACGTATCCCCGATCTTGCCCTGCGCGATGATATTTTTGACCGTCAGATAATCATCGTCCCAGCGACGGTTCTGATGAACTTCAAAAACGACTCCTGCCTTTTCCGCAGCGTTATACATTCTTTCAGCCTGAGCGCTATTGCACGCGATAGGCTTTTCACAGATAATATTTTTCTTTGCCGCCGCAGCCGCTTCGACATATTCTTCATGCACGTCGTTCGGAGTCGCGATGAGTACCGCGTCCACATTCTTGTCATTCCAGATCTCTTCAGGGGAAGCATACGCTTTGATACCCTGTTCTTTCGCTGCTTTTACACGTTCGGGATCGATATCATAAATACCGCAAAGTTCCAGATCTCCGTCCTTTGCATACTCTTTCAGCAATGTGCTATGATAGGAACCCATTCCGCCAAATCCGATAATAACGATTTTCATTTCCGTTAATCTCCTAAAAGATTGACAACATTCGTTGTCAATGATATAATACCACTGAATATTGCGAATTTCGTCTCAAATTTCCATTTTTATCTACCGAATATTGACATTTATGAAAAAAAATTTTTTTTATGAATCCTTTCATGACAAAGCCGATGTGGTTTATCTGAGCCACGGCGGAAACGTTCTTACCGATGCACATTTTCACCGTTGCATAGAGATCCTGTACGTCGAAGAAGGCGGGATCGATTTCGAAGTAAACGGTGTTTCTTTCCATGCGGAAAAAGACGATATCGTCTTTGTACATAAATGCGGAATACACGCACTTAAACCTGCACCCTCTTACAGATACTTCGTTCTCGTCATAGGACCGAGATACTCGGAAGACTTTGCAGCCATTTTCAGAACAAAGACCTTGCCGTCACACCTTACGGATCGCGCATTTAACAAAAAACTATTATCCTGCTTCTACGCTTTGGACGAAATCAAAAATATTTCCATAGCCCAGGAAACAGACAGATCCAACATTGAACTTATAAAAAAAGGTTATACAAACGTCATAGTAGGAAATTTGTTATCCCATTATAAGCGGGTATCGGTATCGACCATGCCCCAAATCGAAACGGTAATAAATGTAATCAACTATATTGACGATCATTACAGCGAGCCGATCACGCTCGATTCCATTTCAGACGTTTTCGGATATAATAAATACTATTTTTCCAGGCTTTTCAATACCTATATCGGCGAAAGCCTGAATAATTATGTAAATATGATCCGTATCCAGAATATTGTTTTACAGGCTAAAAAAGAAGAAAGCCCCAATATTTCCGAACTTGTATTTGCAAACGGGTTTGATTCCATGACAACATTTTACCGCAGTTTTTCCAAGATGTACGACGCACCTCCTTCGGAAGTTTTCAAGGGAGCGGACTGATTACTGAATTTAAACAAAAATCAGTAACTTGTATTATACCAAGAAAATATCTTACTTAACATAAAAAACCCGCCGCGGAAAAATTTCCGCGGCGGGTTTTTTATCTTTTAAATTTTTACTCTTCAATACCTTCGTTGAGCTTTTCGAGCAACTCGTCAAGATCCTTGCCGTGCACGCTCACAGCTTCTCCGATCGTTTCGCCGTGTGCCATTGCGCAGCCGAGACAGTGCATACCGTAAGACATCAGGATATGCGGTGAATCGGGATTGAGTTTAAGACAATCTGCAATCAAAGTATCTGCCGTAATTTTTGCCATTTTTTTATTCTCCTTAAATAAATTTTCTCTTTACTGAAATTTTTTGCTATACAGAAAAAAATATTCTCTGCATGGTAACTTTATAAAAATGAATCAAAGCTTTCCGCCGCATTCAGGACAAAACTTAGCCTTCCCGTCCACTTTTGCGCCGCATTTGGGGCACACCCCACCGCCAAGCGAAGAACCGCACTCCGTACAAAATTTTGCTTTTGCGGGAACGGACGCGCCACACGCAGGGCAAAACTTTCCTTCCTTATTCTGCGCAGGTTTCATTGCATCGCTCATGGCTTTACCGAATTCCGCACCGAGCCCCAAGCCCATGCCTGCCCCGACAAACGATGCTCCGCTTCCGGGATTTTTTGCCGCATCCTGCATTGCCTGAGCCGCAGCGACTTTCATCATCACATCCGTCTTATCCCCGACGATACCGTATTTTGTACGCTCATCGATCGCTTTCTGCACCTCCGCGGGAACAGAAAGATTTTCAATGAGAAAATCACAAAGGACAAGCCCGAGCGCGACAAATTTCTCTTTGACCACTTTCGTGATCTCCTGCTGCAATTCAAGCGTGTTTGCCGCAAGATCAAGCACTGAAAGCCCACTCTGTCCAAGACAATCGTTCAGTCCCGACAAAACGATCTTTTTAAGATACCCTACGATATCGGCAGTTTCAAAAGAAGATTTCGTTCCGAACAATTCCCGCAAGAATACTTCACAGTCGCCTACCCGAAACGCAAAAGCGCCGTAGCCTGTCACGCGAACCATTCCGAATTCAGGATCACGAAGTATAACAGGCGTTGCCGTACCCCACTTCATATCCGTAAGCAGATTCATATTCACAAAATATAAATCTACGGTGATAGGCGTTTTAAATCCGTAAGCAATTCCCGCGAGTTTAGACAAAATAGGCAAGATTTCGGTTTTCAGTGAATACGTACCTTCATCAAAAACGTCCGCAATTTGACCTTTATGAACGAATACGGCTTTTTGAGACGGTCTTACCACTATTTTACTTCCCGAATTGATATCTCTTCCGTCGATCTGAACTTTATGTACAAGTTTCTCAGAATTATCTGACTTCCATTCAATTATTTTTAAAAAGATAGCCATAACTTCCCCTCTCACACTTTCAGTTGAACCTGTTTTATTTATTATATCATATTTTGCTAAAAATTCAATCGGTTTTATTTATTTTTTTTGCGTAATCCGAGCCGCTTTTATCTCTGATTACATTTCTTTTAAAAAAATGCGCAACCGTTTTAAATTTTTTATCTTTGTGGACAAATTCTTAAAAAGGTGTGGATAACTTAAACTTATGCACATTCTTTTCCCGTTTATCCACAAAAAGGCTTGTATAAATTAACAAAATAAGCCTGTATGCCAATAAAACCTTAAAAGTTATCCACAATTTTGGCTTGTTTTTTCTCTTTTCGACATTTTTCTTCTTTATTTTTGTACAAATCAAAAAAAATTATCAACAATACTGCAAACATTCGTTTACATCTTTGTGTATTTTTTACAATAAATCAGCGGTTATCTTTTTATCATAAAATCAATAATTTTTTAAAATAAACAATTCTTACGCTTAATTTTTAAATAAAACGCGCCGTCTTGCATTTCGGCAAGACGGCGCGTTTTACTGATAACGATCATTCATTTAAAATATTTTAGACAAATCAACCCTTCTTATCTCCCGTACGAACAAACAGGCGCAGAACAAAGCGCACCGCCGCAGGCGGTCTGAAACAATAAATTTTCAAAATTCACTCCGCACTATTTATTCGAAAGACAAAAAGCACACCCTCTGCACAATCCGCAAACGCGTGATCGGAAACGACGATATTGCTTACACCTCGGCAAGTCCCTGCCGACAGCGTAAGGTCTTTCAAAGGGTACTTCAATCCTTCACTTTTTATTATATGAGCCGAAAGTCCGACAGGTGCAAGTGAAACGGTTCTGCCCTTTTCCCCGTCAAAAACAATTTTTCCGCTTTCGCAAGTAATATCCGAATACGCGGTTTTAAGAACGGCTTTTACCCCTTTTAAATAAGCGGCATAAAGAAGTTGAAGATTTCCGAAAAAATGGTCTTCCCTTTTTCCGCCGCCGCCGTAAATTTCTATCTCTTTGTAACCTTTATCGATGAGCATAAACAGTGCGATCTCACCGTCCGTATAATCCTTTTCGGAAGGATAAACGATCGCCGCTTCGGGAATATAACCGAGCGAATCAAAATCCCCCGCGCAGGCATCTATGCGAACTTTTCCTTTTGCCCAACTGAGCGCACCGTCGGCACAGACTACGAAATCCTCTTTATCCCTATTTATCTGCCCTTCATAGGGTTCACCGTTGAGAAGTATGATCCCTTTCAAAATCAAATCCTCTTTACAAATTTCTCAGTTCTTCTATCGTCTTTTTCATGTCGGTCGATCTGAAAACGGTATTCCCCGCAACTAAAACATTTGCGCCCGCGTCTTTCACCCGACGCACGTTCTGTTCATTGATACCGCCGTCTATCTCGATATCCGCGTTCAAACCCTGCTTTTCAAAAATGCAGCGCGCCTCTTCCACTTTCGGCAGCACGCTTTCGATAAATTTCTGACCGGGAAGCCCGGGAAAAACGCTCATAACAAGAAGCATATCGCAGTATTCAAAGCAATCGTAAACGGTTTTAAGCGGCGTATCGGGATTTATAACCGCACCCGCCTTCACACCTGCAAGGCGGATCTCTTTCAGAACATTTTTAAGATTATCCCCGCACGCTTCACTGTGTACGGTTATATAAGATGCGCCTGCGTCCGCAAAAGTTTTGATATGTTTTTCAGGATTTACGATCATCAGATGCACATCGAGCGGCAATGCCGTATGGCGATGCACCGCCGCAATCATATCCGCGCCGAAAGTAATTTTCGGCACAAAAGTACCGTCCATAACATCGCAATGTATGAGGTCTGCCCCGCAAAGTTCCAGTTTTTCCACTGCCGCACCCATCGCCGAAAAATCGGCAGAAAGGATTGACGGCGCAATCTTGATTTTATTCATTTGTTCCTCCCGAAGCGTTTTCCCGCTCCTTTTGAATTGGTTTTATGATAGCAGAAATATGTCGCGTTGTCAATTCGCCCGTTATAAAATCCTTACTATAAAATTCTTGTTATAGATTCTCGATTAAAAACCGACGGCTGACAGACCCGAACGAAAATCATTTTTCGGTTTTTAATTCTTTTTTTCCGTTTCCGCAAGGTATCCTGCGCGCAGTTGACCGCACGCACCGCCGATATCCGAACCGATCTGACGGCGAAGCGTAGCGGAAAGCCCGCCACGTTCCAATAGCCCCAAAAAGCGATACGCCTCTTTTTCGGAAATGCCCTGCAAATTCTTTTCCTTGACTTCGTTTAAGCGGATAAGATTTACGTGGCAAGGCTTTCCTTTCAGAATCGAAATCAGTTTTTCCGCGTGTTCACGATCGGAATTTTCACCGGCGATCAGCGAATATTCAAAAATATATCTTCTGCCCGTCTTTTCAAAATAATATTCGCAGGCTTTTAAGATATCCGCTATGGAATAGGCGTTTGCAACGGGCATAATGCGCTTTCTCTCCTCATCGTCAGGCGAGTGAAGAGAAACTGTAAGATTTATAGGCAAGCCTTCCTCTGCCAGTCTGTACATATTCGGCACAAGTCCGCAGGTGGAAAGGCTGATATTCCTCGCGCTTACGCCGATCCCGCCTTCCGCGGTAACGTTTCTTAAAAATGCGAGTGTATTGTCGTAATTGTCTAGCGGCTCGCCGCTGCCCATCAGAACAATATTGGTGACGGCGCGTTTTTCGAGTGTTCCGCCGTGCGCCGCATTGACAACGAGGATCTGCGAAAGGATCTCCCCCGAAGTAAGATTTCGTATCAGTCCTGCAAGTCCCGAGGCACAGAACGCACAGTTCATTCTGCATCCCACCTGCGTGGAAACGCACTGCGTGTTTCCGTATTTATAGGACATCAGCACTCCCTCTATAAGGTTGCCGTCCGAAAGGCGGAAAAGATATTTTTCCGTACCGTCCGAAGCCCTCCATACCTGTTCGATCACAACGGGCCTGTCTTCAAACCGTTCCAGAAGTTTTTCCTTGAACGCCTTGGATAAATCGGAAATTTCCGAAATTGCGCGCCCCTGCATAAGCCCGCGATAAAGTTGTGTGGCGCGGAATTTTTTCTCTCCGTACTCTTCCGCAAGTTTTGTGATCTCCGCAAAGGAAAGATCCTGTAAAACTTCCTTCATTGCGTTTTTCTCCTTCTCTGACCAATCTTTGCAGGTTTGATTTTTCCGTGATCAGCCCTTTTTCTGCATAGCCGAAAAATAAAACCCTGCCCCCATAGAGATATGCGGCAAAAATTGAATACCGTATTTTTTACGCACAAACGGCAACGGGCTTTGCGCATCTTGCGCGGCAAAATCCGTATGGTCCTTCAAAAATCCTCCGACCACTCCGTCGTTCTCCTCTGAAAACACCGAACAGGTGGAATAATAGAGCATACCGCCCTTTTTTACGTATTTGCAGCAGGTTTCAAGAATGCGCTTCTGCGTTTTATTGATTTCTATAAGATCTTCTTCCTTTCGGAAAAATTTGATATCGGGATTTTCATTGACGACGCCGAATCCAGAACAAGGTGCGTCTACGAGTACCGCGTCAAATTTTTCCGCATACGCTTCATCGTATACGGAAGAATCACGGCAGACAATTTCAATATTTTTTGCGCCCATACGCGAAGCATAACTTTGTATCAGCGCGGCGCGGTGCTCGTGAAGTTCAAAAGAAGTTACCTTTTTGCATTTTTCCGAAAGCAACACGCTCTTCCCTCCCGGCGCGGCGCACGCGTCCAGAAGATTTTCGCAAGCCTTTACACCTTCGCAGATCGCAACCGAACCGACCGACTGAAAGGTATACTCTCCCGCATCGTAGCCTTCATCCCTGCGAAAAGACGGAAAACAATACGTCTTTTCAAAAGGCGTAGCCTGTGCGGAATCTTTTATATATTCTTTGATTTTTTCCTCTCCGCAGGCAAAACGCACAAACACGCCCTGCTGATTTGCCGACATTATTTTTTCGGCGTCCTCACCGTACTCTTTTAAAAGTCTTTTCACGGCAAATTCGGGATAAGAATACCGAACGGAAAAGTTTTTTATCTCTTCTTTGGGTAAAACCGCTTTATCTTTATCGAAAGCGCGCAAAAATGCGTTGATAAATCCGCCCGCGCCGCCTTTGCCCAACTTTTTTGCAAAAGTAACCGCATTATCTGTGACCATATACCTTTTTTTATCCATAAAGAGAAGCATATACAATCCAATTTTCAGAATAATGCGCACGGGTAGTTTCGGATTTTTCGCGGCGTATGCGCGAATATAATGATCGAAAAGCAAATCGTTTTCCATTACGCCGTAGACGATTTTTACCGTCCTTGCGCGGTGCAGCTCCTCGATCGGAACGGAAGAAACCGCCTGTTTTAAATAAGCTCCGCTGCCGTAAACCTGAAACAAAATGGCATACGGATCGCAAAAAGGATTGGTCATCTCTTTCCTCCGAATACGTCACCGACAGAAATTTTTCTGCCGTTGACAAAATCCGCCGCCCTGAGTTTTTTGCCGCCTTCTGCCTGCAATTCAAGGATCTTTACGCAGCCCTCTCCTGCCCGAACGTAAATACCCGTTTTATCTGCGCGGAATACTTCCCCCGTTCTTTCTCCTCCCGTTTCCGTACAAACCGCTGCGGTAAAGAAGTTGACAAGTTTTTCTCCGAGATAGGAATAACATAGCGGCGCAGGGTTCATAGCACGGATGCGGTTTACGATCGTTTGCGCACTTTCCGAAAAATCAATAAAACAACCCTCTTTACAGATTTTTTTACATAAGCAGGCACGGGAATTGTCCTGCGGAGTAAATTTTGCTTCTCCCTTTCCAATCAGACATAACGCCTCGACGATACACTCTCCGCCTAGCACGGAAAGTTTTTCCGAAAGCGTGCCTGCCGTATCTTCGGGTGCTATCTGAATTTCGCGCTGCAAGAGCATATCACCCGTGTCCAACCCCACATCCGTACGCATAACGGTAACGCCCGTAACGCAATCGCCGCAGGCGATGCACTGCTGAATAGGCGACGCGCCGCGGTACTTCGGCAAAAGCGAGGCGTGTACGTTATACACGCCGAGCGGGAACACGTCCAGCACTTCCTTTGTCAGAATCTGACCGTAAGCACAGGTGACCATACAGTCCGCCCCGAGTGCCGAAAGTTCTGCAATATGATCGCGAACACGGGAATAATCCAAAACGGGTATCCCCTGCTCCAACGCAAACGCTTTCAGCGGCGTGGGCGTGAGTACCGCCTTTCTTCCCACAGGTTTATCCGGCTGAGTAAGTAAAGCGATCACATCAAAGCCGCTCTCTATTATTTTTTTTAAAGGCGCAACCGAAAATTCCGGTGCGCCCGCGTATACGATTTTCATTCTTTCAGTCCCTCACGTTTTCCGTTTTTTCGGCACGGTCTGTATACAAAATCCCGTCTAAGTGATCGAGTTCATGACAGACAGCACGCGCAAAAAAACCGCGCGCAACAAGTTTTTTACGCTTACCTTTGCGATCGGAATACTCGACCTTTACCACATTCGGACGAGTGACGATACCGCGTTTTCCTCGCACGGAAAGACAGCCTTCATATCCCGTCTGCTCTCCCTTCGCTTCCACTATGACGGGATTGACAAATTCAAAAAAGCCTTCATCCACGTCCACAACGACGACGCGGCGTAGAATCCCGACCTGCGGTGCGGCAAGTCCAGCACCCTCTTCTTTCCTTACCGTATCTTTAAGATCGTCCAGAAGGGCGGCAAGTTTTTCGTCAAATACCGTGACCTCAAAACATTTTTTCCTCAATACGTCATCCCCGACCTGTACCACGTTTCTGATCGCCATAATTTTACCTCCGTACCGCGCAAGTACTGCCTGCGCGCCTGATTTCTTATCTTCTGCCGAAAAATTACAATTAAAAAACCTACTTCCCGTCAAGACAGATTTGCGGGATTTTCTTCCACATAAACGAGTGTATCGCGCGTTGTAAACTTAAGCGCGCGCTCGTAAATTTCGGGCAATAAAGAATTATTTTTGATCCGCATCAAAACCTGATAGCGAAATTTATTCTGCAAACGCTTGATGGGCGATTTCATTTTATTAAAAAATAAAAACTCGCTTTTATTTGCCTCGTACAGTTCCGTAAGAGCAAAGTACACGTTTTTGAGCGTTTCAAGGGTTTTATCGTCTTCTCCGCCCGTGACCATTACCCGAACGATCTTTGCAAAAGGCGGAAATGCCGTAGATTTTCTGAGCGACACTTCGTGCTTAAAAAAGCCTTCGTAATCATAAGAAGTCGCAAACCGAAGAATATAGTTTGCCGGATCATAGGTCTGCAAAACCACTTTGCCCTGCTCGTCCGCCCTGCCGCTTCTGCCCGCGACCTGCGTTATAAGCTGAAAGGTACGCTCATTGCTCCTGTAATCGGAAAAATGCAGGCTCATATCCGCATCGAGAATTCCCACAAGCGTCACTGCGGGAAAATCGTGTCCCTTTGCGATCATCTGCGTGCCGACAAGAATATCTGCCTCTCTGTCCGCAAACTTTTTTAAAATTTTAAAATGCCCGTCTTTTCCCGAAGTCGTATCGTTATCCATTCGAAGAATACGCGCCTCTGGGAATATTTTTTTCAGTTCTCCGACAACTTTTTGCGTGCCTGTACCCGTATAACTTAAATGCACGCCGCCGCATTCGGGACAAGCCCGAAGCATTTTATACTGCGCCCCGCAGTAATGGCATTTAAGGCAATTTTCTTCGCTGTGATAAGTCAGAGAAACGTCGCACGATTCGCATTTGGCAACATAACCGCATTCTCGGCAGACGACGCTCTGCGCAAACCCCCTGCGGTTTAAAAACAGGATCGCCTGTTTCCCAGCGGCAAGACAATCAGAAAGCTCGTCCCGCAAAACTGCGGAAAAAGCACTGTTATTTCCTCGCCTTACCTCACGCCGCATATCCGCCATAATAATTTCAGGCATCGGCTTGCGGTTTATGCGTTCGGGCAGAGAAATAAGTTCATATTCCCCTTCCTGCGCTTTGAGATAAGTTTCTACCGAAGGAGTCGCGCTGCCGAGAACGAGTTTACAGCCGTTGCGCTCCGCACGCAATTTCGCGACCTCTGCCGCCGAATACCTCGGGTTTGATTCGCTGAAATAACTCCCGTCGTGCTCTTCGTCAATTACAATTACGCCTAGATTTTCCATCGGCGCAAATACCGCGCTTCTTGCCCCGATCGCAATTTTTGCTTCGCCCGTGCGAAGCCGCCACCACTCGTCAAACTTTTCGCCTGCGGAAAGCCCGCTGTGCATAATTGCAGCAGCCGAACCGAACCTCGCGCGAAGCTGTGAAAGCATCTGCGGCGTAAGAGAAATTTCGGGAACGAGAAAGATCGCGTTTTTACCTTCCGAAAGCGTTTTGGCAATCAGTGTAAGATAAATTTCCGTTTTACCGCTGCCCGTAACGCCGTGCAGAAGTTGTACGGTTTTATCCGAACTTTTGATCTTTTCCACTGCCGACTGCTGCGCCGCTGTAAGATCGTGTACGGCAGAAGCTCCCCCGACTTGCTTATAAGGAGAACGGTTTATGCGTTCTTTGACCAATGACAGGGCATCCGCTTCCACAAGCGCGGCTACCGCACCTCTTCCGAACGCGGCGCAAAGTTCGGTATAGCCGATCCGCCCTTTTTCTTTTACTTCCTGCAATGCCGCCGCACGGGATTTTGCCCTCGCGGAAATCGGCATATCGCAATTCTGCCCGGGTACGACATAAGTTTTATAAAGTTCACGAACCGCGCCCTTGCGCATTTCGCCCGGCAGAAAAAGCCTTAAAACCAAAGCTTTCGGACAATGATACCTCGCTGAAATTTCAAAAACAAGCGACAGGCATTCACCGCAAAGCGCAGGAATTTCATCCACAACGGAAAGTATGCTTTTCAGTTTTGTAAAGTCGTAATCGCTTTCTTCTTTCAGCCGCATAACGAACCCGTCTACGACTCTGTTGCCGAAGGGAACTTTCACTCTGCTCCCCTCTTCAACGCCGTCGATCGTACGGTATTCGAATATGCGGTCGACTTCGCTGTGCGCGATATCGACGATCACTTCCGCCGTTCTTTTTTCCACTGTGTACTTACCTGCCGTTTTCTCTTTCAATACTTTTTAGGCTATCCGATCACTTCTTAATAAAAAACAGAATGCCCCGAAAAAAATCCGGAGCAAAAAAATGAGTAGACGCAACTCGACTGAAACCTTAAATTTCAGTCTTTGGTCATTGTGAGAGTTCCACGCTCGATCTCATGGCAAGCAAGCGCAATTTCCTTTACATTGCCGGGCAATTCGCTGATTCCCTGGTTCTGCTCCTGATCGATGATCTGGCGCGCACGTTTAGCTACGACCACGCAAAGCGCATAGCGGGATGCGGGATTTTCCTTTGTTCCGAGTTTTTCAATCAGACTGTCGACAGAGGGTTGATTGATCATATTTTACCTCCGAAATAATATATCTTGATATAAATTTTAACTATTCTACGTTCTGAACCTGTTCACGAACTTTCTCGATCTCGCTCTTTAAAGCAAGCCCCGAATCGGTAACCGAAAGGTCGTTACTTTTGGAACAGACGGTATTCGCTTCTCTGTTGAATTCCTGAACGAGGAAATCAAGTTTTCTTCCCACCCTTTCTTCTTCACAGATAGAGCGGAACTGAGAAATATGAGAATTCAAACGGGTAAGTTCTTCATCGATGTTGGATTTATCCGCAAAAACGGCGACTTCGGTGAGAAGTCTTCCCTCGTCGTAATTTACTCCTTCGAGAATTTCTTTCATGCGTTCCTGCATCTTTTTGCGGTAGTCTTCCGCAACGAGCGGAGCGCGCTGCCTTATCTTTTCAACGAGGCGCTCGATCTCCGACATACGGGAAAGCATATCCTCTTTGAGTTTTGCGCCCTCTTTCAAGCGCATAGCGTTCAGATTTTCAAGAGCAAGCCCAAGCGCGTATTCGAGCGCCGCAACAAGCTGTTCGTCCGCGCCCTGCACTTCTTCCTGCCTCACAACGTCAGGACACTTCATCAGTGAAGAAAGGGTAAAGTCGTTCTCTAAATCGGGAAACAGTCCTTTAAGTTTTGCGGCCGCATCGTTCCAGCTCTGTGCGGCAGGAACATCGACATACAGACTCTTAGGTTTTTCCCTTTTATCCACGAAATTGATAAAAATATCTAAATGTCCGCGAGTGATCACCTTGCGCACCGCCGCACGGATCACTTCTTCATAAGCGATAAAAATTTTCGGACTTTTTACGGAAATATCCAGATATCGGTTATTGACCGTCTTGATCTCCACCGTCATCTCGATACCGTTTTGTTTATATTCCCCTTTTCCGAACCCGGTCATACTGAACATAGTCTGTCTCCCGCCCTTATCCTGCAAATCCGCAAAAATAAAAGCCCAATTTTCCACAATTAAGATTATAGCAGAAACACAAAATTTTTTCAAGCATTTTTTTAACCCGAAACATTGTTTCTGCCAAGTCCTCTTTTATTTTCCGAGCCGTTTGAAAAATTCTTCCTCACCGATTACGGGAATACCCAGCGACTGTGCTTTGGTAAGTTTACTGCCCGCACTTTCTCCCGCGATCACGAGGGTTGTCTTTGCGGAAACCGAACTTTGGCAAACGCCGCCCGCCTCTTCAATAAGTTTCTGTGCCTCGTTTCTTCCGAGTCTTGAAAGAGTACCCGTAAGGACGACCTTTTCGCCTGAAAATGCGCCCGAAAGATTGACCGCCTTGACATACGGCTTCACGCCGAAAGCAAGAAGGCGCGCAATCTCCGTTTTATTACCCTCATCCGAAAAATACGCCTCTATATTTGCGGCAGTCTTTTCTCCGAAATCGGGCATTTCCAGAAGCTGTTCCGCGCGGGCATTTTGCACCCTTTCTAAAGAGCCGAACCGCTCGGCAAGGTCTTTGGACGCAACTTTTCCGATCCCGTCAATACCGAGCGCAAAAAGAAAGCGATCGAGCGTTACGTTTTTGCTCTTTTCCAGCGCGGCAAGAAGATTTTCCGCTTTTTTCTTTCCGAACCCTTCCAAATCGGCAAGATCTTCTTTTTTCAGAGCATAGAGATCGGAAAACGTTTTCACGCCTCGCTCGTCGATGAGCTGGTACGCCGTCATCTCCGAAAAGCCCTCTATATCCATTCCGCCCTTACTCGCAAAGTTTGCAAGTTGAGCCGCAATCCTCGGACGGCACAGACGGTTCACACAGAAAAGATTTGCCCCGTCCTCTACGACCTCACCTCCGCAATAAGGACATACCGTGGGCTTTTGCAAAGGCGGTTCATCCTCTCTTCGGTCGATCGCGCCGAGAATTTCGGGAATCACTTCGTTACTGCGGCGGATCAGAACTTTACTGCCTTTCCTGACTCCCTTGCGAAGAATATCCCCGTAATTATTGAGCGTAGCGCGGCGGACGGTCGCCCCCGCAAGTTCGACGGGAGAAACGTGTGCAAGCGGCGTAAGTTTGCCCGTTCTGCCCACTTGCCAAACGATATCTTTGACGGTCGTTTCCGCCTCTTCCGCCTCAAACTTGAACGCAATCGCCCAGCGCGGAAATTTATCCGTAAAACCAAGCGTATCCCTTGCGGAAAAAGAATCTACTTTTACGACCGCGCCGTCCGTTAGAACGTCTATTTTTTTTCTGTTTACCTCTATTTCCTCTATCGCGTCAAACACTTCTTCCTTAGAAGAACATACCTTGAAAAAATGAAAAACTTTAAAACCTTCCTTTTTCAGAAAAGCCACGGCGTCCTGCTGTGAAGAAATATTATCTTCGGAAAGATAATTCACGTCATAAAAAAGAATTTCGGGTTTTCTTTCGGCCGTCACTGCAGGATCGAGATTTCGGATCGCACCCGCCGCCGCATTTCTCGCATTTTTCAACGGCTCTGCGGCGCGCTTATTATATTCTTCCAGCACGGAAAGGCGGATAACCGCTTCGCCCTTTACTTCCATAAGCCCTTTGTATGATACCGAAAGCGGAAAACTGCGGATCGTAAGCACCTGCGCCGTAACGTCTTCACCGACCACACCGTTTCCGCGAGTTGTCGCACGCACAAACTTACCTTCGTCATAGGTAAGACAGATCGTCAGCCCGTCAAACTTATATTCCACGCAATAATTGACTTTCCCGCAAGTCTTTTCCACGCGATTGAAAAAGGCGTCCATCTGCTCGGATGTTACCGCTTTATCGAGGCTGTACAACCTCGCTATGTGTTCATGGCGTCCGAACGCCTTGATCGGCTCACCGCCTACTCTCCTCGTCGGAGAATCGAACAGCCTTTCACCGCGCTCCTTTTCCAATTCTAGAAGTTCATCATATAATTTATCGTACTCTCTGTCCGAAACAGAGGGCGCGTCAAGAACGTAATATTCGTAGGCATACTTGTTCAGTATATCTACAAGTTCTCTCATTCTGTCCATAATCCTCTCCTTGCCTGCTTTGCAAAAGCGGCATTAAAACGCAGTTTTGCCGACCCACGGCCTCTGAAATAAATTCTGATATAAATTTTATAAAACAGTAATCATTATAAAACAGTAATCGCGCAAGAAGCATTACAAAATTGTAAGCGGCGCAAGTTGCGCGGAAAGCGCTTTTATACCAAATCCGGGAAAACTTACGTTCAGCACTTTATTTGCGCCCTCTCCACGAACGGAAACGATCACGCCGTCTCCGAACTTAGGATGTCTGACCTTAACGCCCGAAGTGAGCGAAGATACGTCTTTGCCTTTTGAAACGGTTTTCGTATCCTGCGCGGCAAAACCTGAACGCACGCCCGCGGCGGCGGAAAAGCCGCCCGATGCGGAGGGCGAAAGAACGTCGCTGTGATAGCCGTAATCGTCGTCATCCAACCTTGAATTGGAAGAAAATCTGTTATTAGAATAACTTCCCGAACCGTATCCTGTATATCTTGAATAAGAATCGGAAGAACGCCTTGCCGCATAATCGGCATACGTCGAACGCTCGGGCGGAACATCCAAAACGGGTGCAAGTTCTTTAATAAAACGGGAACGCAACGTCTGTTCTCTCTTTCCGTAGAGATATCTGCTCTTTGAACGGGTAAAACAAATTCTTTCTCTCGCACGCGTGATCGCCACATACATCAGTCTTCTCTCTTCTTCAAGTTCGTCATCGTCGAGCGCTGCACGGGACAAAGGCATTATATTTTCTTCCAATCCGACCAAAATGACAGTCTTGAATTCCAACCCTTTGACGGCGTGTATGGTCGCCAAAGTGACATAATCGCTGTCGTCCATATCGTCCGTATCCGAACTCAACGTCACCTGATTGAGAAAATCGGCAAGCGTAGCGTCTTTATTCATTTTGCAAAACTCGTCCACGGAATTGACAAATTCGTCGATATTCGCTTTTTTGTTCAGGGATTCGTCCGAATCGTCCTGATACATAGTCAGAATACCGCTGTCGTTGATCACGTCGCGAACGAGTTCGTCCGCGCTCGTTTCCGCGCCGCGCAATACAAAGTTTTTCAGCAGCGTACCGAACTCCTTTACCCTCTGCTTACTCGCACCGCTCAGCGGCAAAGAGTCCGCGTCGAGCAACGCATCGTAAACGGATAACTCCGTTTCCGCCGCATATTTTTCGAGAATTTCAACCGTTTTTGCACCGATACCGCGCTTAGGAACGTTGATGACGCGAACCACCGCTTCGCTGTCAAACGGGTTATTTGCAATTCGCAAATAAGCCAAAAGGTCTTTGATTTCCTTTCTTTCATAGAATCTGAAACCGCCGAACACTTTAAAAGGAATACCGTATTTTGAAAACTCCTGCTCGTAAGAACGCGTCAGCGCGTTGATACGCATAAGAACCGCAAAATCGGAATAAGAATATCCCTGCGTACGCATAAGATCGGAAATCGTCCTTACTGCGTA